>NZ_CM145758.1:0-290000 GCF_055635455.1 Paracoccus sp. KKT209
ATGATGGACAAGATCTGGGGACAGGCATGCGCCGAGTTGGAGCAGAGCGTTGGGCCGAACAACTACAACCACTGGATCAAGCCGCTTCGCCTGACCGCCGTCGATGACGGCGCCGCGCGTTTCGTCAGCCCCACGCGCTTCATCTCGGACTGGGTGAACCGGCATTTCGCCAAGGACATCATGGCCGTCCTGTCGCGCAACGGGCTGTCGGTCGAACGGCTTCGCTTTGACGTGGGCAGCACGGTTTCCCGCCCCGCGGCACCGGCCGCCGGCGCGGCCCCGGCCTTCGAGGCCGCCACCACCCGCGCGCCCCGCGCCGACCTGGGGGCACCGCTGGACCCGCGCTATACCTTTGGCAATTTCGTCGTCGGCAAGCCGAACGAACTGGCCCATGCCGCCGCGCGCCGCGTGGCCGAAGGCGGGCCGGTGGGCTTCAACCCGCTGTTCCTTTATGGCGGCGTGGGGCTGGGCAAGACCCACCTGATGCACGCCATCGCGCATGACTATCAGGCGCGCCATCCGTCGGCGCAGGTGCTGTATCTGTCGGCGGAACAGTTCATGTACCGCTTTGTCCAGGCGCTGCGCGAAAGCACCATCATGGACTTCAAGGGCATGTTCCGGAACGTGAACATGCTGATGGTCGACGATGTCCAGTTCATCGCCGGCAAGGACAGCACGCAGGAGGAATTCTTCCACACCTTCAACGCGCTGGTCGACCAGGGCAAGCAGATCGTGATTTCCGCCGATCGCGCCCCCGCCGAGATCAAGGGCTTGGAGGAACGCATCAAGTCGCGCCTGTCCTGCGGCCTGATCGTCGACCTGCACCCCACGACCTACGAGCTGCGCCTGGGGATCCTGCAGTCCAAGACCGAGGTCTTCCGCGCCCAGCAGCCGGATCTGGAGATCGGCGCGGGCGTGCTGGAGTTTTTGGCGCATCGCATCACCACGAACGTCCGCGTCCTGGAAGGCGCGCTGCAGCGCCTGTTCGCGCATGCGAGCCTGTTGCGGCGCGAGATCACGCTGGAAGTGGCGCAGGAATGCCTGGCCGACATCCTGCGGACCAATGACCGCAAGATCAACATCGACGACATCCAGCGCAAGGTCGCGGAACATTACAACATCCGCCTGGCCGACATGATGGGCCCCAAGCGCGCCCGCAATGTCGCCCGCCCGCGCCAGATCGCGATGTATCTGTCGAAACAGCTGACCAGCCGCAGCCTGCCGGAGATCGGCCGCCGCTTCGGGGGCCGCGACCACACCACGATCATGCATGGCGTGCGCAAGATCGAGGAACTGCTGGTCGAGGACAGCAGCATGGTCGAGGATATCGCCGTGCTGAAGCGGATGCTGGAAGCCTGAAAACGAAAATCTTGTGACCGCCTGCAGGCGCGGTTACACATCAGGTCCGACGAACGGGCCTGATGCCCAGGGACAGGGGAATCTGATGAAATTCTCGATCGAGCGTGCCGTTCTGGTCAAGGCCGTGTCGCAGGCCCAATCGGTCGTTGAACGCCGCAATACCATCCCGATCCTGGCCAATGTGCTGATCGAGGCGACGGCCGACGGCGTCAGCTTCCGCGCCACCGACCTGGACACCGAGGTGGTGGACCGCGCCCCCGCGCAGGTCGAGCGCAATGGTGCGACCACCGTCAGCGCCGTGATGCTGAACGAGATCGCCCGCAAGCTGCCGGACGGGGCGCTGGTCCAGATCGCCAGCGACGACGCGGCGGGGCGGCTGTCGGTGCAGGCCGGACGCTCCAGCTTCAGCCTGGCGACCCTACCGCGCGAGGATTTCCCCGTGATGGCCTCCAGCGAATACAGCGCCAATTTCCGCGCGCCCGCGGGCGTGCTGCGGCGGCTGTTCGACAAGTCGAAATTCGCGATCTCGACCGAGGAGACGCGCTATTACCTGAACGGCGTCTACATGCATGTCGCCCAGTCCGAGGACGGACCCGTGCTGCGCTGCGTGGCGACCGATGGGCACCGGCTGGCGCGCATCGATGCCCCCCTGCCCGCCGGCGCCGAGGAGATGGCCGGCGTCATCGTCCCCCGCAAGACCGTGGGCGAGTTGCGCAAGCTGCTGGATGATGACGAGGCCGATATCGCCGTTTCGGTCAGCGAGACCAAGGTACGCTTTGCCACGCCGACCATCACGCTGACCTCGAAGGTGATCGACGGGACCTTCCCGGATTACAGCCGCGTCATCCCGATCAACAACGCCCGCCGGCTGGAGGTGGATGCCGCCGATTTCGCCCGCGCGGTGGACCGCGTCGCCACCGTCAGCAGCGAAAGGTCCCGCGCCGTCAAGCTGGCCCTGGACAGCGACCGGCTGGTCCTGTCGGTGAACGCCCCCGATGCCGGCGCCGCCGAAGAGGAGCTGATCGTCGCCTATGCCGACGAGCCGCTGGAGATCGGCTTCAACGCGAAATACCTGCAGGAAATCGCCGGCCAGGTGGATCGCGACAATGCGGTCTTCCTGTTCAACGGCTCGGGCGACGCCGCGCTGATCCGCGAAGGCAGCGATCAGAGCGCGGTCTATGTCGTCATGCCGATGCGCGTGTGACACTGGGGCAGCTGCGGCTGTCGCAGTTCCGCTCCTGGCCCCGGCTGGAGCTGGAGCTGGACCCGCGCCCGCTGGCGATCTTCGGCCCGAACGGTGCGGGTAAGACCAACATCCTCGAAGCGGTGTCGATGCTGGCGCCCGGGCGCGGATTTCGGGCCGCCGCCGCCCCCAACCAGGCGCGGCAGGGCAAGGAGGCCGGCTGGCGCATCCGCGCCACCCTGGACGACCGTGCGGTCGAGACCTGGGCGCCGCCGGGCCAATCCCGCAGCGTCGTCATCGACGACAAGACCGTGCCGCAGACGGCCTTGGCGCGGCTGGTGCGGGTGATCTGGCTGGTGCCGGCGATGGACCGGCTGTGGTCTGACGCGCCCGAAGGCCGGCGGCGGTTCCTGGACCGCGTGACCCTGTCGCTGATGCCCGACCATGCCGACCTGGCGCTGGCCTATGACAAGGCCATGCGCGAGCGGAACCGTCTGCTGAAGGACCAGGTCGGGGATCCAGGCTGGTACCGCGCGCTGGAGGGTCAGATGGCCGAGGCGGGCGCCGCGCTGACCCGGAACCGGCAGGCCGCGCTTGACGCGATCATGGCCGCGCAGGACGGCGGCGCGGATTTTCCCGCCGCGCGGCTGTCGCTGCTGCCGGGAGAGGGGGCGGCCGACGATCCGGATGCCGACAGCATCGCCGCCCGCCTGGCCGGGATGCGCGGCCGGGACATGGCGGCGGGGCGCACGCTGACCGGCCCCCACCGCGCCGACCTGGGCGCCAGCTGGGGCCCGCAGGACATGCCCGCCGCCCAGTCCTCGACCGGCGAGCAAAAGGCGCTGCTGCTGTCGCTGATCCTGGCCAATGCGCAGGCGCTGTCGGACCAGCCCGTGCTGCTGCTGCTGGACGAGGTGGCGGCGCATCTGGACGCCGACCGGCGCGCGGCGCTTTATGATCGCATCACCGCCCTGCCCGCCCAGAGCCTGCTGACGGGGACAGGCCCCGAGCTGTTTGCGGACCTGGGATCGCGCGCGCGCCATCTGTCGGTCACCCGGTCCGAGGCAGGTTCCACTGCAGTCAAGGCCGGCTGACGAGGTCGCCGGATCCTTGGCATGACGCCTGCAAACGCACCCGTTTCAAGGCTCGACATGCCTTGAGGCCACGTGCGGCACCACGCCCGTTCATGCGCAGCCCAGCCGCCCCCGCGAGCAGCTATGGCGAACGCTGCGGAAAAGCGCGTAAATCCCGGAAAAACCCTGTCAAAGCCGTGACTTTGCACCGCCGACAGCTTATATCGGGACAGGACGAACAGGAAGCCCCACCCATGACCGAGACCGCACTCCAGCCTGCCGAATACGGTGCCGATTCCATCAAGGTTCTCAAGGGCCTGGACGCGGTCCGCAAACGTCCCGGCATGTATATCGGCGATACCGATGACGGCTCGGGCCTGCATCATATGGTCTACGAGGTCGTGGACAACGGCATCGACGAGGCGCTGGCGGGTCACGCGGACTTTGTCCGGGTCAAGATCCATGCCGACAGCAGCGTCAGCGTCCGCGACAACGGGCGCGGCATTCCGGTGGACATGCATGCGGGTGAAGGCGTCAGCGCGGCCGAGGTCATCATGACCCAGCTGCATGCCGGCGGAAAGTTCGACCAGAACAGCTATAAGGTGTCGGGCGGCCTGCACGGCGTGGGCGTGTCGGTCGTGAACGCGTTGTCCGACTGGCTGGAGTTGCGGATCTGGCGCAACGACAAGGAATACTATGTCCGCTTTGAACGCGGCGATACGGTCGAGCCCCTGCGCGTGGTGGGCGACGCCCCCGGCCAGAAGGGCACCGAGGTCCGCTTTCTGGCCTCGACCAAGCTGAACAGCGCGGACGGGACCTTTAGCAACCTGGAATACAGCTTCAAGACGCTGGAAAACCGGCTGCGCGAACTGGCCTTCCTGAACAGCGGCGTGCGCATCATCCTGGAGGATGAGCGCCATGCCGAGGTCCAGAAGACCGAGTTGTTCTATGAAGGCGGTGTCCGCGAGTTCGTGAAATACCTGGACCGCTCCAAGACCTCGGTCATGCCCGAGCCGATCTTCATGACCGGCGAGAAGAACGGCATCGGGGTCGAGGTCGCGATGTGGTGGAACGACAGCTATCACGAGACGGTGCTGCCCTTCACCAACAACATTCCGCAGCGCGACGGCGGCACCCACATGGCCGGGTTCCGCGGGGCGCTGACGCGCGTGATCGGCAAATACGCCCAGGACAGCGGCATCGCGAAGAAGGAAAAGGTCGACTTTACCGGCGACGACGCGCGCGAGGGTCTGACCTGCGTGCTGTCGGTCAAGGTCCCCGACCCCAAGTTCTCCAGCCAGACCAAGGACAAGCTGGTGTCGTCCGAGGTTCGCCCGGCGGTCGAGCAGCTGGTCGGCGAAAAGCTGGCCGAGTGGTTCGAGGAGAATCCCGGCGAGGCCCGCCAGATCGTCGGCAAGATCATCGAGGCAGCCTTGGCCCGCGAGGCGGCGCGCAAGGCGCGCGAGCTGACGCGGCGCAAGACCGCGATGGACGTGGCGTCGCTGCCCGGCAAGCTGGCCGATTGCCAGGAAAAGGACCCGGCGCTGTCCGAACTGTTCATCGTCGAGGGCGACTCGGCGGGCGGATCGGCAAAACAGGGCCGTGCGCGCCAGAACCAGGCCGTGCTGCCCCTGCGCGGCAAGATCCTGAACGTGGAACGCGCACGTTTTGACCGGATGCTGTCCAGCGACCAGATCGGCACGCTGATCACCGCGCTTGGCACCGGGATCGGACGCGACGAATTCAGCCTCAAGAAGCTGCGCTACCACAAGATCGTCATCATGACCGACGCCGATGTGGACGGCGCGCATATCCGGACGTTGCTGCTGACCTTCTTCTTCCGGCAGATGCCGGACCTGATCGAGGCGGGGCATCTCTATATCGCGCAGCCGCCGCTCTACAAGGTCGGGCGCGGGCGGTCCGAGGTCTATCTGAAGAACGAGGCCGCGCTGGAGGATTACCTGGTCCAGCAGGGGATCGAGGGGGCCGCGCTGCGGCTGGCTTCGGGCGAGGAGATCATCGGCAACGACTTGGCGCGCGTGGTCGAGGATGCCCGTGCCGCCCGTCGCGTGCTGCGCGCCTATCCGACCCATTACCCGCCGCATATCACCGAACAGGCGGCGATCGCCGGGGCGCTGGTTCCGGGGCGGGTTGATTCCGATGCCCAGGGCGTCGCCAGCGACATTGCCGCGCGTCTGGACCTGATCGCTGAGGAATACGAGCGCGGCTGGCAGGGTCGCCCGACCCAGGACGCCGGGATCCGGCTGACCCGCACCCTGCGCGGCGTCGAGGAGAACCGCACGCTGGACGGGCAGATGCTGCGCAGCGGTGAAAGCCGCCGCTTGGGCGAAATGACCCGGGGCTTGCAGGATATCTATGGCAAGCCCGCCCGCCTGATCCGCAAGGACCGGGAGCAGCCGATCTATGGCCCGCTTGGGCTGCTGCAGGCGGTCTTCCTGGAAGGCGAAAAGGGCCTGTCGCTGCAGCGCTACAAGGGCTTGGGCGAAATGAACCCGGAACAGCTGTGGGAAACGACCTTGGACCCGGTCGCGCGGACCATGCTGCAGGTGCGGATCGAGGATGTGGCCGAGGCCGAGGACCTGTTCACCAAACTGATGGGCGACGTGGTTGAACCGCGTCGTGAATTCATCCAGCAGAACGCGCTGAATGTCGAAAATCTGGACACCTGAGACCTGAGCAGGCCGGGCTTGTTGCCCAAACGACACGCGCTTTGCGCGAGAATGAGGGTGTGGGCTCGCGGTATGCGGGCTTTCATTTGATTATCGGCGCGGTTTCTGCCCTAATGCCGCAGAAGATTTTGCTGGCAGGATCTCTTTGAAGGCTGCCGATTTCAGGAGTTTCCCGATGCGTCTTGTGTCCCTTTTCTCGGCCGGCACGGCCTCCGTGGCCCTTCTTGCCGGCAGCGGCGCCGCCTTTGCGGGCGGTGCCATCGCACCCGTCGTCGATGTCGAACCTGTCGTGGTGGAAGCCGCGCCGCTGGTCGCGGGCAACTGGGCGGGCGCCTATGCCGGCGGCTCGGTCGGCTACTCCTTCGGCGGCGACGACCAAGTCGGCTTCACCCTGCTGGAAGATGGCGATGAAGAGGCGAGCGTTCTTGGCGTGGGCGATCTGGAGGTGAAGGGGTTCACCGCCGGCGTGCATGTCGGCTATCGCTGGCAGCGCGGCAACTGGGTCTTTGGCCCGGAACTGGGCTATGAGGGCGGCTCGGTCGACGACAGCGCGACGCTTGACGTCGACGGCGTGACCCTCGGTGCCGAAACCACCGTCAATTCGATCCTGTCGCTGGTCATGAAGACCGGTTACACCGTCAACCCGCAGACGCTGGTCTATGGCACCTTCGGCGTGGCGCGCGGCGATTTCGATTTCACGCTGTCGGATGGCGACGACTCCGCCACCACCGGCTACAAGGCGTCTGGCGTCGCGGCCGGGATGGGTGTCGAGCGCAGCCTGGGGGCGCGGACGTCGGTCTTTGCCGAATACCAATACCGCGACTTCGGCAAGGAAACCGTGGAGTTTTTGGACGAAGACACCACCCTCCGCACTAACGCGACGCCCAAGCACAGCAATGTCAAGGTCGGCATGAACTTTCGGTTCTGATCCATCCGGACCAATGACGACAAGGCCGGCCCATCGGGTCGGCCTTTCTCATGCAAGGCCCCGGCGCGCCGGACGCTTCTGGCCCTGCGGCCGATAGCCGACGGGCACCGGGACGACGCGCGGCCCGCAGGCCAGGGCCAGTCCCTGCGGCACCAGCGCGGCCAAGGCGCGATCGGCAATCTCCAGCCCGCCGGTATAGGCCCCGAAGGCCGGCAGGATCAGGTGGTCGCGGCCCACCAGAAAGCACCGCAGCCGCTGCCCCGCCAGCCGCAGGCAGGGGTGGTAATGTCCCGAGACATCTGGCCCCCGCCCCGCCTCGTGCCGCAGGGTCAGCCCCTCGTGCAGTTCGGCCGCGTTTTCGCCCGGCAGGCGCGGGCAGATGGCGCCCGGGTCGTGGTTGCCGCTGACCCAGATCCAGCGCCGCCCCTGCGCCATCCGGCGAAGGCTGTCGCAGACATCATCCGGCAGCGCCCGCCCCGCCGCGTCGTCGTCGAAACCGTCGCCCAGGCTGACGACGACCTCGGCGTCGGTGGCCGCGATCTCGGTCGACAGCCGATCCAGCGTCGCCTGCGTCTCGTAGGGGGGCAGCAGCGCCCCGCCCCGCCGCGCCATGCGCTCCGACTTGCCCAGGTGCAGGTCCGCCACGATCAGCCAGCGCCGCGCGGGCCAATACAACGCGCCAGAAGGCCTTGCCTCCAGCCGCTGCCCGTCGAAGTCGATCTGGTGGCCCGTCACGCCAATCCTGCCTCTGCCATCAGTGCCGCGGCCTCGGCCTCGGCCAGCCGCTGTCGTCCCTGCCCCGCGATCGGCACCCGCCCGGCCTCCAGCAGCAGCGGCGCGGCCAGCGGAGAGACGCGCTCCAGCATCCGGTGGTCGTATTGGTCCGAGCGGGCCAGCATTTCCTCGATCCGGTCGAAATCCACAAGCCCCCGGCGCGCCTCATCAGCCGTGATCCGCAGCATCAGGTGATCCGGGTCGTACTTGCGCAACGTGTCGTAAAGGATGTCGCTGGAAAAGGTCGCTTGGCGCCCGGACTTGCGCTGCCCCGGCAGGTTCCGCTGAATCAGGCCGGCGATGGTCGCCACATTCCGAAAGCTGCGCTTCATCACCGCGTTGCCGCCCAGCCAGTCGCCCAGCCCGTCGCGCAGCGCCTCGGGGTCCAGCAGCGGCGCGGGATCGGTCACCGGGTCCAGTGACCAGATCAGCAGCGCATAATCGGTCGATAGAAAGCCCAAGGGACCCAGCCCCGCCTCCTCCATCGTGCGCGACATCAGCAGGCCAAGCGTTTGCAGCGCGTTCCGCCCAGCAAAGCCGTAGAGCGCAAAGTGCCAGCGCCCCTGGTGCGGAAAGCTTTCGCTGACCAGCACGCCCGCGCGCGGCAGGGCGCTGACCCGGCCCTGCAGCGCCAGCCAGGCGCGCGTGTCGGACGGCAGCAGGTCATGCGCCGCGAGGGTGCCGATCAGCGCCTGCACCCGATGCGACAACTGGGTCGAGGTGGCCAGCTTCAACCCGGAATAGACGGCGATCTTGGGCTCGCGCGTGGGTTGGCGCGTCACCTCGATGACCATCTCGCGCAGGCCTTCGTAGCGGACCGTCTGGCCGCCGATCAGGAAGGTGTCGCCCGGCTCCAGCGTCGCGGCAAAGCTTTCCTCGACCTCGCCCAGGGGCACGCCGCCGCGCCCGCGCAGCCGCACCTTCACCATCTCGGCCTCGACGATGGTGCCAATATTCATGCGCAGGTCGCGGGCGGCACGCGGATCGCGCAGGCGCCACAGCCCGTCGCGCAGCATCAGCCGCTGCCAGCGGTCATAGGCCCGCAGCGCATAGCCGCCGGTGGCGGCGAACTCCACGCAGGCATCGAAATCGTCGCGCGACAGATCGCGATAAGGTCCGGCGCCGGAGACCTCGGCATAAAGCGCATCCGCATCAAAGGGTCCGGCGCAGGCGGTCAGCAGGATGTGCTGGCACAGCACGTCCAGCGGTCCCGGCCCGCGCGGATCGCCGTCCAGGTCGCGCTGCTGCACGGCCTCCAGCGCGGCGACGCATTCGATCACCTCGAAGCGGTTCGCGGGCACGATCCGGGCGCGGCTTGGGGCATTGTAGCGGTGATTGGCGCGGCCGATGCGCTGGACCAGCCGCTTGACGTTCCGGGGGGCGCCGACCTGGATCACCAGGTCCACGGCGCCCCAGTCGATCCCCAGATCCAGGCTGCCTGTCGCCACCACCGCGCGCAATTCGCCCGCGGCCATCGCGGCCTCGACCCGCTGGCGGGCCTCGCGGGCCAGGCTGCCATGGTGCAGGCCGATGGGCAGGTTGGCGTCGTTGGCGGCCCAGAGCGCCTGAAAGAACAGTTCGGCCTGGGCGCGGGTGTTGATGAAGATGATCGTGGTATTGGCCCTCGCGACCTCGGCCAGGACGTCGGGAACCGCGTAATGCCCGCCCCCGCCCGACCAGGGCGCAGCCCGCGATGTCGGCAGCATCGCAATATCCGGGTCCGGTCCGGGATCGGCATGAATGACCTCTGCGCCGCCCATGAAACCCGCCAGCTGCTCGGGCGCCTCGACCGTCGCGGAGAGCCCCGTCACCTGCAGGTCGGGCGCCAGCGTCTTCAGCCGCGCCAGGCACAGCATCAGCTGGTCGCCACGCTTGTTTTCCGCCAGGGCATGCAGCTCGTCCAGCACGACCCGGCGCAGGCCGCGAAAGATCGCTGGCGCCTGTTCATAGGACAGCATCAGCGCCAGCGATTCGGGCGTGGTCAGCAGGATGTCGGGCGGGTCCACGCGCTGGCGGGCGCGCTGGCTGGCACGGGTGTCGCCGGTGCGGTCCTCGATGCGGATGTTCAGGCCCAGATCCGCCACGGGGCGCGACAGGTTGCGCGCGATGTCCGCCGTCAGCGCCTTGAGCGGCGAGACGTAAAGCGTGTGCATCCCCCCCGGCGGATCGCGCAGCTCGACCAGCGAGGGCAGGAACCCGGCCAGCGTCTTGCCGCCGCCGGTGGGGGCGATCAGCAGGCTGTCGCCCGGGACCTCCAGCAGGGCGATCTGATGCGGATGCGGTTGCCAGCCCTGGCGGGTGAACCAGTCCTGGAAATCGGGGGGCAGGTTCACGGGATCATCGCCTTCAGCGTCTCCAGCCGGTCCGCCTCGGCGGCGGGCTTGTCCCACCGGATGCGGCTGATGCGCGGAAAGCGCATGGCGACGCCCGACTTGTGCCGCGCCGAGGCGTTCAGCCCCTCGAAGGCCACCTCCAGCACCAGCTTGGGCGCGACCGAGCGGACGGGACCGAAGCGCTCGGTCGTATTGTTGCGGACAAAGCGGTCCAGGTCACGCAGCTCCTCGTCGGTAAAGCCGAAATAGGCCTTGCCCACCGGCACCAGCGCATCGCCATCCCACAGGCCAAAAGTAAAATCGCTGTAAAAGCCCGACCGCTTGCCATGCCCGCGCTGCGCATAAAGCATCACCGCATCGACGACCATCGGGTCGCGCTTCCACTTGAACCACGGCCCGCGCGGGCGGCCGCCGACATAGCTGCTGTCGCGGCGCTTGATCATCACGCCCTCGATGACCGTGCTGGGGGGATCGGCGCGCAGCGCGGCCAGGTCGTCCCAGCTGCCGAAGGACAGCAGCGGCGACAGGTCGATCCGGTCGGTGCCAAAATCCGCCGCCTCGAGGATCGCGCGTCGGTCCTGATGCGGCAGGTCGCGCAGGTCACGCCCCTGCCAGATCAGCGCATCATAGACGCGCAGGCCCGCCGGATGGCTCTCCAGCAGGGCGCGGCTGACAGTCTTGCGGTTCAGCCGCTGCTGCAGATCGCCAAAGGACGCGACATCGCCCCCGCGCCGGACCAGCAGCTCTCCGTCTAGGGTGCCGTCAAAGTTCAGCGCCTCCAGCAGGTCGGGAAAGGCTCCGCCCACATCCTCGCCCGTGCGACTGTACAGCCTGCGCGTGCCGCCGTCGTTGATCGCCTGGACGCGGATGCCGTCCCATTTCCATTCGGCGATGTAATCCGCCGGATCGAAGGCGCGTAGCTGGTCCAGGTCGACCGGGGTGGACAGCATGACCGGGCGAAAGGGCGCCCGCGCCGCCTGTTCGGGACGCGCGCCCCCACCGATCCAGTCGAACAGCGGCTGATAGGGCGGCACCAGGCCGTGCCAGACCTCCTCCAGGTCCTTCACCTCGGGCGCGCCCATCTGGGCCAAGGCCATCCGGGCCATGCGGGCCGACAGACCCACGCGCATATTCCCGGTCGCCAGCTTCAGGAAGGCCAGCCGCTGCGACGGCCCCAGCCGGTCCAGCATGCCCGCGATGGCGGCGGGCAGCGCGGCCCGGCCCGTATCGGACAGCAGCCCGACCGCCTGGTGCAGCGGCACATCCTCGTCCCGCTCGCTGTCCCACAAAAGCGCGATAGTCTCGGCCAGATCACCCACGAAGTCATAGGACATCGCGAACAGCTGCGCGTCCACGCGTTCGGCCATCAACCCGCGCAGCAGGCCCGGCGTCACCGCCCGCAGCTTCAGGTCGCCGGTCAGCGCGGCCAGCGCATAGCCCCGGTCGGGATCGGGCGTCGCCTCTAGGTAATGGGTCAGCAGCCGCAGCTTGGCGTTGCGCGCCGGCGTGAAGGCCAGACGTTCCAGAAGATGCGCGAATGCCCTCATTCCGGCTCGTCCTCATAGCCGACAAGGCGCAGGGGGCGGGCGGCATAGCCCTCGATCTCGCACCAGCGCATCAGGCCTTCTTCGGTGCCGTGGGTGATCCAGACCTCGGACGGGGACAGTTCGCGGATCGTCTGCGTGACCTGCGGCCAGTCCACGTGATCGCTGATCACCAAGGGCAGCTCCACGCCGCGCTGCCGGGCGCGGGCCCGAACCGCCATCCAGCCCGAGGCAAAGCCGATCACCGGGTCGCGGAACCGCTGCACCCAGGCACTGGCAAAGGCCGAGGGCGGCGCGATCACCAGCTGTGCCGGCACATCGGCCGCCGTGGCCGGGATCAGCGGCCCCAGATCGATGCCTTGTTCCACGTGAAAATCGCACAGCCGCTGCAGTGCGCCGTGGATCGCGATGGGACCGTCGATCCCCGCCTGCCGGGCCAGCGCGATCACCCGCTGCGCCTTGCCCAGAGCATAGGCGCCGATCAGGTGCGGACGTTCGGGAAACTCCTCCATGCTGGCGATCAGGCGGGTCATCTCCTGTGCGGGGTCGGGGTGCTTGAAGACCGGCAGGCCAAAGGTCGCCTCGGTCACGAAGATGTCGCAGGGAACCGGCTCATAAGGGGCGCAGACGGGGTTCGGCGCGCGGCAATAGTCGCCCGAAACGACGATCCGCGGCCCGCGATCAGGCTGCACCGCGATCTGCGCGGAGCCCAGGATGTGGCCGGCGGGATGAAAGCTGACGGACACGTCGCCGATGCGGGCGACGCCTTCGGCAACCTGCCGCGTGCCGGTGAAATCCTCGCCATAGCGGATGGCCATGATGTCCAGCGTCTGCCGGGTTGCCATGACCGCGCCGTGGCCCGCGCGGGCATGGTCGCCATGTCCATGGGTGATCAGCGCACGGGGAACCGGGCGGATCGGGTCGATGAAGAAATCACCGGGAGGACAATATAGCCCGGCCTCGGTCGGGTGCAGGATCTGGTCGGCGCGCATGTGACCCAAGATGGCGAACATTTCGTGAAAATCAACGCGGCAAACCGGACCCCGTGGATATTCTTCCTGATGGAACGCATCGGGCAGCTGCGTGGATCCGTGGCAGGACGCCCGGCAGCCTGTGCAACGCCCGCGCGAAGTGGCGATCTTTTTTTCGTGCATGTTCCCCAGGGAACAGCCGCCTGCCGACCGTCAGCCTAGTCTGAAACTGCGCGATCGGTTCACGGCGTGCAGGAACAGTCACCAGAAGATTTCGGACCAGCTTTTCACCCGTTGCCTCTTTTCAAAGTCCTTTGACGTTCCCCGTCCAGACCCGGGACAGAACCGGCGGTCCCCGCCGCCGGCCGGGTCGGACGCCGCGCCGTGAACGGCCGGGCGATCCGGACTGCTACTCCGGGATCAACAAGGGGCGTGGCGGCAGAACCCGCCACGCCCGCAGCTTTTCACGGTGGGGGCACGTCGCCATCGGCCATCTGCTCCAGCAGTTCGACGTCGCAGATCAGCGTGCTGCCGTCGCGCCTAACGGCCCCCGTGGCCGCCAGGGCGCCAAAGGCCAGGCTGATTTTGGGGCGCGACGCTCCCAAGATCGCGGCGATCTCGGACTGGCTCAGGTCGAGCGCCAGGCGCCGCTGCGGGCCCTGTCCGGCCTCGCGCGCCAGCGCGTAAAGCAGGAACCGCACCAGCCGCGCCTGCAGATCGTAGAGCGCGATCGACTCCATCTGGAAATTGGTCCGCCGCACATGCAGCGCCAGGTGCCGCGCCAAGGCAAGGCCCACCTCCGGCCGACGCCGGGCCACTGCCTCGAACCGCGCACGGGAAAGGGCCAAACAGGTCGTTTCATGGATCGCGGTGGCGTCGGCCGATCGCGGATGCCCGTCGACCAGCGCAATCTCGCCCAGGACCTCGCCCGGCCCCAGGGTGGTCAGGACGATCTCGCGCCCCTGCGCGCTGGACAGCGACAGCCTGATGCGACCCGCGATGATGGCCAGCAGCTGATCGCCCCCGTCGCCGCGGGAAAAGATCAAGGTGCCTGCGGGCCAATGGCAATGGTGCAGGCCCTGGGCCAGGTCCGCCAGGCTGTCGGCGTCCAGGTCGCGGAACAGCTGAAAGCCCCCCAGGGCCGCGGCACGGGCCTGCGGGTCCGCGGGTGCCGGGCGGAGGTTCTTGTCGCGGTGATCCATTGCTGCGGGGGTCCGGCTTCGACGGGGACCGGAGGGCGCCCCTGAGGGACCAAGGATAATTCGATCCCTGTTCATCAACAACAGGCATGTGTTCCGCCGGGAACAGACGGCGCCCCCGGAAGGGAGGATGCTGAAAGGCAGGATCACCTCGGGCCCTGCCCGGAACAAGGAGGAGGAATTGCCATGTTGTCCAGTATCGCCACCTCGAACTGGTGGGTTCACGCCGTGTCGCAGCCCGCCGCCGGCGACGGCCTGGCCGCGCGCCCCGTCCGCAGCCTGGTCCGGCTGATGCTGACGCCGCTGTCCGGTCCGGTCGGGCGCGCACTGGCCCGGCGCCGCCGTTTCTACGAAAGCAGGCGGATGGAGGCCGAATTCGCGCGCCTAGCGGAAACCTCGCCTCATCTCCTGGCCGATATCGGCATCGACAGGATCACCCATGCCCTGCCCGAGCATCCGGCGACGTCCCGCCCCTCCCCCGATGCGGTGTCCGTGCGGACCGTGATCGGCGTGCTGCTGGCGCCGGCACAACCGCAGCTGCGCAGCGGCGGGCCGGCCTAGACAACCGCCACCTCGACCGGCTGGCTCACGCCCTTCAGCACCTCGCTCCGCCGGGTGGCGGGCATCTGGCGCTCCGCGGCCGCATAGGTCGCGGCGCTGGCCAGGATCTCGCCGGGCCGGGCGGCTGCGGCAAGGCGCGCCAGCACATTGACCTCCAGCCCAAAGGCGCTGATGCCCTGGATGCGCCCTCCTGCGGCCGAGACGGCGCCGATGAACACCTTGCCCGTGTGGACGGCGACGCCGACCGGCGCGGCGCTGCCGTTGCTGCGGTCCCGGATCATCTGGCGCGCCAGGTCGGCCGCCCTCAGTGCCTTGGCCGCATAATCGGTCCCGACAAAGCCCGGCGGCCAGACGGCAAAGACGGAATCGCCCTGGAACTCCAGCAGAAAGCCTTCGGTCTGGTCCAGGACCTTGGCGACCTCGTCCCGCAGATCCATGACCATGGCCGCGAATTCCCGGCCCGAGACCTGCCCCGACAGCGACACCGAATCGCGGATGTCGACCATCATCATCGCCATCGGCACTTCGGCCCCGCCGGGAAAGGCCTCCAGAAAGGCGTCGCAGGCCGTGCAATATTGCGGGTTGCGATGCGACGCCCCCAGGCCGCGCCGCCGCATCAGCCAGCCCCCCGCCCCGCCAAAGGGCACGGCGCAGAGCTTGCATCGCGGGCTGCCGGGCAGCATCTGATAGCGCCGCTGCTTGGTCACCAGCACGGGATGCCCCTCGGCGAAGACGGTGAACCAAAGCTGTTCATTACCTTCCTGTTGCTGCAGTGACGTCATGTGAAATCCTCCGTTCGGGGGTGCTTCGCCGGCCTCAGCAGGCGTCGTTCAGCACCATGGCCTGCGGGGTCGGGCTGACCTCCAGGCAGATCTGGTCGGGTCGCAGGGCATCCGGGCTGTTGATGACCGCCGTCCCGAACAGGAATGTCTCGCCCGGCAGGACGGTCAGCGCGGGCTGGATACCACGGTAGAGCAGCTGCAGCGGCCTGTCCGGGGGGATGGGGTTCGTGCCGGGGATGCACTGCCGGCCGTCCGTGCCGTGGCGCAGGCGGATGCCGGGCGCCGTCAGGACCATCCCCGCCTCCAGCTGCGCATCGTCCAGCCCCGGTGGCCGATGCCGCAGGCTCAGCACGTGGTCGTAATCGGGGCCGAAGGACAGGCCCTGGAAAGGCCCGGAATGCTGGCGGCCCGTCTGCAGGTTGGTCAGATGCGCCTCGTCCTCCCGGCCCCACAGCAGATAGGTCGCGAATTCCGGCAGCTCGAGGTGATGGGCAAAGGGGCGGAACATCACGACCCGGCCGACCTGCGCCTCGAAACCGATCAGCAGCGGCCGGACGCGGTCGGCGCTCCAGGGATAGAAATGCGGGTTTTCCTCGGCGCGGTGGGTGAAGGGCGGCAGGCCCTGAAAGATCTGCGCGCGATAGGTGGTCCGGCGTCCGCTGGCGATGTCGGGGATGGTGAACAGGTCGTCCGCATCGTTCGACAGCACGAACCAGTCGCAGGGATGTCGGCGGCGGTGGCCGTCCAGGGCGGCGGCGATCCTGGGCGGAAGGATGACCTCGAAGATCAGCTGGTACTTGTGCTCCTCCATGTAGAACTGGGTCATGTGCACGGCAAAGACCGTCCGGTGACCTACCAGCGTCATCGCATGCTGATGCGGATGATTGGCGATCCGGGGCTGCATCATCAAATCGCGGCTCATCTCGGCAGGGTGGCCCGCGTCCTGCCCCCCGCAACCCGTGGCCTCCGATCCGGATGCCATTCCGTCCTGTTCCATGTGCAGCCCCCCTTTTCCTGTCTTGCCCGGTCAGCCCGGCGCCATCCCGTGACGCGCCATGACCGCCTGCGCCGCGCTGCTGGCGGTGTCGGACAGCACGTCCCGCAGCGTCTTCAGCACCTGGCCGCCGCCCGCCTCGCTGAGCCAGGGGTTCTGGGTGGTCGAGATCAGGAAGCTCATCGGCAGCCCGTCCTGCGGCCGGACCCCGGCGCGGGCCGCAAAGTCGCTGACCAGCGCCTGCCCGTATTGCGCGGGATCGAAATCGGACGAGGTGACGAACATCGGCGTGGTCGGCACCACCCCGCCCTTGAAGCTCTGCAGGCTGAGCCGGCGAAAGATCAGGTCGTTCATCTCGTTCATCAGCCCCGGATCGCGGTTGGGTCCGTCCGCCGAGACCGGGTTGAACGCATAGGTCGTGATCGTCAGGTCCGGCCCCATGTCCCGGAACAGGGCGAAAAGATCGGCATCCTCGCGCAGCGCCTCGACCAGGTCCCGGTCGCGCAGGGGCAGGATGTCGTGCAGGATCCGCCGCTTTTGCGCGGCGATGTCGGCGGCGGTCGCGCCGGGCACGGTTTCGGCCGGCAGCTTCTGGAACGGCGTCACGGTAAAGTCCGGCCCCTCCAGGCAGACCAGCATCGCGTAAAAGCGCTTGGCGTTGAACAGGCAGCGCGCCAGCAGGTCGCCATAGCCCGACCGGTCGGTGCGGATGACCCGGTGCGACAGATAGACGGCCGCCGCCGCCGCGCCGGGCTTGGACCCCTCGATGCCATAGACGCCGACCGTGGGATCAATGCCGCCGTGAAAGACCACCGGCGCCTTGAACGAGACCATGTCCCGCATCGCGCCGTTGCGATAGCACAGCGCCCCGGCCGGATAGGGGGCAAAGCCCGACTTGTGCGGATCGACCGTGATGCTGTCGGCCCCCGGCAGCGCCTGCATCTGCCGCCGCACATGCGGGCCCAGCATCAGGCCCGGGCTGTCCCTGCCGTCGTCCTGGATCAGCGCCTGCCAGGCATCGTCGTCCCAATCCGGGGATGCGGCACCCGCAGGATGCCCCTGTGGCGCACGCAGCAGCGAGGCGAAATAGCCGCCCCAGGCGCCGTCGGCATGGACGCTGAACTCCATCCCCATGGCGCGATATTCGTCGCGGATCGCCAGGATCTCGGCCAGCGGGTCCACGGCGCTTTCCTCGGTCGAACCCAAGACCGCCGTCACCTGCATGACCGGCCGTTCATCGTCCAGGCAGGCGTCCAGCACGGCGCGCAGGGCCACCATGTCCATCCGCCCCGCCAGATCGACCGCAACGGTCCGCAGCTGGTCGCGGCCCAGGCCGGTCAGTGACATGGCCTTGGGCCAGGAATAATGTGCCGTCGCCGGCGCCAGCAGCAGCGGCGCGTCCATCCCCGGCAGATGCCGCCGGTGAAAGGCCACCAGCCCCAGGGACTGGACCGAATGGCGCGCCAGCATCGTCTCGATCACCTGCGGGGCAATCCCCGAGACCTTGGCCACGCGCGGTGCCAGCCCGATCACCTCGTCCAGCGGCAGGTTCATCAGCTGCCAGGGACCCAGATCCCCAAGCCGCGCCCGCTGGCCGTTCAGCAGACGGACAGTAACCGCGCGGGCCGCCGCCATGTCGGGTTCGGCCGCGATCGCCGCGGCCATGGCCACGGCGAAATATTTCAGGTTCCGCGCCGCCCAGACACTCTCGGCATTGGCGACCGAGCCGTCGCAGGTGATGTGACCCCAGGGCTTGACCGCGCCTTCGGCCACCTCTGCGGGCGAAGGCTGCGGATAACCCAGCATCCGGCACAGGTCGTTGCCGACCTCGATCTCGAACAGGGTCGTGGCGGGGCTGGCCTCGGCGGCCACATTGTTCTGGTTGTAGGGCAGTGCCGCGATATAGCCCAGCAATGCGGGCATCGTCTGGTCCCAGTACATGTGCGACAGGTTGCGGTGGCTGGCCAGGGGGATCGAGCCGCGCAGATAACCCAGCATCTCGTCCAGGCGGTCGGACATGAACTGCTCGGAGGCACGCAGGCGGGGGGAGGCGTCGTCGCGATGAATGGGGGGATCGCCGGGCATATAGGCGCGGCGGAAATCCAGGTGCTGCTTCAGCGCCCGGTCGACCAGCCGGCAAAACAGGTCGCCATTCTCGGCCTGGGGGCCGATGAACCAGGTTTCGGGTGTGCGGTCCCCGGCCCGGTCAAGGCCAAGCGCCTGTTCCGTCTGGATGTCCGTCATCGACGACAGCAGGGGATGACGGGATCGGCGTCGCGCCATGGCGTGCTCCGGTTGTGGAAGGGTTCGCCGAAAATCCCATGATAGCAGATGTCTGGATGATTCTTGTCAAGGGAATGGTGACCCGATCCGAACGTCGGGCGACCGCATCCCTTTGGTCAGCTGGGCGGCGGGCGCTTGACCGGCACGGGCGCCTTGGACAGCTGAACGGCCAGGATGCCGACCATGATGATCGCGACGCCGATCACGTCGCCCGCACCCAGATCCTCGCCCAGCAGCAGCGCGGCCGTGGCCACGCCGAAGAAAGGCGTCAGAAAGTGGAAGGTGGCGGCGCGCACCGCCCCGATGCGGCCGACCAGCAGGAACCACACCCAGGTGGCCAGCAGCCCCGGCACCAGCACGGTATAGAGAAAGGCCACCACCAGGCGCGGCGTATAGACGACGTCCCAGCTCTCGATCCAGGGCGCGATCAGGCCAAGGGTCACCGCGCCGACCAGCATCTGCAGCCCCACGACCATCATCACGTTGCCGCCCGAACTGGCCCCGCGCACCGTCAGGGTCGCGACCGCCAGCGCCAGCGCGGCGACAAAGCACATCAGGATGCCGGTCAGGTCGCTGCCGCCCTGCAGGCGCGCGCCCATGATGATCGCCACGCCCGCCACCCCCAGGACCAGCCCGACCACGCCCATCGGGCGCAGGCGCTCGGACATCAGCGTCCAGCCCAGGAAGGCCACCAGCAGCGGCATCGTGGCCGCGATGATCGAGGCAAGGCCCGCTTCGATCCACTGCATCGCCGTCCAGTTCAACCCCAGATAGAGCGCGTTCTGGCACAGGCCCAAGACCACCACCGCCCGCCATTGCGCCCGCGTCAGCCCGCGCCAGGTCTGGCCCATGGCCAACGCGATCAGCACGCCGATGCCGCCCGACAGGGCAAAGCGCAGGGCCAGCGCCATCAGCGGCGGCGCCTCGGTCACGATCATGCGGGTCGAGGTGAAGGCCGAGGCCCACATCACCGCAAAGGAAAGCCCCATCAGGATTGCGCGGATGTCCATGATCGTGCCTCGCTTGCAGGTGATGCAAGATCGCTAGCAGAGCGTTCAAGCCGCGGAAAGGCCCAATGAAAAAAGGGCCGTGCCCTGTGGCACGACCCTTTCGATCTTTCCGCGCTTGCGGGGGATCAGCTGTTGACGCTGTCCTTGAGCGCCTTGGCGATCGTCACCTTGACCTGCTTGTCGGCGGCCTTGGTCATCATTTCCTGGGTCTGCGGGTTGCGGACCTGACGCTCGGGGCGGGCGCGGCAGGCGATCTTGCCGATGCCGGGCAGGGTGACCGCGCCGCCGGCGGCGACTTCGCGGGTCACGATCGACACGATCGCGTCCAGAGCGGCCGCAGCCGATTTCTTGTCCGAGCCCATTTCTTCGGCGAGAGTCGCCACCAGCTGGGTTTTGGTCATCGGTTTGGCAGAAGCCGTAGCCATGGTCTGTCTCCTCTTGCCCTGTTCCACCGGGCCCATCATTAGCGCCTTTTGCGGCATATCGCCTGCTACACACGGTTTTGACGGGCAGATCAAGCCTTTTTCGCCATACGCGCGAAAACCCGCGTTTGCTGGTGATTTATGCCGCTGTCACAGAAACGCCGTCTCGCTGAAGGATCGCAACTTGCGCGAATGGATCCGTTCCAGCGGCATGTCGCGCAGCTTCTCCATCGCGCGGATCCCGATCAGCAGATGGTTGGAGACCTGCGTCCGATAGAAATCCGTGGCCATGCCCGGCAGCTTCAACTCGCCATGCAGGGGCTTGTCGCTGACACACAGCAGGGTGCCGTAGGGCACGCGAAAACGAAAGCCGTTGGCCGCGATGGTGGCGCTTTCCATGTCCAGCGCCACGGCGCGCGACAGCGACAGGCGATGCACCGGGCCGGATTGGTCGCGCAACTCCCAGTTGCGGTTGTCGATGGTGGCGACGGTGCCCGTGCGCATGATCCGCTTCAGCTCGTATCCGTCCAGCCGGGTGACCTCGGCCACGGCCTCCTGCAGGGCCACCTGCACCTCCGCCAGGGCGGGGATCGGGACCCAGACCGGCAGGTCGTCGTCAAGGACGTGATCCTCGCGCAGATAGGCATGGGCCAGGACGAAATCGCCCAGCGACTGGCTGTTCCGCAGCCCCGCGCAATGCCCGACCATCAGCCAGACATGGGGGCGCAGGACCGCAATATGGTCGGTTGCGGTCTTGGCGTTCGACGGCCCGACGCCGATATTGACCAGCGTGATCCCCTGCCCGTTCGCACGTTTCAGGTGATAGGTCGGCATCTGCGGCATCTTGGACAGCACCGTCACCGGCTGATGCGGGTCGCTGATCTGCTGGTTGCCGGGCGCGACGAAGCTTGTATAGCCAAGCGAGCTGTCGGCCAGCGCCCGCCGGGCGAATGCCTCGAATTCGTCCACGTAGAACTGGTAGTTCGTGAACAGCACGAAGTTCTGGAAATGCTCGGGCGCGGTGGCGGTGTAATGCGCCAGCCGCGCCAGCGAATAGTCGATGCGCTGCGCGGTGAAGGCCGCCAGATGCTGCGTGCCGTCGGGCATCGGGCAGGCCACGCCGTTCACGATGTCATCGTTCATCGTGTTCAGGTCGGGCACGTCAAAGACGTCGCGCAGGCTGAAATCCAGCACCCCCTCCTGCGGGACGGCCAGGTCGCTTTGCGCGGCCACGGCGAAATGCACGGGCATCGGCGTCGTCGACAGCCCGATCGATACCGGCACCCCGTGGTTCTTGATCAGCAGGCCCACCTGTTCGATCAGGTAGTTCCGGAACAGGTCGGGCCGGGTGACGGTGGCGGCATAGCTGCCCGGCTGCACCACATGCCCGAAGGACAGGCGCGAGTCCGTCTTGGTATGGGTGGGCACGGTCAGGCGGATCTCGGGATAGAAGGCGCGATAGCGGGCCTCGGGCCGGGCGCCCTCCAGGATGCGGGTGAAGTGCCCCAGCAGGAACCCCGTTGCCTCGTCGTACAGCGCCTGCAGCCGTGCCACCGCCGCGTGGGCATCGGTAAAGCCTTCGCGGGCGGGGGGCGGGGGCGTCTCGACGGGCAGGAAGCGGGGATCCGTTGTCATCTGTTCTTGTCCTTCTGGTTGCCCATGACCCTGCCAGCGCGACGGACAGCAGGCAAGCGTCTGGCGCCCGTCCGCGGCCGTCGTTACGGTGCCGTCATGGAGATGCTTGTTTTCGGTCACGGCTATTCCGCCGGTTATCTGACGCCCCTGCTGACGGCACGGGGCTGGAACGTCACGGGCACGACGCGGGCCGACACGGACCGTGTCGCGGCGACCGGGGCGCGTCCCCTGCTGTGGCCCGGACAGGAGGACGAGGTTCGCGCCGCGATCACGCGGGCCGACGCCATCCTGATCTCGACCGCCCCGGCCGACCATGGCGACCCGGTGCTGGCCGCCTTTCGCGACGAGATGTCCCGCGCCCGCCCGCGCTGGCTGGGCTATCTGTCCACCACCGGCGTCTATGGCGACCGCGACGGGGGCTGGGTCGACGAGGATAGCGTGCTGGACGGATCGGGCCCGCGCGGCCAGGCCCGCATCCGGGCCGAGGCCGACTGGCAGGACCTGGCGCGGGCGCATGACCTGCCGCTGCACATCTTCCGCCTGGCCGGCATCTACGGCCCCGGGCGCGGCCCCTTCCAGAAGGTCCGCGACGGCAGCGCACGGCGGATCATCAAGCCCGGACAGGTGTTTTCCCGCATCCATGTCGAGGATATCGCCCAGGTGCTGCTGGCCTCGATCCAGAAGCCCGCGCCCATCGGCATCTACAACCTCTGCGACGACGACCCGGCCCCGCCGCAGGACGTGATCGCCCATGCAGCCCATCTTCTGGGCCTTCCGGTGCCGCCGGCCGTGCCTTTCGAAGATGCCCGGATGTCGCCCATGGCGCGGTCCTTTTATGCCGACAGCAAGCGCGTGCGGAACGACCGCATCAAGCAGCAACTGGGCGTCACGCTGCGCTATCCCGATTACCGCACGGGGCTGGCGGCCCTGCTGAACGCGGAAGGCTGAGGCCGCGCGCCGCATTGCCTTTGACCCCTTGCCATGCATGGATCACCTCATGACACAGCAGTTCGACGTTCTGATCGCCGGAGGCGGGCTGAATGGCCCCACCCTGGCCCTTGCCCTGGCGGATGCGGGCCTTTCGGTCGCGGTCGTCGATCCGCGGCCCGTGGATGCGCGGTCGGGCGACGGCTTTGACGGGCGCGCCTATGCGCTGGCGGTGGCCTCGGTCCGGCTTCTGTCGGCGCTTGGGCTCTGGGACGGACTGGCCGGTGACAGCCAGCCGATCGGGCAGGTTAAGGCATCGCAGGGCCAGCCCGGAGAGGGCGCGGCCCCCTTCTTCCTGCATTTCGACAGCGCCGAAACCGAGGAAGGCCCCGTCGGCCACATGCTGGAGGACCGGTTTCTTTATCGCGCGCTGATGGCGGCCATGTCGGACAAGGTCACGCATTGGCCCGGCGTCGCCGTGACCGGGCAGCAGCCCGGACCTGCCGGCGTGACCGTCAGCCTGTCTGATGGCCGGCAGATCGCGGCGCGCCTGCTGGTCGGGGCCGACGGGCGCGGCTCGGGCGTGGCACACCGCGCGGGGATCCGAAGGCAGGGCTGGGATTACGGACAGACCGCCCTGGTCGCGGCGCTGGACCACGATCTGCCGCATGACGGCATCGCGCATCAGTACTTCATGTCGACCGGACCGCTGGCGATCCTGCCCCTGCCCGGCAAGCGCAGCAGCGTGGTCTGGTCCGAAACCCATGCCAACGCGGCCGCCATCGCCGCGCTGGACGATGCGGAGTTCCTGTCGGTGCTGCGCCCGCGCTTTGGGGATTTCCTGGGCGGCATCGCGCTGGCCGGGCCGCGCTTCAGCTATCCGCTGAGCCTGTCGCTGGCAGAACGCTATGCCGCGCCGCGCGTGGCGCTGGTGGGGGATGCCGCCCATGGTGTGCATCCCATTGCGGGCCAGGGACTGAACCTGGGGCTGCGCGACGTGGCGGCCCTGGCCCAGGTCCTGGTCGAGGCCGCCCGCTGCGGCGAGGATATCGGCAGCGAACTGGTGCTGGAACGGTACCAAGGCTGGCGCCGCTTCGACGCGACCGCGCTGGCGCTTGGCATGGACGGCGTCAACCGGCTTTTCGGGACGGACAACGGGCTTGTCTCTGCGGTCCGCGGCCTGGGGATGGGGCTCGTGACACGGGTTCCCGCCTTGCGTCGCAGCTTCATGCGGCAGGCGGCGGGGCTTTCGATCGATCCGATGCCGCGCCTGCTGACGGGGCGGGCGCTTTAACCTCCATTTGTGGTGTCAGGCGGTCAAATGGGCCGCGTGGGCCAGATCGGCGCGCAGCTGCGCCCGCGCCTCTGGCGCGCGGTCCGGCGGCAGGCGCAGGATCAGGCTGGGGTGCCAGGTGACCAGGACGGGCCCGCCGTCCAGCGCAGGCTCGATCGTGCCGCGGCGGGGCGTCAGCGGGCTGCGGTTTCCGGTCAGCGCAAAGGCCGCCGTCGCCCCAAGCGCGACCGTCAGGCGCGGCGCCACCATCCGGCGTTCCAGGCCCAGCCACCAACGGCACTGCTCGATATGCGGCCGGTCGGGCGTCTGGTGCATCCGGCGCTTGCCGCGCGGGGTAAAGCGGAAATGCTTGACCGCATTGGTCAGCCAGGCGCGATCCGGGTCCAGCTCCGCCTCGGCCATCGCCTGACGCAGCAGCTGTCCCGCCGGGCCGACAAAGGGCCGCCCGGCCAGGTCCTCCTGATCGCCCGGCGCCTCGCCCACGATCATCAGCGCGGCGCCCGGATCGCCCTGCCCCCAGACCGTCTGCGTGGCCGCATGGCACAGCTCGCACCGGGTGCAGCGCGCAGCCTGTGACGCCGCATGCTCCAGCGTTTCAGGCAGGCTGTCATCGGGCTGCTGACGGATGCGGGCAGTGACCCGGGGTGCAAAGGCCGGGGCTTCGGTCGCGCCGGCCTCCCGCATGGCCTGGACGCGGCGGGGGGCATCAGCCAGCATCTCGGGGATCAGGCGGGTCTCGGGCAGGTTCTTCCAGAATTTCCTGGGCATCTCCGATCGCATCGCATCGGTCTTGATGCGGGCCGGGTTGAAGATATTGGCAAAATAGGTCTGCCAGAGGTCGTGGCTGGCGTCGCCGGGCAGGTCCGGGCGCGGGGCCGGATCTTCATAGGCGATGACATCGCCGTGGAACCGGGCCGTTCCTTCGGGCGTGGCGATCAGCCAATCCATGTCGGCAAAGCGTTTTGCAAAGAACGGCGTCCCGGCCTCCAGGATCGGGTGTTCGGGTTCGAACCAGGCCCCGAAGGCGCGGCGCGCCCCCTCCGACGGCAATTCGTGAAAGCGGACAAAGGCGTGCATCTTGTGGATGTCGCGGCGCACCGATTTCGCCATGCGGGTCAGGCGGTCCAGCATGGGATCGGCCGGGTTCGACAGGAACCGCCGGTCCGTCTGCGCCCGGATCAGCGCGGCATAGAGCAGGGACCAGCGTTCGGGGTCGGAATGGCTGGCGACCTGACGGGCCAGCTGCAGGAAATCCTGCGTGGCGATGACCGGGTGGGGCCCCGGCGGCGGGGTCGGGTCGGCGCCGAACAGATCAGGGGGCGTGTCGGGGTCGGCCCATGACACGCCCTCGGGGGGCACGCGGGCGCTGGCCAGATCGCGCGCCGCGGCCCGCCAGGCGTCGAAGCGGCCAAAGCGGGGCAGCGGGACGCGGATCATCCGAACAGGGAGAGCTGTTCCGGCGGCGGGGCAAAGCGCGCGCGCAGGCCGGCACTGTCGGTCAGGCCGCCGGGGGTCCAGTCGGGCAGCGTCACGAAGGGCTGCGCCTTGGACATGATCGCGCCCATGCGCAGCAGGTCGGCATAGCGGATGGCCCCGCTGCGCCGCGCGGCCAGGATGCGCGTCACCGTCTTGGTGCCAAAGCCCGGCACGCGCAGCAGCATCTCGCGCGGGGCACGGACCACGTCGACGGGGAACTGCGCCCGGTTGGCCAGCGCCCAGGCCAGCTTGGGGTCGATGGCCAGGTCCAGGTTGCCCGACGGATGGGCGGCGCCGATCTCCTCGGCGTCGAAGCCGTAAAAGCGCATCAGCCAGTCGGCCTGGTACAGGCGGTGTTCGCGCATCAAGGGGGGCTTGATCAGCGGCAGGGCGGCGGAACTGTCCGGGATCGGCGAGAAGGCCGAATAATAGACCCGCTTCAGCTGATATCCCGAATAGAGGTTGGCCGAGGTCCGCAAGATGTCGCGGTCGGTGGCCTGATCCGCGCCGACGATCATCTGCGTGGATTGACCGGCGGGCGCGAATCGCGGCGGGCGCTTGCCGGAAAAGGTCTTTTCCTTTGCGGCCTCGCGGCCCAGGCGCACATCGGCCATGGTGGCGCGGATCGTCTCGGGTCGCTTTTCGGGGGCCAGCTGGCGCAGGCTGGCATCCTGCGGCAGCTCGATGTTCACCGACAGGCGGTCGGCGAACAGCCCGGCCTGCGCCACCAGGTCGGGGGAGGCGTCGGGGATGGTCTTGAGGTGGATGTAGCCCTTGAACCCGTGTTCGATCCGCAGCATCCGCGCGATGCGGACCATGTCGCCCATTGTCTGGTCCGGGCTGCGGATGATCCCCGAGGACAGGAACAGCCCCTCGATCATGTTGCGGCGATAGAATTCCAGCGTCAGCTTGACGACCTCTTCGGGCGAAAACCGCGCGCGTTCGACATTGCTGCTGACCCGGTTGATGCAATAGGCGCAGTCAAAGATGCAGAAATTCGTCATCAGGATCTTCAGCAGGCTGATGCAGCGCCCGTCCGGCGTATAGGCGTGGCAGATGCCGCTGCCCCCCGCCGAGCCGATCCCGCCATTGCGCGAATCGCGCCGCGTCGTCCCGCTGGACGCGCAGGAGGCGTCGTATTTCGCCGCGTCCGACAGGATCGCCAACTTTTGCTGAAGGGTGCGCTGTGCCATGCCATGATAATATGTTCTTGCTCCGTTCCATTCAAGCGTGCCGACCTGAAACAAACCGCGCGGAACTGTCACGGCGGCGCGATCGTTGCCCGCCGTCGCATCCACCAGACGTGATGTGCAAGAAAATCGCGAAAGGATATGATCGGGGTCATGAACATACGCTCACTCGCACTCGCGCCCGTCCTCGCCCTCGCCATGGCCTTTCCGGCCTTCGCCGAGAGAATTTCCCTCAACGAGATCTCGCGCTATCTCAACAGCCTGACGACGGTCACCTCGCAGTTCACGCAGATCAATCCCGACGGCACCGTCTCGACCGGCACGGTCTATATCCAGCGCCCGGGCCGGGTCCGCTTCGAATACGACAACGACCGCACCCTGGTCCTGGCCTCGGGCGGGAACGTCGCGATCTTCGACGCCAAGTCGAACAGCGGGCCGCAGCAATATCCGCTGTCGCAGACGCCGCTGTCGATCATCCTGGACGCCAACGTGAACCTGGGGCGCCAGGGCATGGTCACCGGGCACAGCGAAAAGGACAATGCAACCGTTGTCACCGCCCAGGATCCGCAGCGGCCGCAGAACGGCAACATCCAGATGGTCTTCACCAGCCCGACCGAGCTGCGCCAATGGGTCGTGACCGACGACAGCGGCCAGAAGACCACCGTGATCCTGGGCGAGATGCAGAAGGGCGGCTCGATCCCCTCGTCGCGCTTCTCGATCCAAGCCGAGATGGGCCGCCGCTGACAGGGCAGATTGCGTCCATACAATTGCGTGATTGACCGCCTGCGCCCCACGGGGCAACGCTGTGGCCTCCCTGTCCCGAGGCCACAGCCATGTCTTCCCAAGCACGCATCTTCACGCCGGTCCTGATCGGCGGCTCGCTGATCCTGCTGATCAACTTCGCGCTGCGCGCCAGCTTCGGGGTGTTCCAGATCCCCGTGGCCGAGGATTTCGGCTGGCCACGGGCCGAGTTCAGCCTGGCCATCGCGATCCAGAACCTGGCCTGGGGCATCGGCCAGCCGATCTTCGGCGCGCTGGCCGAACGGTGGGGCGACCGATGGGCGATCATTTTGGGCGCCCTCCTCTACAGCGCGGGCCTGATCCTGACGGCCTTCGCCACCACCCCCGCAGCCGTGCAGCTGCTGGAGGTGATCGTCGGCTTCGGCATCGCTGGCACGGGCTTTGGCGTGATCCTGGCCGTCGTCGGCCGCGCCGCCAGCGACGAGAACCGCAGCCTGGCCCTGGGCATCGCCACCGCGGCCGGATCGGCGGGCCAGGTCTTCGGCGCCCCCTTGGCCGAGATCCTGCTGGCCTTCTACAGCTGGCAGGGGGTCTTCATCATCTTCGGCGTGATCGTCCTGGCCACGATGCTGTTCCTGCCGATGCTGGGCGGGGGCAAGCCCGCCAGCCGCGGCGAACTGGAGGACAGCCTGGGCACCGTCCTCAAGCGCGCCTTCCGCGATCCGTCCTATCTGATGATCTTCGCCGGCTTCTTTTCCTGCGGCTACCAGCTGGGCTTCATCACCGCCCATTTCCCGGCGATGATCACCGAGATGTGCGGCCCGATCGACCCGGCGGGCATGCTGGCGGGACTGGGGATCACCACGACCTCGGCCCTGGGGGCGGTCGCGATCTCGCTGATTGGGCTGGCCAATATCGGCGGGGCGATCCTGGCGGGCTACCTGGGCAAGCGCTACACCAAGAAATACCTGCTGGCGGCGATCTATACCCTGCGCACCATCGCGGCGGCGGCCTTTATCCTGACGCCGATCACGCCGGGCACGGTGATCCTCTTCTCGCTGGTGATGGGCGGGCTGTGGCTGGCGACGGTGCCGCTGACCTCGGGCCTGGTGGCCTATATCTACGGGCTGCGCTACATGGCGACGCTCTACGGCTTCGTGTTCCTGTCGCACCAGATCGGGTCCTTCCTGGGCGTCTGGCTGGGCGGCTGGCTGTATGACGCCTCCGGCGACTATCTGCTGGTCTGGTGGATCGGCGTCGGCGTGGGCGCCTTCAGCGCGCTGATCCACCTGCCGGTGCGCGAGGCGCCGGTGCGGATTCCCGCCCCCGCCGTTTGACCTTGGCGTGCGCCCGGCCTAGCGTCGCGGCGCGCGATCCAAGGACCGATCATGAAGCCTCATCCGACCCCGCATGACCATGCCATCGCCATCCGCTATCAGCAGGCCTCGGCCGAGGTGAAGGCCCTGCAGCGGCAATGCTACGCGCTGGCCACGCTGCGCCTTGAGAATGCGGTCCGGCAGGCGGGCGGCGGCGAAGGCTTGGCGATCCTCAGCGACATCGACGAGACGATCCTGGACAACAGCGCGGTGATGGCGCTGGCGATGCATCACGAGAACATGTTCCACGACCTCGACACCTGGAAGCTGTGGGAACGCGAGGGCGACCCGCACCTGATCCCCGGCGCGGCCGAGTTCTTTGCCTTGGCCGACCAGCTGGGGGTAACGATCTTCTATGTTTCGGACCGGTTCGAGGAAAACAAGCTGGCCACCATCGCCACCCTGTCGCGCCTCGGCCTGCCCCAAGTCCGCGCCGAACAGGTGCTGCTGTTTGGCCCCCCCAAGGCCGAGCGCCGCGCCGCGGTCGAGCGCGACCATCGGGTGATCCTGCAGCTGGGTGACACGCTGCACGATTTCCACGGGGCCTTCGCCGGGGCCGCGCTGGAGGATCAGCATCGCCTGACCGCCGACCACGCCGACCGTTTCGGCCAAGACTGGATCGTCTTTCCGAACGCCGCCCACGGCACCTGGATGCAGGCCGAACTGCGCCCCTGGCAGCCCGCAGGCCCCGGCACAGCCGGGGTTGGACGGGCGCCGGCCCCGGGGCTATAGCAGTCTGCGGGCACGAAGCCCCGCCGGATCCGGCGCAACGCGGGACACAAGATGAGAGTACTTCTGGTTGGGGCGGGGCTTTCGGGGGCGGTGATCGCACGCGAGCTGGCCGAGGCGGGACATCATTGCCACGTCATTGACGCAAGGCCGCATGTGGCCGGAAACTGCCACACGGCCCGCGACGCGGAAACCGGCGTCATGATGCACGTCTATGGTCCCCACATCTTTCATACCGACGACCAGGGCGCATGGGATTACGTCAACCGCTTTGCCCGCTTTCTGCCCTATCAGAACCGGGTCAAGACGACCGCTCAGGGCCGCGTCTATCCGCTTCCCGTGAACCTGCTGACGATCAACCAGTTCTTTGGCACCACCCTGCGCCCCGATGAGGCGCGTGCCTTCATCGAGTCGAAGGCCGACCGCAGCATCACCGATCCGCAGACTTTCGAACAGCAGGCGCTGCGCTTTGTCGGCCGGGAATTGTACGAGGCCTTCTTTCAAGGCTACACGGAAAAGCAGTGGGGCTGTTCACCCTCCCAGCTTCCCGCGTCGATCCTCAAGCGCCTGCCACTGCGCTTCAACTATGACGACAACTACTTTTTCCACCGCTTCCAGGGCATGCCCGAAGAGGGATATACCGCCTTGGTAGAGCGCATCCTGGATCATCCGCGCATCACGGTCGAACTGGGGCAGGAATATGATGACGGGATGGCCCAGGGCGCGGATCATGTGGTCTGGTCGGGTCCGCTGGACGGATATTTCGGCTATCGCCTTGGCCGGCTTGGCTATCGCACCCTGGATTTCGAGCGTTTCACCTATCAGGGCGACTACCAGGGTTGTGCCGTGATGAACTATGGCGACCGCGACGTGCCCTTCACCCGCATCACCGAGCACAAGCATTTCAGCCCTTGGGAGGCGCATGAGGGCAGCGTCTGCTATCGGGAATACGCCCGCGCGGCAGAGCCGGGCGACACCCCCTATTACCCGGTCCGGCTGGTCCAGGAAAAGGCGCTGCTGGAGCGCTATGTCGCGCTGGCGCAGGAGACGCGCGGCGTCACCTTCGTGGGTCGCCTCGGGACCTATCGGTATCTGGACATGGACGTGACGGTGCGCGAGGCCCTGGACGCCGCACGGGTCATCGCCCAGGCCGCCGCGGCAGGAGAGGCGCCCCCCGCCTTCATCGACAGCCCCGCCTGATCCGGCCCAAAGGGTTGTTCAGAACAGCCGGCGCTTGGTGCGGTCAAAGAGGGAATAGGCGTAAAGTTTCCAGGACGGCAGGGCCGCTGCACGGCCTGCTCCGGCCTCAAGACCGGCGTCGAGGGCCGCGCGGATCCTGCGGCGGATCGCCGGGACATCGTCGGCCCGGACACAATAGCGGGTCAGGTACCAGTGCAGGAACTTGTCGCGCGCGACGGCACCGGGCACCCGGGGCACCCGGATGGCCTGGGCAAGTGCATCCGCGGTGCGGACCTGATGGGTGATCTGCCCGAATTCGGCCTCTGCGTAGCTGATGACCGGCTTGCCCTGCAAAAGCGCCTCGAACAGGACCCCGGAATTGGCGCCCACGACCAGTTCCGCACCCGCCACCAAGGCATGGACAGAGGCCTGCGACAGCTCGACCGTCCCGTCCTGCGGCAGGGATCGAAGCAGCCGGGTGATCCTGGCGCTGCTGCAACGGGGGTGGCGCTTGACGACCGTGCGCAGGCCGTGATCTGCCGCCGCCGCGACGATGACCTTCAGGGCCTCCTCCACCCCCAGCCAGGCCCCGCGTGCCACCGTATCCTGCACCACCTGCAAAGGGACAAACAGGTATCCGGGCCTGATCTGGACCGGCTCGGCGGATTGCGGATATTTCGACAGGTTGGCCCGCCGCAGCTCCTCCGACAGGTTTTGGACAAAGGCCCGCGCCTCATGCGGGTCCTGCGCCTCGACCGCTTTGGCATGGACCCCGGGGTCGCGGGCCAGCTGCGAAAAGCAGGCATAGCCCTGCGGGTCCATCGTGTAATAGGGCGGAAGATAGGATTCCTTGCAGCGCAGGACATCGCCTTCTGCCGCGCCATAAAAATGAAAGCTGATCAGCAGGTCGCTGTCGCCTGCCGATCGGGGGGCGCGATCCGCCCCCCGCGGCATCCAGAGGGGACGGACCAGAACCCCGAGCTCGGCCAGTGCCGACAGCAGCGAGGCGTAGAACATCTGGTGCTGGCCCCCGTTGCCCGGGTCGCGAAATCAGGCCTCGGGGATTTCCAGCGCCACCACGCGCGGGGTGCAATCAGGCATCGGACCCCGCGCCACGCCGGCAGGTCAGCATTTGTCCCCCATGGGGAACAGGGCCCGGCCGACGAGCCGATAAACGGGGTTCTTGATGTCGCGGACAAAGCCCACGGGATTGCTGTGCAGCCTGTCGACCGCCCCGTCCCCCAGGCGCCAGCGCACCAGGGGCGTCAGCACGGGCAGCCAGAGCCGCAGGACCTGGCGGGGACCCAAGGTGCTTGCGTCCGAATAGGCAAGCCAGCGCAGCCTGGACCGCCGCCCCATCCAGTGCCGCCGGGCGAAGTCTGCCGGGTCGGCCTGAACATCCCGGGCCAGATCCGGCCGCCCGCGATAGTGGTAGGCCGCCGAGATCATCGGGACCGCGCTCCACCTGCGCCAGCTGAAGATGCCGTAGTTCACGATCGTCTCGCCCGATTTTTCCTTGGGTGTCCGGGCATTGGCAGCCTCGAAGGCCGCCTCGACGATCTCGAATTCCTCTGGGTAGATCCCGCAGGGGCTGGGCGCAGGGGATCGTGCAGGAAACAGCTGATCGGGTTCCAGGCCGAAATAGTCGCGGGCGATCCGGCCGTTGCCGGCCTCGGCAGATGCCATGATCCCGTCCGCCTGCTGCTCGCTCAGCAGCCAGGGCGACGGCATCGGCATCCCTTGCGCCTTGCGCCAGGCGTTCAAGCCGCTGGCTGCCGCCTCGATGAAGCGCAGGTAGGCGCCCTTGTTGAAAAAGCGCCGCCTGTTGTAAAGCCGGATCAGCTCCACATGCGCAGCTGACAGGCGGGCGTCGTTGGTCTTGCCCGAGGGCGGCGGCGGCAGGTCGGCCAGCTCCGAAAGACCCGTGGCTGCCACGAAATCCTCGATGATGTTCCAGTCGTTGCCCGGGCTGCGAAGGTACCGCCGCAGGTGGATCGCCGCCTGCGGAAGATGCTGCTGCCAGTTCTTGAGCAGGGCTTCATAGTCCAGGCATCTGCGCGTGGCCGGCAGCTGAAGCCATTGCTCGATCCTGAGCGAGGTCGAGCTGATGGCACCTCCGGCCACGAATTCCGCATATTGCGAATTGGCCCATTCGTCCTGCCGGCGCAGATAGACGACCATCTCGACGTCAAAGTCGCGGAAATGCTGTGCCAGGGCCGCAGAGTTCTCGTTGAGGAAAAAGGCCTCGGAGGACAGGACAATCGTGTGCACCTGACCCGGCATCTGCGCCAGGCCACTGAGCAGGTAGCGGCGCAGGTCCTCGGTGCCAGCCGCCGCCTCGACGACAAAGCGCGCGTGTCCGGCCTGCTTATGCGGCCGGTCCGGCTGCCAGAACAGGCCGACCTCGGGGTACCAGATGCCCTTCCTCAGCAAGGCGGGGCGATTGTCCTCCAGCAGATGCTGCAGCGTGGTGCTGCCGGTCTTGGTCGCGCCCAGGTGGATCAGGATCCGGGGGCGTTTCCCAGACACTGCCTCCGGATCGCCGGTTGCCGTGACGCGGTCGTTGCGCGCATAGGTGTTCAGGGCCTGCTGCAGGTTCCGCTCGGCCGCGCTGGCGGGCACTTGCAGGAACGTCGCGTGCAGGTCATTCGACGAGATCGGCGACAGGCTCAGTGCGGTTTCGACCAAGTCGACCCGCCGCATGCAGGTTGCCGCCAGCAGCAGCTTGTAGGCGCCCGCCCGGACATGCAGCTTCGACAGCTGCGCAGGATCGGTGATCAGGTCATCCGGACCCATCCCCCACTGCTCCAGCGAACGGGCGAGGTGGTCCAGGAAGATGCCGCTCTTGTTGGCGGCCTTGGCGGTCTTCCAGGCGAAGCCGAAATAGAGGTAGTGCAGGAACTGCGAAACCTGGAACCGCGCCAGCCACCAGTGCGGCGATCCCTTCTCCAGCGCACCCGCCTGGCCCATCTGCACCGTGACCGCCTCGAAATTCGCCAACTGGTCCATGACGTCGGACATGCTCTGCGCGCGGCGCACGGCGGAACCCTGGCGGATCCGGTAGACCACCCCGTCGCTGTCGCAGATCGAGACGACCGGATCGGCCATGTAGGCCTGCAACAGGAAGGCGCGTTCCTCGCGATAGGCCGTCAGAAAGCGGATGTTTCTTTGGTCCAGAAAGTCGCGGCGATAGAGCCAGTTCCAGAAGTGCCGCGAATGGGCGATCTCCGGATGATCGGCAATGGTCGTCCTGCGCACCTCCCGCGGGAAGAACCGCTCGGTGATGTCCATGCGCATCTGCAGGATCGTGCCGACCTCGTTCTCGACCTGCTCCCTGCGCTTGCGAAAGCGGACCAGATCGGCGCCGTCCTCTTCGGCCATGGCCACGATCCGCTGAAGGTGGAGCGGGTCGGGCATGTAGTCGTCGGGATCGGTGAACGCGGCTGGACCGGGCGGTTGGCCTCGATGAAGTCCAGCACGTCCTCGATCTGCGCGGGGACCTCTCCCTCGGGCAGGTGATAGATCGTGTACCAGATGTAGAAGGCGTGGAAGAACTCGGCCAGGTCCCGCCTGCGGTAGCGATGGGGCACGACAACCCGGTCATCCGTCAGCCCCCACCCCGCATAGCAGGGCGCGCCAAAGCAGACGACCTCCTTGCCCGCCAGCAGTGCCTCCAGACCCATCCCGCTCGTGCCGACATAGACCTTGTCGACCAGGTCGAACAGTTCGAAGGGATTGACGCTGTCGCGCAGGATCCTGACCCGTCCCTCGGATGTCAGCTGGTCGAAATACCCGCGCCGCTTGCCGCCCTTGACCCAGTTGAGGTCCGGGTGCGTCTTGACCAGGATCTCGGCATCGGGATTCTCGTCCACGGCGGCCTTCAGCATGGCCCGGAAGTCGCTCTCCGTGGCGCGGCCGTAGAAGGTCGAGGCATCCGAGAAGTTCTGATCGACCACCAGGACACGGCGCTTGTGGTCGGGCGACACTTCCGGCCGGAAGAACGGCTGCGAATTGTATTTCGAGATCCTGGCATCGACGATGCGCTGGATGGCGCGCAGGGCCCGCTGCCGCTGCTCGTCCGTCAGCTGGAAGTCGCCGTTGAGCTTTTCGTCCAGGCGGGTTTCGCGGTCGGACATGTAGTACTGCGCCCGGTCGTCGAAGATATAGCCGAGGCAGGCCTGCTTGGGATCGTGCGAGGCGATCGCCTCGGACCAACTCGTGGTCGAGGCCAGAAAGCCCATCTCGAAAAACAGGACCGGCGCATCGGGGCGGACATGGGGCAGCAGGTTCTTGGTGCTGTCATGCGACTTCGACAGGTCGTCGAGGATCGCCCCATACATCAGCACGGAGGCGTCCGAGTCGATGCCGGGCTCGTCCACTGCGATCAGGTTCGGGAACAGGCGCCCCAAATTGGCCGAAAAGGCCGTTTCCAGGTTGTTGCGCTGAAACCCGATCCGGTGAGGCAGAAGGCGCCGGCTCAGGATGTCCTCCCGCAGGTCGGGGAACATGCGCAGGCCAGGCCGCTCAAGAAGGCCCCGGAACTGGTTGTAAAGCCCCGCGCCAGGAACGCGCTCTGTCACTAATTTTCTCATGGCTGACCGGTCAGTTGAACATCCACAGCTTTTGCAGACTCAGGACCTGCACGGGCTGTCGCGGCGACCGCTATAGGGGAAAAAAGGGCATAGTGGTAGGGGCCCGGCGCAGGTGCGCTTGACCTTGCTCACAGCCCCGCCAGCAGGGGGCATCCACCGGTCGGATCAGCCGATCAACCTCAGCAGATATGCGCCATATTCGTTCTTGGCGAACCTTGCGGCGCGCTCGCGCAGCTGGTCGGCATTGATCCAGCCGGCTTCGAAGGCGATCTCCTCGGGGCAGCCGGTCTGCAGGCCCTGGCGGTTCTCCAGCGTGCGCACGAAGTTCCCCGCATCCAGCAGGCTGGCATGGGTGCCGGTGTCCAGCCAGGCAAAGCCGCGTCCCATGCGTTCGACCGTCAGGCTGCCGTCATGCAGGTAGCTTTCCAACAAGGTGGTGATCTCCAGCTCGCCGCGATCGGACGGCTTGACGGCGCGGGCCCGTTCCGGCGCTGTCCCGTCCAGGAAGTAGAGGCCCGTCACGGCATAGTCCGAGGGCGGCACCCTGGGCTTTTCGATGATCGCGCGGGCGCGCATCTGGTCGTTGAAATCAACGACGCCATAGCGCTCGGGGTCTGACACGCGATAGCCGAAGACGGTGCCGCCGTCCTTGCGCGCATCGGCCGTGGCCAAGAGCTCGGGCAGGCCGTGGCCGAAGAAGATGTTGTCGCCCAGCACCATGGCCGAGGGACTGCCGGCCAGGAAGTCCTCGGCCAGGATATAGGCCTGCGCCAGCCCGTCCGGCGAAGGCTGCACGATATAGGTGAAGCCGACCCCCCATTGGCTGCCGTCGCCCAGCAGGCGGCGGAACTGGTCCTGGTCCTCGGGGGTGGTGATGATCGCGATCTCGCGGATGCCGGCCAGCATCAGGACGGTGATCGGGTAGAAGATCATCGGCTTGTCGTAAAGCGGCAGCAGCTGCTTCGACACGCCCATGGTGATCGGATAAAGCCGCGTGCCAGATCCGCCGGCCAGGATGATGCCCTTGCGCTGTGTCATGCCTTGTCCTTCAGCTGTTGCAGCACGCGCGCCAAGCCCATCCGCCAGTCCGGGCGCTGGATCCCGAAATCGCGCGCGATGCGGGTGCAGTCCAGCCGCGAATTCAGCGGTCGGCGCGCGGGCGTCGGATAATCCGTGCCGGGGATGTCCACGACTTCGGTCTCCATGCCGGCGCGGGCGAAGATCTGGCGCGCGAAATCGGCCCAGGAGACGTCCGGCGCCCCCGAAAAGTGATAGATCCCGCCTTTGGCCGGATCCGCCTGCATGCCCCACAGGATCGCCAGGGCCGCCGCCGCGATATCCGCGGCGGGGGTCGGCCCGCCAACCTGGTCGCCCACGATGGTCAGGCGGTCACGTTCGGCCCCGAGGCGCAGCATCGTCCTGACGAAATTCCTGCCATGAGCCGAGAAGACCCAGGAGGTCCGCATCACCGCCCATTGCCCGCCGGCGGCCGCCACGGCCTCTTCGCCTGCAAGCTTGGTGGCGCCATAGACGCCCAGGGGCCCGGTGGGGGCATCCTCGTTGCGCGGCAGATGGCCCGAGCCGTCAAAGACATAGTCGGTCGAGATGTGCAGGAAGGGGATGCCCAGGGCCGCGCATTCCCGCGCCATCGCGCCCGGCGCGTCCGCGTTGACGGTGCGGGCGATCTGGGGCTCGGCTTCGGCGCGGTCCACGGCGGTATAGGCGGCCGCGTTGATCACGGCCAGGGGCGCAATCGTGCGGATCGCGGCGGCGCAGGCCGAGGGATCGGTCAGGTCGGCCTCGTCGCGGCCCAGGAACCTGGCGCGGGGGGCCAGCTCGGCCAGTTCGCGGGCCACCTGCCCGTTGCGGCCAAAGATCAGCAGGTCGCGCATCAGGCGGCCCCCAGACGCCGGCCGACGCCGTCGCGGGACAGAAGCGGCTGCCACCAGTCGCGGTTGGCCAAATACCATTCCACCGTGCGCCGCAGCCCCTGCTCGACCGTCACCGAGGGTTGCCAGCCCAGTTCATCACGGATGCGGGTGGGGTCGATGGCATAGCGGCGGTCATGGCCAGGGCGGTCGGCCACGAAGGTGATCAGATCCGCATGCGGCGCGCCTGCGGGATGCAGTTCATCCATATGGGCACAAATGGTGCGCACCAGGTCGATGTTGCGGGCCTCGTTCTCGCCGCCGATGTTGTAGCTGCGCCCCGGTTGGCCCTTTTCCAGCACCAGCAGCAGCGCATCGGCATGATCCTCGACGAACAGCCAGTCGCGGATGTTGCCGCCGTCGCCATAAACGGGGATCGGTTCTCCGGCCAGCGCCTTGAGGATCACCACCGGCACCAGCTTTTCCGGGAAGTGATAGGGCCCGTAGTTGTTCGAGCAGTTGGTCAGCACCACCGGCAGGCCATAGGTCTCGTGCCAGGCCCGCACCAGATGGTCCGATCCCGCCTTGCTGGCGGAATAGGGGCTGCGCGGATCATAGGGGGTGGCTTCGGTGAACTGCCCCGTCTCGCCCAGGGATCCAAAGACCTCGTCGGTCGAGATGTGGTGAAAGCGGAACCCCTCGGGCTTGCCTTGGGCCATCCAATGGGCGCGGGCGGCCTCCAGCAGGTTGAACGTGCCGATCACGTTGGTCTGCACGAAGGCGTCGGGGCCGTCGATCGACCGGTCCACATGGCTTTCGGCCGCCAGGTGCATGATCGCGTCGGGCTGGTGCTGCGCCAAGATGCGGTCCAGCGCCGCCCGATCGCGGATGTCGGCATGTTCAAAGGCATAGCGGTCGGACCCTGCGGCCCCGGCCACGTTCTCCAGGTTTGCGGCATAGGTCAGCGCGTCCAGGTTCACGACCTGGTGACCGCGCGCGATGGCCAGCCGGACCACGGCCGAGCCGATGAAGCCGGCGCCGCCGGTGACCAGGATCTTCATGCCGCGGCCTCGAAGGTGAAGGGTGATTGCCAGGCGTCAAAGGCCGGGGCGGCGCGGTCCTTGTCCGACAGGACCGGGTCGTCGACGCCCCAGTCGATCCCCAGGCTGTCCCAGGCCACCGCGCCATCGGAGGCGCGGTCGTAGTGGTCGGTGCATTTGTAGACGATTTCCGTGTCCGGTTCGCGCGTCACGAAGCCATGCAGGAACCCTGCCGGGATCCACAGCTGGCGGCCGTTCTCGAAGCTGAGTTCGGCACCGAACCACCGCCCATAGGTCGGGCTGCCCCGCCGGGCGTCAACGGCCACATCGAACAGCCGCCCCCGCCCGCAGCGCACCAGCTTGCCCTGCGCATGCGGCGGGGCCTGGTAATGCAGCCCGCGCACCGTTCCCGCCTGCCGCGACAGCGAATGGTTGTCCTGCACGAATTCCGGCAGGTCCACCCCCGCCTGCCGCAGCGTGCGCCGGTTCCAGCTTTCGGAAAAGAAGCCGCGATCATCGCCATGCCGAGCAGGCGTCAGGATCAGGACATCTGGGAGGGCGGTCGTTTCGATCTGCATGACTGACTCGGTTGCGTTTCCAGATGTCTAAGGCGTGGGCGGCATCTTGTCAGCCTGTCTGTGGAGAAATCCTGTGGAGGCTGCGGGCAACGACTGCCGAAGGAGAACAGTTGTGAGCGGAGGGCCTGTCATGATAATCCCGCCGGAACCGCCGGGCATCGCCGGCAGAAGCCGCGAGCCGCATGAATGGCCCATCCTTCCACGACCCTTGCCGCGGTCGTCGTCACGCATGACCGGCTGGACAAGCTGCGCGTCACGATCCGCAGCCTGCTGACCGAGCCGGTCGATCAGGTCATCGTCGTCGACAACGCCTCGACCGACGGAACTCGGGGCTGGCTGGAGAGCTTGGAGGACTCCCGCCTGATCCTGCATCGCAGCGCGGCCAATTTGGGCGGTGCGGGCGGGTTTTCCCTGGGGATGCAGCTGGCGCGGGATCAGACCGACGCCGACTGGATCGTGCTGATGGATGATGACGGTCGCCCGCAGCCCGGGGCCTTTACCGCCTTCCGATCGATGGAGAAGACGGGCTGGGACGCCATTGGCGCCGCGGTCTTTCATCCCGACGGGCAGATCTGCGAGATGAACCGGCCCTATCGCAACCCGTTCTGGCATCCGGGCGCCTTCCTGCGCACGCTGGCGCGCCTGCCCGGCGGGCGCGGAAGGGCGGGGTTTCACCTGACAGACAGTGATTACCGCGACGGCGCCCCGCTTCGCGCGATCGACATGAGCAGCTTTGTCGGCTTGTTCCTGTCGCGGGCGGCGCTGATCCGGGCGGGGCTGCCCGATCCGCGCCTGTTCATCTATGGGGACGACCAGCTTTATACCCTGCAGATGCGCCGCCAGGGGCTGCGCATCGCCTTTGCACCGCAGATCCGGTTTGATCACGACACCACAGCGCAGCAGGGCCAGTCGGGACTGGTGCTGCGACCGATCTGGAAGGTGTTCTACATGTATCGCAACGCATTGATGGCCTATCGGGTCGCGGCGGGGCCGTGGTTCTGGCCGCTGGTGCCGGTGCTGCTGCGCAAGTGGCGCCGCAAGGCCGCCGATTATGGGCCGGATGCCGGGCAATTCCGCGCGATCCTGGACCAGGCGGTGGCCGATGGGCTGGCGGGACGTCTGGACCGCTCTCATGACGAGGTGCTGCGCCTGGCGGAAGGAGCACGGTAACTTGGCAGAGTCCCTGGGCGTCGTCCGGGACCCTGCGGGTATTTTCACAACGAAGAAATCCTAGTCCAGGTGGCTGGCGATGGCCCGGCCCAAGGCAAAAAGGCGCTGTTCGAGGATCACCGGCGTTTCGCAGACATAGGTCAGGGACTGCTGACGTTCGGTGAAGATGCGGGCGTCCCAGTCAAGGGCCTCCTCCTCGGCGTCGAGCGCATCGAAATCGGGTTGCTCTGCGGCTTCCAGTTCGGCCATGCGGGCGCGGCGGGCCTCGATCCGCTCCGACATCTGGACCTGCGAGCGGCCATAGCGGGAGATGCCGCCGATCAGCGCGCTGCGGTCGCGCTCGATCTTATCGAAGATCGCCTGCATCAGGGCGACCAGCTGCGCATCATCGGCCTGGGCGGCGAATTCCGCAATCTCGGCTTCGGCCTGGTCGAGCGGCAGGCGCCGCTGTTCCAGCCGGGCGGCCAATTGCTCGATGCGCGGATCGCGGGCCAACTGGCCCGAGGTTTCATCGGGCGCGGGGCCGGTCCAGACCTGCCCCAGCGACAGATGCGGCTGCTTGCGCTGGATGCAGGGCCAGTCGGGGTCTGTGCCGGCCGCGCCGAGGGCGGGTCCGGCCGCCAGCAGGGCGATCACCAGGGACAGGCGGATCATGCGGGGCCTCCTTTCCGGCGGGCCCAGAGGCCCTTTTGCGGATCATACATGAAGACGGCGGCCCCGAAGAACGCGGCCAGGCAGCCCAGAACCACCGCCAGGGCCGTCCAGTTCAACTGCAGGTACAGCGCAAAGCGGATCAGTTCGACGGCATGGGTGAAGGGGTTGAACAGGCAGATGTCGTGCAGCAGGGGCGAGCTTTCACGCATCCGCCACAGCGGATAGAGGGCCGAGGACGCAAAGAACATCGGGAAGATCACGAAGTTCATCACGCCAGCGAAATTCTCCAGCTGGCGGATGGCGCTGCTGAGGAACAGGCCCATCGCGCCCAGCATCAGCCCCGACAGGATCAGCGCCGGGATCACGGCGACATAGCCCCAAGCCGGCGGCCTGATGCCCCAGAACCAGGCGATGGCGAGGAAGGTGAAGACCTGGATGATCGACACGATCACCCCCGCGATCAGCTTGGATCCCAAAAGGAACCAGCGCGGAAAGGGGCTGACCAGCAGGGTCCGCATGGCGCCGGTTTCGCGGTCATAGACCATCGACAGCGACGACTGCATCCCGTTGAAGAGCTGGATCATCGCGACCAGGCCCGGCGTCACGTAAACCTCGTAGAGGACATAGGTCTGGTAGGGCGGCGTGATCGACAGGCCCAAGACCGCGCGGAAGCCGGCGGCAAAGATGAACAGCCAGACCAGCGGCCGCACCAGCGCCGCCAGAAAGCGCCCGCGCTGGTTGACGAAGCGTTGGGTCTCGCGACGCGCGATGCCCAGGAAGGCGGTCAGCCAGCCGCGGGCCGAGGCTGTGGGGTGGATCATGCGGCGACCCCGGTCATGTCCAGAAAGGCACGCGTCAGCCCCTCGGGCCCTGCGATCTGGGCGGCCCGACCGTGGCGCAGCACCTCGCCGCGATGCAGGATCACCAGGTCGTCGTCGGGTGCGATCTCGTCCATGATATGCGTGGCCCAGAGGGCCGAGACGCCATGATCGGCGATCAGGCGGCGCGTCAGGGCCAGCACTTCGGCCCGCGACTTCACGTCGAGGCCCACCGTCGCCTCGTCCAGCAGCAGCAGTTCGGGCCGGTGGATCAGGGCGCGCGCGATCTCGGCCCGCCGCGCCTGCCCGCCGGAGAGGGCGGTGATGCGGGCATCGGCCCGGTCGGCCAGGTCGACCTGGGCCAGGACCTCGTCGATGCGGGGACGCGCCAGCCGACCCGGGATGCCGTGCAAGCTGGCGTGATAGATCAGGTTCTGCCGTATGGTCAGGTCGGCATCCATCGCGCGGCTTTGAAACACGACCCCCAGGCGGGCCAGCGCCTGCGACGGCTGGCGCCGCAGATCATGACCGGCGACCCGGATCACCCCGGACCGGTTGTTGTAAAGCCGCGTGATCAGCGAAAAGAGCGTGGTCTTTCCCGCCCCGTTCACCCCGAGGAGCGCCGTGAACCCGCCCTGCGGCACCGTCAGCGACACGTCCTTCAGCGCCTGGACGGCGCCGAAGTTGTGGCTGACCTGGTCGATCTCGAGCGCTGCGGTCAAGGGCACCTACTGGATGTTGAAGACGGCTTGCAGACTGTCGCCCGATGATCCGGGCACTGACAAGGCATATCGTCCGGGCAGCACCGCGATGAAGCTGAGCGTCGCGGTGCCGGCGCTGTCGAACTCGATGCTGTGGATGCCCATCGGGCGGATCTCGATGTCCTCGATGACGATCTCGTTGATCCAGATGGCTCGGAAGAAGTCGCCGCCCGACAGGGCCAGCTCCTGGCTGCCGTCGGCGGTGATGTCGATGCGGTAGTAGCCGCCCGATTTCAGCGTGTATTCCGCCGATGCCACAGGCTGGCCCGCGGCCAGCGTCAGCGGCGCAAGGTCGGTGCGGTTGTCGCGCGCCAGCAGACCCGCAAAGCCATAGTCGAACTTGCCCGCCGCCTCGTAGACGCCGCCTTGGGCCGCGTCCTCCTGCTCCTCCTCGTCGTCCTCCTCCTCAGGGGCTACTGCTTCTGCCGGCGCGTCCATGGTGGCCGCAGCGCTGTCCGCCGCAGGCGCCTCGGCCGGCGCATCCGGTGCGGTCGCATCCTGCGCGGCTGCCGGCAGGCCCAGGATCAACGCAAGGGCGGCGCCCGACATCAGCCTGTTCAGCAAGGTCATCGATCGTTCCTTTTCCTGTTGGATCAGTTGGGGGCGACCACGACGCCCCAGGGTTGCTGGCCTACCTGGACCGACCGGACCACCTCGTCGCGGGCGACGTCGATGATCGACACGTCGTTCGAATTGCCGTTGGTGGTGTAGAGATAGGTCTCGTCCGGGTTGAAGGCCATCTGCCAGACGCGCTGCCCGACCAGCAGGTAATCCGTCACCTCGTCCGTCTGCGCATCGATCACGGCAACCCTGTTGGCGGGCCCCAGCGCGACATAGAGCTTCTTGCCGTCCGATGTGACGCGCGCGCCCACTGGCTGGATCGCCTCGGGCAGGACGCCGGGGATGTCGAAGGTGATCTTCTTGGTGATCTGCTGGGTGGCCGGGTCGATCACGCTGACCGTGCCGCCGATCTCCGACGTGACATAGAGCTTGGACCCGTCCGCGGTGAACTGGGCAAAGCGCGGGCGGCTGTCGACCAGCACGTTCGCGGTGATCTCGAAGGTCTCGGTGTCGATAAAATGCGCCATGTTGGTCGTTTCGGACGTGTTGATGACGACGCGGCCATCCGGGCTGACGCCCATGCCCTCGGGTTCGACCCCGACCGGGATCTCGGCCAGGACGCGGTGTTCCTTGACGTCGACGACCGTGACCAGGTTGTCGTCCTCGTTGGCGATATAGAGCGGGTTTCCCGACGGGTGCAGCACGAACAGCTCGGGGTCGGGGCCCGAGGGCAGCGTATGCAGTTCCTCCATCGTGTTCGGGTCGAAGACACGCACCAGGTCGTCGTCCGAGGCGCAGACGTAAAGTTCGGTCCCGTCGGGGCTGATGGTGACCCCGCGCGGGCGGTTGCCCACGGGATAGGTGCCGATCACCTCCATCGTCTCGCCGTCCAGGACGGTCAGGTCGTTGCTGCGTTCATTCGTGACGAAGACGCGGTTGGCCGCTGCGGGACCGGCCAGGGCCAGCACGGCGAAGGCTGCGGCAGGGCAGAGCAGGTGCTTCATGTGGTCCTCATGGAAATCGGCATTCGGTTTCGGGCCCGTCGATGCCCAGGGTGTCCAATTGGCTGGTCTGGTGCAGGTACTGGTCCTGGGGACTGACCGAGGTGGTCAGGACGCCCGTCGTCAGCAGGATCGGCTGGCGGACCTGGTGGTCCCATGCCCGGACCGTCAGGGCCTGACCCTTGAAGCCCGCCACGTCGAAGCGGTCCGACAGGATGAACTCCTTCAGCACCTTCGGGTCGCCGGACTGGGTGCGGGTCGCGGCCTCGCCCACGATGCGCAGGGACAGCCAAGTCTGGTAATCCTCCTCGCGGATCGGACGTTCGGCCAGGCGCTCGAAGCGGTTCTGGAATTGCGTGCCGCCCCAGGCCTCCATCGCCGGATGCCAGCTGCGCGGCACCAGCCCGGCCGATCCCGCCACGGGGCGCGGGTCCCACGTCAGATAGGGCAGATAGGCGGCAAAGACATCGGCCTCGTCGGCGGTGATGACGATGTCGTGCTGGGCCGCGCGTTGGGTAAAGACCGGCAACTGCGCCTGCACCTGCACATGGCCGCTGTCGGTGCGGCGGGCGCCGCCGGTGTCCAGGTATTCACGCTCTTCCACGATCTGGGCGCCGAACTTGGCGGCCGAGCGGCGATAGGCGTCCGCCATCGCCTGGTCCTGGGGATGGCTGCCATGGATCAGGAACCAGCGCGGCCAGTTCTTCCACATCAGGAACTGCGCCAGCCCATCCGCCAGCATCGCCCGGCTTGGGGCGACATGGATGGTGTTGTAGCGACAGTCCGCGCCGCGCAGGTTATCCCCCCGGGCGCGGGCGTTGATCACCATGGCGCGGTCGCCCGCCTGGTCGGCCAGGGCCAGGGTCGTGGCGTCATCGGCCAGAAGCACGATGAACTCGATCCCCTCGTCCAGCAGCTTGGCCATCTCGTCGGCGGCGGTCTGGGGGCTGGCGGCGACCTTGATCGCCTCGAAGTCCTGCCCCATGAAGCGGCCGGTGGTGTCATTGTCCTCGATCGCCAGACGGGCCCCCGCGAAACCCAGGTCCGCGGGTTCCAGGTCCAGCCGCGAGATCGGCGGCAGGCCCGGATCATCGACCCGCAGGACGGCCGTCCGCACCAAGACCGGATCGGGGGCCTGGGCCGTGGCGGGCTGGGCCAGCGCCACGACGCCCGCCAGAAGCCCAATGAATCCTTTCAGCATTTCTCATCTCCCTGCCGTCATGGTGGAGGGTGAGGGGGCATGGGGCAAGCCGGTTATTTATCCCGGCAGAACCGGGAAGTTTTGGCTCAGCCTTAGGTCGCAGGGGCTCAGCCTTTTGTCTCATGGACGCCATACCGGACCCGGCGCATGGTCAGGAAATGACCATGCGCCGCCACATCCTGACCCTGTCCCTGATGATCGCCCCGTTCGGGGCCCTGGCACAGGAGGCGACCCGACCGGCCCCCGAACCGGGGTCGGCCACCTGGTTCGGCATCCATTACCTTGACACCTCGACCGAGGGAGAGATCAACGGCGTGCGCGCGGATGAAACCGCCCGCCTGGCGATGATCGAGGAGTACATCGCCGAGGATCTGGCCCGGCGCGGCTTCACGCTGGTCGACCCCCCGGCAGAGGCAATGGCGGCCATCAGGAACCCGGTCCATTCGAACGGCGCCGACACCCGGATCGCCGCCGAGATGGGATCGGATTATGCCATCGCCGGCGAGGTCCAGAAGGTGTCGAACCTGATCCAGTCGGTGAACCTCTATGTCCGTGATGCCGAAAGCGGGCAGACCCTGCGGGCGGGCTCGGTCGAGATCCGGGGCAATACCGACGACGCCTATCGGCGCGGTTACAGCTATTTGCTGAGAAACATCATCTTTCGAGAGGACTGACAGGAATGTTGAAGACGCAGGTTCTTGCCGTTGCGCTTGGCGCGGTCGTGGCCTTTTCCGGCGCGGCAGCGGCGCATGGCCCCTCGCGGCTCAAGACCGAACAGACGGTCGTGCTGGACGCCACCCCCGCCGAGGTCTGGGAGGTGATCGGTCATTTTGACGACATGAGCTGGCACCCGGCCGTCGCCTCGACCGCGATGACCCCGGAAGGCGCCCCCGCGGACGTGCCCGACGAATCGACGCGCGTGCTGACGCTGAAATCCGACAGCGGAACGCCGACCATCACCGAGCAGCTGATGGCGATCGACAACGACAAGATGAGCTACAAGTACATGATCACCGAGGTGGACACGGCGGTCCTGCCGGTGACCAACTATTCCTCGACGCTGCAGGTCAAGGACAAGTCGGGCAAGGCCGAGGTGGTGTGGAAGGGCGGCTTCTATCGCGGTTTCCCGAACAACGAACCCCCGGCCGAACTGAACGACGATGCCGCCGTCGCGGCCGTGGACGGCATCTATACCTCCGGTCTGGACGCGCTGGCGGAACGTTTCGGACGGGCCGAATAGGCCGATGCGGCCCTGGCTGCCGCTGATCGTCACCTGGCTTGCATCCCCGGTCCTGGCCGGGGATCTGGCCTTTGTGACCTCGCAGAACGGCAATGCGCTGTCGGTTGTCGATCTGGAGCGCGCCCAGGTCATCGCCAGCCACGATATCCCCGGTGCGCCGGCGCCGGTCGCCTATGACCCGCGGGCGGGGCGCGTCTATGTCATCGCCGCCAATACCGGCCGCCTGCATGTGCTGGACGAGGTGGGGTTGCCCTTGGCGCAGGCCGATCTGGGCGAAGGCGCCTTTGGCTTGGCGGTAGCGCCGGGCGGCGGGGTCTTCGTCACCGACTGGTTCGGCGCCACGTTGACCCGCCTCGATGCTGCGCTGGCGTCCGTCTGGCAGTCGCCGACCGCGGCCGCGCCGGCGGGAGTGGCGGTGAGCGCGGACGGGGCGCTGGTCGCCACGGCGGATCGCGATGCCGACGCGATCAGCATCTTCGACGCCGCCACGGGGCACCGTCTGCACCAGGTAAAGACCGCCGGTGCCCATCCCTTCGGCGTGACCTTCCATGACGGCCGGATCTATACCGCCGACGTCCAGGGCAACAGCATGTCGGTCATCGATCCCGTGGCGGGGCGGCTGGTGGCGCAGGTCCCGACCGGCAATCATCCCTATGCCGTGGCCTTCGCCGGTGGACGGGGTTTCGTGACCAACCAGTACGCCTCCAGCGTCACCGTCTTTGATGCCGACACGCTGGAGGTTCTGGACGAGGTCGAGGTCGGGGATTACCCGGAGGGGATCTCCGCCCTGCCGGACGGCAGCGCCGTCGCCGTCGCCAACTGGGAATCCGACGAACTGACGATCCTGGAGGCGGACAGCCTGACGATCCGGGCGCGGATCCCGCTGCCGTCGGGACCGCGCGCCTTTGGCGTCTTCACGGGGCGACAGGCTCTGCCGTGACCAGGGGCGCGCCCCCCGCCTCCAGCCAGCCTTCGGTGCCGCCCGGGAACCAGATCACCGGGCCCAGCCCCCATTCCAGCGCCCGCCGGGCCGCGTTCCAGCTCATCCAGCAGTCGGCACGGCAAAAGATCACCACGGGTCGGTCCGGATCATCCTGACGCGCGCGGGCCAGGCCGTCGCGCAGGCGGGTTTCCTCGGCCGGGGCCAGCCGGTCATATCCGGTGTTCCACAACCAGACCGCCCCCGGAATAGTCTGGTGGGGCGGCTCGTTCCAGATCGTCCCGGGAGCCAGGCCTTCGGGGCGGATCTTGCGGGGCATGACATCCAGAAAGGCCGCCCCTTGCGCGTGCAGGGCGATGGCCTGGGGGGCGTCGACGACCTGCGCCCCGGCCAGCGTGGCCGGAACCGGGGCGCGATAGGGTTCGCCGCGATAGCCTTCGGGCTCGGGCACCGGTTCCGCCCCCGCCGCCGTTGCCAGCAGCACCGACAGGAACAGCGCCCGGATCACGGCAACACCTCGCGGCCATAGTCGTCGACCAGGGGCACGCCGGCCTCGTGCAGGATCTGGTTGATGCCGTCCTGGTTGCGGCGGATCAGGCTGTTCAGCTGCCGCTTCCATTCCTGCTCCTCCAGCCGGACGCCCATGGTGATGCGATAGAACAGCTTGGGCCCGCCCTCTTCCTTCAGAAGCGGGATGAAGGTCAGGTTCGGATCATCCTTGATGCGCGGGCCGACCAGCGGCCCCCAGAGCACGGCCGCGTCCAGATCGCCCGCCTTCACCCCCTCCAGCAGTTCCCCCATCGGATCCTCGACGCGGCGGTCGACGAACAGGTCGACGCCCCGCATGTTGGGGGCCAGCCCGGCGCGGGCCAGGTGGGTTGCCGGCGGCGTGCCGGCCACCACGCCGATATTGGCCTCCTTCAGCGCCGGGTCGCTCAGCCGGTCGACCGCGGCCAGTGGCCCGTCGCGCCGTGTCACCAGACCATAGACCGAGGTGTAGTAATGGTTGGTGTTCTGGACCAGTTCGTCCCCTTGGGCATAGCCGATCACCACATCGCAGGTGCCCGCCCGCAGGGTGCGGGTGATGAAGCCCATCCCCGACGGAAACCAGCTGTACGTCACGGGCATGTCCAGCAGCCCGCCGAAATATTCGGCCAGGCGGTTCTCGAACCCGGTTCCGTCGCGCGACGACATGGGCAAATTGGCCGGATCGGCGCAGACGCGGAACTGGGTCGTCGACCGAAGATCAGCCACCTGCGCCGCGGCGGGGGCGGCAAGCCCCAGCCCGGCGGCAAGGGCCAGCGCGGTTGTCAGGCGCCGCATGGACCGGGTCACATCGACATGCAGGCATCTTCCTGCGCTGTATATTCCTCGGACTTGTCGGCGCGCTCGGCAGGGCGTCCGCGACCGATCGTGCCGGTCCCATGCGCCACCAGATAGGTGTAGATGTCGTCGATATAGCACCAGACGTTCTTGTTCGTCCCGAAGGCGGGCATGACAGAGTTCGTCCCCTGGCGGCCCGAGGCGACCACCTGCATGAAGTCGTAATAGTCCATGCGCAGGACCGAATCCTTCAGCGCGGGGGCATAAGTCGAACCCTCGCCATCGGGGCCGTGGCAGACATGGCATTCCGCGTGATAGCGGCGGAAGCCGTTGAAGGTGGCGAAATCGACCACGCCGTCCTCGACCTTGAAGGTCGGGATTCCCTCGTCGTTCCGCCAGCGCCCGTCGGTCATCTCGACCGCGGCGACGTCGTGGCCACTGGGCATCACCGTCTCGTTCGCGGCGACTTCGACGGGCTCGGATTCGGTGGTTTCAGTCGTTGCATCGGCTTGCGCCCAGGCCATCGTGGCCAAGGTCGCGCCCATGACCAGCGCCGTCAGACTGGTGATGGCTTTCATGTGGCTCTCCTCCATGTCGTTGCCTGCCTGCTCTCCTCAGACAGAACCGCCCCGAGCTTAACGCCGGGGCGGCCCATTCACAGATCAACCTTGCTTGTGCGGAACGAAAGTATGAGACGCCCGCCCGAAGGTCTTAGCTTGGCACTTCGAAGACGGTCAGCTGACCACCCAGCTGGGTATAGTCGCTGAGCGCGGCATAGCCGCCCACTGCGCCCAGACCGTCGTTGGGATTCGTCAGACCCGCTGCCAGACCGATCCCGGCCCAGCCGCCGACGCCCGACAGGACCGCGACATACTGCTTGCCGTCATGTTCGTAGGTCATGACGTTGCCGATGATCCCCGACGGGGTCTTGAAGCTGTAGAGCTCCTCTCCGGTTTCCGCATCGACGGCCTTCAGGAAGCCTTCCAGCGTGCCGTAGAAGACCACGTCGCCTGCGGTCGCCAAGGCGCCCGACCAGACCGAGAACTGCTCGGGCAGGGACCACTTGATCTCGCCGTTGACAGCGTCCCAGGCGATGAAGTTGCCCATGCCGCCGTGGCTGTCCGGTGCGGGATACATCGACAGGGTGGCGCCGACATAGGGCTGCCCGGCCGTGTAGGCGACGCGGAACGGCTCATAGTCCATGCAGACGTGGTTGGTCGGCACGTAGAACATGCCGGTCTTGGGCGAATAGGCCGCCGGCTGCTGGTCCTTGGTGCCAAGGGCCGCCGGGCAGACGCCGGTGGTGTTGGTGTCTTCGCCGTTCTGCGAGGTCGAGTATTCGGCGACGACCTGCGGACGACCATACTGGTCCGAGTTCGGGTCCATCTCGACATGGGTCGCCCAGTTGACAGCCGGGTCGTACTTTTCGGCCACCAGCAGTTCGCCCGTCTCGCGGTCCAGCGTATAGGCAAAGCCGTTGCGGTCGAAGTTGACCAGCAGTTTGCGCATCTGGCCGTCGATTTCCTTGTCGACCAGGATGTTCTCGTTCACGCCGTCATAGTCCCATTCATCATGGGGCGTCTTCTGGTAGAACCACTTGGCCTCGCCCGTGTCGGCGTCGCGGGCCATGATGGTCATCGACCACTTGTTGTCGCCCGGACGCTGGCTGGGGTTCCAGGTCGAGGGGTTGCCGGTGCCATAATAGACCAGGTTCAGGTCGGGGTCATAGCTGAACCAGCCCCAGGTCGTGCCACCACCGATCTTCCACTGGTCGCCTTCCCAGCTGTTCAGCGAACTGTCGGCGCCAACCGGCTTGCCCAGGCTCATGGTGGTCTCGGGATTGACCAGCATCTCCTCGTCCGGACCGGTCGAATAGGCCTTCCAGGCTTCGGAACCGTCCGACAGGTTGTAGGCGGTGATGCGGCCGCGCACGCCGTATTCGCCGCCCGACACGCCCACCAGCACCTTGTCGCCAACCGGCAGAACGGTGGCGGTGTTGGTTTCGCCCACGGCCGGGTCGCCGGTCTTGACGGACCACTTGACCTCGCCGGTCATCGCATCCAGCGCCACCAGGGTCGTGTCCGCCTGGTGCGACAGGATCATCCCGTCGGCATAGGCCACGCCGCGGTTGACGGTGTCACAGCACATCACCGCGATGACCTCGGGGTCCTGCTGCGGGGTGTGCCGCCACAGGATCTTGCCGTTGTCCGACAGGTCCAGCGCGAAGATGTTGTTGGGGAAGGGCGTGTGCACATACATGATGTTGCCCACGACCAGCGGGCCGCCTTCATGCCCGCGCAGCACACCGGTCGAGAAGGTCCAGGCGACGCGCATGTCGCCCACGTTCTCACGGGTGATCTGGTCAAGCTCGGAGTAACGCTGGTTGGCGTAGTTTCCGGTCTGGATGGCCCATTGTTCCGGCTTGGCCGTTTCGGTCAGGACGCTTTCGTTCGCATAGGCGGTTCCGCCCGTCAGAAGCAGCGCGACAGCCGCGCTGTTCAAGAGATGTTTCATTGAAATGCTCCTCCGCTCTTGGATGCATGCCGCGGTGTTCCTCCCCCAGCGGCTCTCCATACCCAAGTGTTGGACGGGCACCCCCTTGCGTCAATCAGGGGCCCTGCCTCTTGCCCCTAAAGTCTGAGGGGCAAATGGCAAGGCCACCGGGAATGATCGGCAATCGGGTCAGAGCAGCCGGTCCGCGTGCCAGAAGACATGGTCCGCCATGAAGCTCTGGACGAAGAAGTAGCTGTGGTCATAGCCCGGCTGCATCCGGAACTGGCCCGGCTGACGGCGCGCCATCATCGCCTGCGCCAGCGATTCGGGCTTGAGCAGGTCCAGGAACTGGTCTGCGCTGCCCTGGTCGATCAGCACCTCGCCGGGAAAGCCCTTCTCGGTCATCAGGATGGTCGCGTCATGGCTGCGCCAGGTCGACCGGTCCTCGCCCAGATAGGCGGTGAACTGCTTGCGGCCCCAGTCGGATTCGGTGGGGTTGGCAATGGGGGAGAAGGCCGAGACGGATTTGTAGCGATCGGGATGGGTCATGGCGATGGTCAGGGCGCCGTGGCCGCCCATCGAATGGCCGGTGATGCCCATCGCCTCGGGGTCGACGGCAAAGTTCTCGGCGACCAGCCGGGGCAGTTCCTCGACGACATAGTCCCACATCCGGAAATGCGGCTTCCACGGATCCTGCGTGGCGTTCACATAGAAACCAGCACCCTGGCCCAGGTCATAGGCCTCGTCATTGGCCACACCCTCGCCGCGGGGCGAGGTGTCGGGAAAGACGATGGCGATGCCGGCCTCGTCGCACCACTGCTGGGCGGCGGCCTTGGTCATCGCATTGTCATGGGTGCAGGTCAGGCCCGACAGGTACCACAGCACCGGGACGCGGCCCAGTTGCGCCATCTCGGGCAGGAAGACGGCAAAGGTCATGTCGGTGCCGGTGACATCCGACCGGTGGCGATAGACGCCCTGGGTGCCGCCAAAGCTGCGGTTCTCGGACAGGGTTTCAAAGCTCATTCGTCTCTCCCTTCAGGGTCTGGAACATGACCAGTGCGTCCACCGGTCCCAACTGGGGGTGAAGAAACGCATCCGGCAGGCGGCCCACAATGGCAAAACCGGCTTTCTGCCACAAATGGACGGCATCGGCATTGGTGGCGACGACAAAATTGAACTGCATCGCCCGGAAGCCTTGGGCAGCTGCCCAGTCCTTCGCATGTTCCACCAGGGCCCGCGCCACGCCGCGGCCGCGCGCCTGCGGATGCGTGGCAAACGAGGCGTTCGCGACATGCGACCCGCCTCCGGGCCGGTTCGCGCCCACATGGCTGGTGCCCAGGATGCGTCCCTCGGCCTCGGCCACGAAGACGCTGAAGGGGGCTGCGAACCAGTCGGCCAGGGCCGCGTTGCGGGTGATGTCGCGGGGGATGCAATAGGTTTCGCCGGCGCGATAGACGGGCTGCAGGATGTCCCAGATCGCGCCGTGATCGTCGGACGTGGCGGGGCGGATCGCCACCCCGCCCTGCCCGCTCATTTCAGTTCGTCCACGCTGCGGATGACCTGGCCCAGCAGGCCGTAGTCCAGCGCCTCTTGCGTGTTCAGCCAGAAGTCGCGCTGCGTGTCCTTTTCGATCCGCTCCACGCTCTGGCCGGTGGCCTCAGCGAAGATCTGGTTCAGGCGGTCGCGCATCAGGCGCACCTGTTCCGCCTGGATCATCATGTCCGACGAGGTGCCGCCGATCCCGCCCGAGGGCTGGTGGATCAGGAAGCGCGTGTTGGGCAGGCAGTAGCGGTTTTCCTTCTTTGCCGCGACAAAGATCAGCGCGCCTGCGCTGGCCACCCAGCCCGAGCCGATGGTGCGCACGGTGGGGCGGATGAACTTGATCACGTCATGGATCATGTCGCCCGACTCCACATGCCCGCCGGGCGAGGAGATCAGCATGTTGATCGGCGCGTCGCTGTCTTCGGCCAAGGCCAGAAGATGGGCCACGGTGCGCTGCGCCAGCTTGTCGTTGATGGCGCCGGCGACGATCACCGTGCGCGACTTGAAGTACAGCTTGCCGATCTTGTCGCCTTCGGGAAGGCCCAGGCCGCCCTCTTCCTTGTGGCGGCGGTCGTCTTCTTGCGGTTCGTCGTCGTCATCGTCCAGCCACTGGTGACGCATCGGCCTGCTCCTTGTTTTTTCTCATGGCGACGGCGGGGCCCGCGGGTCCCGCCGTTCTTTTACCTAAGCAGCGATGAAGGATCAGTAAAGGACGACCGAGCGGATGGATTCACCATGGTGCATCAGGTCGAAGCCCTTGTTGATGTCCTCCAGCGGCATGGTGTGCGTGATCATCGGGTCGATCTCGATCTTGCCGTCCATGTACCAGTCGACGATCCGGGGCACGTCGGTCCGGCCGCGGGCGCCGCCGAAGGCCGTGCCCTTCCAGACGCGGCCGGTGACCAGCTGGAACGGGCGGGTGCTGATTTCCGCGCCGGCGGCCGCCACGCCGATGATGATCGACTGGCCCCAGCCCCGGTGGGTGCATTCCAAGGCGTCGCGCATCACCTTGGTGCTGCCGGTCGCGTCAAAGCTGTAATCCGCGCCGCCGATCTGGTCGAAGGGCGTCTTGGTCATCTCGACGAGGTGCTGCACGATATTGCCGTCGATCTCCTTCGGGTTGACGAAATGCGTCATCCCGAAACGCTCGGCCATCTCTTTCTTGTCGTTGTTCAGGTCGACGCCGATGATCATGTCGGCCCCGGCCATGCGCAGGCCCTGGATCACGTTCAGGCCGATGCCGCCCAGGCCGAACACGACCGCCTTGGCGCCGATCTCGACCTTGGCGGTGTTGATGACCGCGCCGATGCCCGTGGTCACGCCGCAACCGATGTAGCAGATCTTGTCGAAAGGCGCGTCCTCGCGGACCTTGGCGACCGCGATCTCCGGCAGGACGGTGTAGTTCGAGAAGGTCGAGCAGCCCATGTAGTGGTAGATCGGCGTGCCATCCAGCATCGAGAAGCGGCTGGTCCCGTCGGGCATCAGTCCCTGGCCCTGCGTCGCGCGGATGCGCGTGCAGAGGTTCGTCTTGCCCGAAAGGCAGGAGGCGCATTCGCGGCATTCCGGCGTATAGAGCGGGATGACGTGGTCGCCCACCTTCACCGAGGTCACGCCGGGCCCGACCTCGACCACGACGCCCGCGCCCTCATGGCCCAGGATGGTCGGGAAGATCCCTTCCGGGTCGGCGCCCGAGCGGGTGAATTCGTCGGTGTGGCAAATGCCGGTCGCCTTGATCTCGACCATCACCTCTCCGGCTTTCGGGCCTTCGAGATTGACCTCCATCACTTCCAGCGGTTTGCCGGCCTCGAGGGCCACGGCGGCACGGGTTCTCATCTTCTTCTCTCCTATCGCCTCAAGGGGCTTTCGGTCAGGGCGAAGGGGCCGACTGGCGGCCCCTTGGCGGTTCTCTTCATGCTGGCTGGGCCCGGCGTCAAGCCGGCAAGGCCCCCGAACGCTTGGCGACATGGGTTGCGATCGCATCCATCAGCGGTGGCGACAGCGCATCATAGGGCTCCAGCCCAAGCTCGCGCAGGCGCGACCGGATGCCGTCCATCCGCGACGGCTCGACCCCGGCTTCGATGACCGAACTGACAAAGGCCGCAAATTCGGGCGCGGCCCATCCCTCCTCGGAGGACAGTTCGGTATGGACGAAGTCCAGGCCGTAGAACGGATGATCCTTGTTCTCGATGCGCCCGTACATGTGCACGCCGCAGTCGCGGCAGCGGTGGCGCTGGATGGGTGCGTCGGGGTTCACGATTTCCAGCTTGTCGCCGTTTTCGACGACCTCGACCGCATCGCGCGACACCACGGCCACCTGGCTGAAGACAGCGCCATCGGGCTTCCAGCACTTGGTGCAGCCACAGACATGGTTATGGGCGGTCTGCGCGCTCAGCCGGACCTTTACCGGGTTGGTCGTGCAGTGACAGGTCAGGACGCCGCCCGAAAAACTCGGGTTGCCCTCTCTGACGCCGTGATCGACGCTTGGGTGAATGCTCACCCCGTCAGTGCTCGCCATGGTCACCTCCTCCAAACGACCGGACTGATCTCAGGGTCGCGCCGATGGGAACTTTCGGCAAGTGAGAGGAAGGTTGTAGCCCGGCCGAAAAGCCGGGCCGCCAGGCCATTGGAAGACCCGGCCTCAGCTGGCCGGGGTCGAGGAGACGCCCACCTTGGCAGGGCGCAGAAGCCGGTCGTGCAGGCGGAAGCCGTTGTCCATCACCTGGATGATCTGGCCCGCGATCGTGCCGGGCACCGCCGCCTCGAACATCGCCTCGTGGATGGCAGGGTCGAACTTCTCGCCCGCTTCCGGGCGGATGATGGTGATGCCATGCTTGGTGAAGACGTTCGACAATTCGCGCAGGGTCAGTTCGACCCCCTCGATCAGGGCGGACGCAGCGGCGCGTTGTTCGTCACTTGCGGCGTCCAGCGCCCGCGTCAGCGCGTCATGCACGGGCAGCAGGTCGCGCGCCAGGCGCGAGCCACCGTACTGTTCGGCGTCGCGGCGGTCCTTGTCGGCCCGCTTGCGCGAATTCTCGGCATCGGCCAGGGCGCGCATCCACTTGTCGCGCAACTCGTCACGCTCGGCCGTCAGGCGCGCGACTTCGTCGCCCTGGTCGGCCAGCGGGTCCTCGAGATAGTCTTCGATCGGCTGTTCGTTCTGCTCGGTCATCTTCACTTCATCCTTTCCGGCCGGACAATACCCGCCCGACCAGCTGGGCGGTATAGTCGACAATCGGGACGATCCGGCCGTAGTTCAGCCGGGTCGGACCGATGACGCCCACCGCGCCTACAATCTTCCGGTCGGCATTCATATAGGGTGAAACCACCAGAGCGGAACCCGAAAGTGAAAAAAGCTTGTTTTCGGAGCCGATGAAGATGCGGACCCCCTCGCCCCGTTCGGCCAGTTCCAAGAATTCCACGATGTCCCGCTTGCGTTCCAGATCGTCGAACAGGATCCGGATGCGGTCCAGGTCGGCCAGTTCGCTGTCCAGAAGGTTGGCGCGCCCCTTGACGATCAGCCGCGGATCCGTCGCCTCGGCCCCCCACAGCGCGATCCCGGATTCGACCAGTTCCGCGGCCAGGACATCCAGTTCGCGGCGCCGCAGCTTGACCTGCTGGGCCAGCTGCGTGCGCAGTTCGGCCAGGGTCCTGCCTTCGGCCATGGCGTTGAGGAAATTCCCCGCCTCGCGCATCGACGAGGGCGTCTGGCCTGCAGGCGGGGTGAAGACGCGGTTCTCGACATGGCCGTCGGCAAAGACCAGTACCACGAGCGCCCGGTCCACCCCCAGGCTGACGAATTCGATATGGCGGATCGGCGCCTCGTGCTTGGGCATCAGGACCAGCGACGCGCCGCGGGTGATCGAGGACAGGGCGGTGCTGACGCGGTCCAGCAGGACACCCGTATCGGGATCGTCGTTGCCCAGGGTCTGGTCGATCGCCGCGCGGTCGGTGGGCGCCACCGCATCCACCTCCATCATGCCGTCAACGAAAAGGCGCAGGCCCAGTTGCGACGGCAGCCGCCCGGCCGAGACATGCGGGCTGTCCAGCAGGCCCATGAATTCCAGGTCCTGCATCACGTTGCGGATCGTCGCCGCGCTGAGCTTTTCGGACAGCGCGCGCGTCAGGGTCCGGGAGCCCACCGGCTCACCCGTGTCCAGATAGGATTCGACCACCCGGCGAAACACTTCGCGGGACCGGTCGTTCATCTCATTCAGCAGCGATTCTTGGCTCATCGGGCTCGCGGGGTTGCGTGACTGTGCCCTGGGGCGGTATGGGGCAGGCTATCTTCAGGAAAAGGATAAGTCATGCGCCCTTCAGGCCGGAATCTAAGCCAAATGCGTCCGATTTCAATCGAAACCGGAGTGATGCGGCATGCCGAAGGCTCCTGCCTGATCCGCTGTGGTGATACCCATGTCCTGTGCACCGCCTCGATCGAGGACAATCCGCCCCGTTTCCTGAAGGGCACCGGCCTGGGCTGGGTCACCGCCGAATACGGCATGCTGCCCCGTGCGACCAATACCCGCAACCGCCGCGAGGCGGCGCAGGGCAAGCAGTCGGGCCGCACGCAGGAGATCCAGCGCCTGATCGGCCGCAGCCTGCGCGCCGGCATCGACCGCAGCGCCCTGGGGGAACGGCAGATCACCGTCGATTGCGACGTCATCCAGGCCGATGGCGGGACGCGCTGCGCCTCGATCACCGGGGGTTGGGTGGCGCTGCGCCTTGCGGTCAACAAGCTGCTGAAGGCGGGCGTGCTGTCCAGCGACCCGATCATCGACCATGTCGCGGCCGTCAGCTGCGGCATCTATGCCGGCCAGCCGCTGCTGGACCTGGACTATGCCGAGGACAGCGAGGCGGGCACCGACGGAAATTTCGTCCTGACCGGCGCCGGGCGCCTGATCGAGGTGCAGATGTCGGCCGAGGGTGCCACCTTCTCGCGCGACGAGATGGGCCAGCTGCTGGACCTGGCCGAGACGGGCATGGCCGAACTGGTGGCCGCGCAGAAGGCCGTGTTCGCATGAGGAAGTTCACCGAAAGGCGCCTGCTGGTGGCCACCCATAATGCCGGCAAGCTGGCCGAGATGCGGGCTCTGCTGGCGCCTTACGGTGTCGAGGTGGCCGGCGCCGCCGAAACGGGTCTGGCCGAGCCGGTCGAGACCGAGGACAATTTCATCGGCAATGCCCGCATCAAGGCTCGCGCCGCCATGGAGGCGACGGGCCTGCCGGTCCTGGCCGATGACAGCGGCATCTGCGTGGATGCCTTGGGGGGCGCCCCCGGTGTCTATACGGCGGACTGGGCCGAAACCGGGCAGGGCCGCGACTTCGGAGTGGCGATGGAGCGGACCTGGCGTGCTCTGGAAGACGCCGACGCCCCTGCCCCGCGGCTGGCCCAGTTCCGCTGCACGCTGGTGCTGATGTGGCCGGACGGACATGACGAGGTTTTCGAAGGCGTGCTGCCAGGTCAGATCGTCTGGCCCCCGCGCGGCGCCGAGGGACACGGCTATGACCCGATCTTCCGGCCGGAGGGCCACCAGCAGACCCTGGGCGAGATGACCGCCGAGATGAAGAACAGCCTCAGCCACCGCGCGCTGGCCGTGGCCAGGATGATCGAGGCCGCCTTTGCGTAGGATCTCTGCAGGATCGCCCTTCGAAGCGCGGCTGGCCTACAGCCGGGCCGTGGTCAAGGGCGACTGGTGCTTTGTCTCGGGCGTCACCGGTTACGACTATGACACGATGACCATGCCCGACGACGCAGCGACGCAGGCGCGCAATTGCCTGGCCACGATCTTTGCGGTTCTGGATCAGGCCGGGTTCGCCCCCGGGGATATCGTGCGGATGCAGTACACGATCACCGACGCGGCGCTGGTCGACGAGATCGCCCCCGCCCTGTCCGAGGCACTGGACCAGATCCGTCCGGCCGCCACCATGGTCGTCGCCGGGCTGATCCGCCCCGAGATGAAGATCGAGATCGAAGCGACGGCGTTCCGGGGATGAGTGGCGGTGGCGAGGATTGGCGGGCGGGCGGCTTTGGACTTTACGTCCACTGGCCCTTCTGCGCCTCGAAATGTCCCTATTGCGATTTCAACAGCCATGTCGTGGACCGGGTCGACCAGCGCCGATGGGCCGATGCCATGGCCGCCGAGATCGCCCGGCTGGCGGCGGAGACGCCCGGACGCCATCTGGGCAGCATCTTCTTTGGCGGCGGTACCCCGTCGCTGATGGAGCCCGAGACGGTGGATGCCGTCATCCGCGCGGCCCGGGCCGGATGGGGCTTTGTCAACGACATCGAGATCTCGCTGGAGGCCAATCCGACCAGCGTCGAGAATTCCCGTTTCCGGGGCTTTGCCGAAGCTGGGGTCAACCGGCTGTCGATGGGCATCCAGGCATTGAACGACGCCGACCTGCGACGCCTTGGGCGGATGCATTCCGTGGCCGAGGCGCGTGCCGCCTTTGACGTGGCGCGGGACAGCTTCGACCGCGTCAGCTTTGACCTGATCTATGCGCGCCAGGGGCAGGATCGCGCTGCCTGGCGGGCCGAGTTGCGCGAGGCGCTGACGATGGCCGTCGACCATTTGTCGCTCTACCAGCTGACGATCGAGCCCGGCACGGCCTTTGGGGCGCGCGCCGATGCCGGAAAGCTGCGCGACCTTCCTGACGATGACCTGTCGGCCGACATGTATGCCGACACGCAGGACCTGTGCGCGGCGGCAGGCATGGCGGGATACGAGATTTCGAACCACGCACGGGACGGTGCAGCCAGCCGGCACAATCTGGTCTACTGGCGCCAGGGGGACTGGGCCGCCGTCGGACCGGGTGCCCATGGAAGGTTGACGCTGCCCCAAGGGCGGATGGCGACCGAGGCGCTGCGGGCTCCGGGTGCGTGGCTGAACGCGGTGGAGGCGCAGGGAACGGGCGAGCTGCCACGCGAGTTCATCCCCGCAAGCGAACAGGCGACGGAATATCTTCTGATGGCGATGCGACTGAACGAAGGTCTGGACGAGGCCCGATATGCCCGCCTGGCCGGGCAACCGCTGGACGAGGCCGCCATCGCCTCGCTGCAGGACTTGGGCATGGTTTCCCGTGCCGAGGGCCGAGTGCGCGCCACCGACGCGGGACGGCCGGTGCTGAACGCCATCCTGCGCGAACTGGCGGCCTGACGATGCGGCGCAGGATGTGGCTGGCGATCGGCTGGACCTTTGTTGTCTTGGGCATCATCGGGATCGCCCTGCCCGTGGTGCCGACAGTCCCGTTTCTGCTGGTCGCGGCTTGGGCCTTTTCGCGCTCCTCTCCTGCCCTGCAGCAAAGGATCCTGGACCACCCCACCTATGGGCCGCCGGTCCGGGCGTGGCAGGAACGGGGCGCAGTCGGCCCTTTGGCCAAGGTTTGGGCCATCAGCGCGATGAGTGGCGGCGTCCTGCTGTCATGGTTCGCGGGGATGCCCCTCTGGGTGGTGGCAAGCCAAGCGGGGATATGCGCCGCAGTAGCCGCCTTTTTGATCACCAGACCCCATTTTTAGTATATCACGTAAAATGGAACACTATATTTGGTATCACGCCTGAGTTCCGAGGAGCTGACACAGGCGGTCCAACTCGTCCAGATCACGATAGGCGATCGTCAATTCGCCCGCTGTCGCACCGGTAGGACTGATCTGCACCTTCATCTTGAGCTGTGCCGTCAAGTCGGCCTCTAAGGCTCGGGTATCGGCATCCTTCTCATCGCCCCGGCCGTGCCGCGGGTTCCTGTCAGCACGCGGCTGCGCCAGCTTTCGGACCATTTCCTCTGTCTCGCGAACCGAGAGCCCCTTCTCCGCCACACGGCGCGCCAGTTGTGCGGAATCCGTCGCCGTGATCAGGGCCCGTGCGTGACCGGCACTCAGCTTGCCGTCCTTTACCATCTCCTGAACCGTGTCCGGCAGGTTCAGAAGCCGCAGAAGGTTGGCGATGTGGCTGCGGCTCTTGTTGAGGGCCTCTGCAAGCCGCTCCTGCGTGTGGCCGAACCGGTCCATCAGCTGACGGAACGATGCTGCCTCTTCGATCGCGTTCAGGTCAGCACGCTGGATGTTTTCGATGATTGCGACTTCCAGGACTTCGGTATCCGACATGTCGCGGATGATGACCGGAACCTCATGCAGCTGCGCCATCTGCGCTGCACGCCAGCGGCGTTCTCCCGCGACGATCTGGAACAGGCCGGCATCCTGTGGATGTGGTCGAACGATCAGCGGCTGCAGGATGCCCCGCTGCTTGAGCGAGGCTGCCAGTTCCTGCAGCGCTTCCGGATCGAAGCTGCGGCGCGGCTGGTCGGGATTGGCGGTGACCTGCTCGATCGGCACCAGCGTGCGGTCTTTTCCTACAGCAGACTTCGGCTCCGGGCCCAGATCCATGTCCGCCATCAGGGCAGAAAGCCCCCGGCCCAAGCCACGCTTCGCGATCTTGCTGTCAGACATCAGGCCACCTCCGGCACGAGTTTCAGGCGCGCAGTGAATTCGAAGGCGAAGCGCTTGTAAGCGACGCTGCCTTTCGACGAGGGATCATAGATCAGCACCGGCTGCGCGTGCGACGGTGCCTCGGACACGCGAACGTTGCGCGGGATGACCGTTGGATAGACGAGGTCTCCCAATGTCTCACGCGCATCCGCTTCCACCTGTTGGGCCAGATTGTTGCGATAATCTGACATGGTCAAAAGGATGCCGTTGATGCGGAGCCGCGGATTGGGGCCCTGGCGCACCTGCTTGACAGTTCCCAACAGCTGCGACAGCCCCTCCAATGCGTAGAATTCGGCCTGAAGCGGGACAAGAACGCTGGATGCCGCCACCATTGCGTTGACCGTCAAAAGACCAAGAGCCGGTGGGCAGTCGATCAGAATGATGGTGCCAGTTGCAGCAGCCTGCAACTGTTTCTCCAGCAGCCGCATGCGATCAGGCGTCTGTGCCAGATCGACATCCGCCGAAGCAAGATCGGGGGTCGACGGCACAACGGACAGGTTTGGAACCTGTGTCGGCACGGCCGCACCATCCAGATCGACGTCTCCTGTCAGAAGATCATAGACCGTCCATTGACGCTGATCGGCCTCGACTCCAAGTCCCGTCGAAGCATTGCCCTGAGGATCGAGGTCAATCAGGATGACACTATGCCCTTCGGCTGCCAAGGCAGCACCCAAATTGACCGCCGTGGTGGTTTTCCCGACGCCTCCCTTCTGATTGGCGATGGCAATGATGTGCTTCTCACGCATCGGAGACTCCGGTTATCTTGAGGATGGCCGCTTCTGGTTCTGTCTTACTGGGGAAAGCGGTCATGTCAAATCGACAATCCTTGGTTGCCTCAAGATGTTCTTCTTTCCAATTCCGACCCTTCATCAACCAAGCCACACCTTCAGGGGACAGATGGCGTTTAACCATTGTGATAAGCTTCGGAAGCGGCGCCAAGGCGCGGGCTGAGATGTAATCAGCGCGAAGAGGAGGAAGCTGTTCGATTCTTGCGTTGACGATATCGACCTTCTGGAGGTCGAGTTGTCGAACGGCTGTACGGAGGAAGGCTGCTTTTCTCTTATCGCTCTCGATAAGGGTGACCGTGACCGGACAGTCGCCATAGGCAATGGCTATCACCAAGCCCGGAAGGCCCCCACCACTGCCCAGATCCACCCAATGGCCCTCTCGAGCATCGGCAAGTTCTGCCAACTGGAGGGAGTCGCGAATATGACGTCCATCAAAATCGGAAAGCGACCCAGCAGCTACCAAATTGATGCGCGGGTTCCATTTTTTAACGAGGTCAGCGTATTCGCGCAGCCTATCTTCTGTTTCACGTGGAACATTCACAGCTTGCGCCGCCTAGAAATCTTCTGCGCCGAAAGCAGCAGAGCCAACGCAGCAGGCGTCATGCCTTCGATCCGAGCCGCATCCGCCAAGGTCGCGGGCCGTCGTTCATCCAGCTTGCGAGACAGCTCCCCCGAGAGACCCCCTAGAGAACGGTAATCAAGCTCAGGGCTAAGGCTGATATCTTCATTGGCCTTGATTGCCTCCGCATCGCGCGCCTGACGATCTGTATACTGGCTGTAAAGGGCGTCGTTGCGAAGTTGCTGCAGCGTGGAAGCCGGCACAGACGCAACCTCCGGTGCAATTTGGGAAAGGAGATCCTGATCCATGTCCGTCAGCCCCAAGAGCGTAAACAGGGAGCGCTGTTGACCATCCTGCCGAACCGTAATGCCGCCCTTTGCGAGTTGTGACGGGCTCAGGCGCCGTTCTTCCAAGGAACGGCGCGCCTTAACATATGCCTCATGGCGCAGTGAGAAGGACTGCCAACGCGCCGCGCCAACGCACCCGACTGCATGTCCCCATTCCGTCAATCGCTGGTCGGCATTATCAGCTCGCAGGGTCAGCCTGAACTCTGCCCGAGACGTGAACATGCGATAGGGCTCTGTCACTCCCCGCGTGACCAAATCGTCAATCATGACGCCGATATAGCTGTTCGTCCGGCTGAAGCGCTGGACTTCGCGACCCTGAACCTTCAGCGCCGCATTCAGACCCGCCGCCAGCCCCTGTGCTGCAGCCTCTTCATACCCCGTCGTGCCGTTGATCTGGCCCGCCAGATAAAGGCCGGCAACGGATTTGACCCTCAAGGTTCCATCCAATGCCCTGGGATCAACATAATCGTATTCGACCGCATAGCCAGGCTGCACGATGACAGCCTTCTCCAGTCCCGACATTGAACGGACATAGGCTTCCTGAACATCTGCAGGCAGGGAGGTGGAGATGCCGTTCGGATATACGGTCGGGTCGTCCAGCCCTTCAGGCTCCAGAAAGACCTGGTGAGACGGTTTTTCGGCAAAGCGCACGACCTTGTCCTCGATCGACGGGCAGTATCGCGGACCCCGTCCGGATATCTGGCCGCCATACATCGCCGACTTCTGGATATTGTCGCGGATGATTGCGTGCGTCGCTTCGTTCGTATGGGTGATCCCGCAAGAGATCTGTCGCAGCGGCGGCTTAGCTGAAAGATACGAAAATAGCGTCGGCTCCTCGTCACCCGGCTGATGTTCCAGTGCCGACCAGTCGATGCTGCGACTATCGAGGCGAGGCGGAGTCCCGGTCTTCAAACGCCCCAGAGGAAGTTCGAAATGTCGCAGAGAGGCCGCCAGGCCTACCGCGGCCGCATCTCCCCACCTGCCGGCCGGCCGGCTAACCTCTCCGATATGGATCACGCCATTCAGGAAGGTTCCTGTGGTCAGAACCAAGGCGGAACAAGAATAGGAAGATCCCTCGGCCATATCGAAGCCTTGGATTCGTCCGCCCATCTCACGAATTCCCCTCACTTCCCCAAAGATCAAGGTGATGCCCGGATAAGTGCTGATGATGTTCCACGCTGCAGAACGATAGGCTTGACGGTCCATCTGGGCCCGAGGACCTTGGACAGCAGGCCCCTTGCGCCGGTTCAGCAGCCTGAACTGGATTCCGGCCGCATCGGCAATTCGTCCCATGACCCCATCGAGAGCGTCAACTTCCCGGACCAGATGCCCCTTTCCAAGGCCCCCGATTGCTGGATTGCACGACAGCGTCCCGATGTCTTCCCGCCGCATGGTGATCAGGGCCACTTTGGACCCCATACGGGCCGCGGCGGTTGCCGCCTCCAGCCCGGCATGACCAGCTCCAATGACGGCAACATCAAAATGTTTCACGTGAAGCACTCCTATTTGCCGATACAGAAGGAGGAAAAGATTCGGTCGAGGTAGTCTTCTGCATCGATTCGGCCAAGAAGTCGATCCAGAGCCGCGTTGGCCCGGCGTAAAGACTCGGCAATCAGTTCAACAGGCGCATCATAAACTTCGTCCAATGCCGACTTGGCATCACGCAGTTCAGCATTCTGCCGTTCGTGGCTGATCAACCCCGCATTACTGGACCTTTTGGACAGGATCTCGAGAACCGCCTGCATGAGCTGGTCCAAACCTTTCCCGGAGACAGCCGAGATCGCCAGTTCTTGGCATGGTGCAGCCAGATCCGCTTTACTCTGCACCAGAAGATCCTCATCCTGCCACATGCAGTCAACCGGTTCTGCGGTCGGAGAAAGGTGAATGCGCAGATCCGCCGCCTCTGCCCGGCCACGCGCGCGTGCGATCCCTACCGCTTCCACCACATCCCCAGCTTCGCGAATTCCGGCAGTGTCAAGAAGTGTGACCGCCAAGCCCTGCAAATCCATCCTGACTTCGATGACGTCCCGGGTCGTACCGGCAACTTCCGAGACGATAGCCACGTCTCTTCGAGCCAACCTGTTCATCAGGCTCGATTTTCCGGCGTTCGGCGGACCGATGATGGCCACCTCGAAACCCTGGCGGACGCGTTCTGCCGCGCCGAACCCGTCCAGCTCCCGCTGAATCTGCTGAACAAGATCGGTAACGATGTCGAAGACGCGCGGCGGCACCTCATCGGGAACATCTTCATCGGCAAAGTCGACACTGACTTCCACCAAGGCACCGGCTTCGATCAGCAGGTCGCGCCACGCCTCGGCACGCCGCGCCATCTCACCGCCTGCGGCACGCAGTGCGAGTTTTCGCTGCGACTCGGTCTCGGCTGCCAGAAGATCGCCCAAGCCTTCGATTTCCGCCAGATCCATACGGCCGTTCAGGAAAGCACGACGCGTGAATTCCCCGGCATCGGCCACCCGTGCGCCCAGGTTCTGCAACGCAACGGCCACGCGCCGCGCCACAACCGGTGCGCCGTGCAGATGCAGTTCGGCAACTTCTTCACCCGTGAAACTTGCACCGGCCGCGAACCACAGGGCCAGCACCTGATCAACAGGTTCGCCGCCTTCGGTCAGATCCCGAAAATAACTGCGGCGCGCCTGCGGCATTGGCCCGACCAAGCTCTCCGCCGCTGCCCGGGCTCCATCGCCACTCAGCCGGATGACGGAAACGCCCCCCCGCCCGGGCGGGGTGGCCTCTGCAAAGATAAGGTCCATCGCTGCCTCGTCAGGCGTTCATCGAGTCGAAGAACTCGGCATTGCTCTTGGTCTGCTTCAACTTCGAAATGAGGAACTCGACCGCATCGGTCGTTCCCATGGGATTGAGGATCCGGCGCAGCAAATAGGTCTTTTGCAGGTCCTTGCTGTCCACCAGCAATTCCTCTTTCCGTGTGCCGGACTTCAGGATGTCCATGGCCGGGAAGACGCGCTTGTCGGCCACCTTGCGGTCCAGCACGATCTCGCTGTTGCCGGTGCCCTTGAATTCCTCGAAGATGACCTCGTCCATGCGCGATCCAGTGTCGATCAGCGCAGTCGCAATGATGGTCAGGCTACCGCCCTCTTCGATATTGCGGGCAGCGCCGAAGAAACGCTTGGGCCGCTGCAACGCATTGGCATCGACACCACCTGTCAGCACCTTGCCCGAGCTGGGCACCACAGTGTTGAAGGCACGACCAAGTCTGGTGATCGAATCAAGAAGGATCACCACATCTCGTTTATGCTCGACCAGGCGCTTGGCCTTCTCGATGACCATTTCGGACACGGCCACATGACGGCTGGCCGGTTCATCGAAGGTCGACGAAACAACTTCGCCCCGCACGCTGCGCTGCATGTCGGTGACTTCTTCGGGCCGCTCGTCGATCAGCAACACGATCAGATAGCATTCCGGATGATTTTTCTCGATCGAATGCGCGATATTCTGAAGTAGCACGGTCTTGCCGGTCCGCGGCGGGGCCACGATCAGCGAACGCTGGCCCTTGCCGATCGGCGACACCAGGTCGATGATCCGGGCGCTGCGATCCTTCAGGGTCGGATCCTCGATCTCCATCTTCAGCCGCTCGTCTGGATAAAGCGGCGTCAGGTTGTCGAAGGCCACCTTGTGGCGCGCCTTTTCGGGATCCTCGAAATTGATCCGCTCGACCTTGGTCAGCGCGAAATATCGTTCGTTCTCGCCCGGCGCACGGATCACACCTTCCACGGAATCACCCGTGCGCAGCGAATGCTGCCGGATCATGTCCGGGCTGACATAGATGTCGTCCGGACCAGGCAGATAGTTGGCTTCGGTCGAGCGCAGGAAGCCGAACCCGTCCTGGACAACCTCCAGCACGCCTTCGCCGCCGATGTCCCAGCCTTCCTCGGCATGCTCCTTGAGGATCGAGAACATCATCTCGCCCTTGCGCATGGTCGAGGCGTTCTCGATCTCCCATTCTTCCGCCATGGACAGCAGATCAGCGGGGCTCTTGGCCTTCAGCTCGGACAGGTTGAGGCGTTCTTCGGTCATATTGGCGCAAACTTTCGGCCGCGCCACTCATGGGGCGGCACAGGGAATGTGTTCGGAGAATCCCGCACCGGACGGCCGGGGTTGCGGCGCAGATAAGCCCCCGCCCGCCACGAGTCAATCTTTTCGATCAGAACTTGACGATGACGGCGCTGACGATGGCGATCATCAGCAGCGTCGGAATCTCGTTCATCAGCCTGTAGGTCCGTCCGGTCTGCGGCCTTTCGGCCGCGAGATTCCGGCGCTCCCGTGCGCACCACATGTGAAACCAGGTCATGCCCAGAACCGCCGCCGCCTTCACCCAGGGCCAGATCATCGTCCAACTGACGATTCCCGGCGTCATCACCAGCGTCAGGCCGCTGATCCAGGTGGCGATCATCGCCGGGTTCATGATCAGGCGCAGAAGCTTGTCCTCCATGATGACAAAGCTGCCGACCGGCTCGGCCAGGTCACCACGCCGTTCGGCGTGATAGACGAACAGCCTGGGCAGATAGAACAGGCCAGCCATCCAGGAGATGACTGCCATGACGTGAAACGCCTTCACGTAGGGATAGATCACGGGCAGCCAGTCGATCATCGGAACCTCACTCTCCTTCACTTAAATAAAAAGGATAAAGAAGGAAATGTTGTTGAAGTAGGGGCTGTGGATAGCGGGATCATCGCGTTGTTCACCGCGATTTCCTCAGAATCAGTGCCTGTGGACAACCTTGTGGTCAAACGGCCGCGCAGGCGGAAAATTATTTGTAAACAAATACCTCCTGTGTGGATAATCTTGCGGATAATGATCCTGCCCCAAACTTGTCCACAATAGGGGTGGCTGCAGGTTTCATCTTGTCCACTTGTGGAGAACAGGTTCCCGTTCCTCTTTTGTTCAAGGCGAGATTCAGTCCCTGAAAGGCCTTGACGGACTTGCCACCAGCCGCCGGCCCGATTCCTCCATGGAACTGTCCACAGAACGGTCCTCCATGCCACCAGACCCTCAAAGCTGAAGCAAAAATCGCGGTTAGGTCTTTTTTCTCAGGAACATGCCGCCTAGTCTGGGCGGCGGACGGGGCCTTGACCCCGGGGCACATGACAAAGCGAAGATGACCGAGGATTTTCCTGCCAGTCAGATCAGCCACGCCCCCCTAGCCGGGGTCATCGGCATGCCCATCGCGCATTCGCGCTCGCCCCGGCTTCATGCGCATTGGCTCGGGCGCTATGGCCTTGCGGGACATTACATCCCGATCCCCGTCATGCCCGAGCATCTGGCCGAGGTGCTTCGCATCCTGCCGCGCGCGGGCTTTGTCGGGGCGAATGTCACGATCCCGCACAAGGAAGCCGTGCTGACCCTGGCCGACACGGTGACCGACCGCGCGGCACTGATCGGGGCCGCCAATACGCTGATCTTTCGACCCGACGGCAAGATCCACGCCGACAACACGGATGGATACGGCTTCATCGCGAACCTGCGCCAGAACGCGCCGGATTGGCAGCCGGATCTGGGCCCGGCAGCGGTCATCGGGGCCGGCGGGGCGGCACGCGCGGTGGTGGCGTCGCTGCTGGACAGCGGCGTCCCGGAACTGAGGATCACCAATCGCACCCGCCTGCGGGCCGAGCAGATCAAGGCGGAATTCGGGGCCCGGCTGGTCGTCTATGACTGGGCCCAGGTTGGCAACATGCTGGAAGGCGCGACGACCGTGGTCAATGCCACCTCCCTGGGGATGGAGGGCAAGCAGCCGCTGCGGGTGCCCCTGGATGCGCTGTCGCCCGCGGCGCTGGTCACGGATCTTGTCTACACACCGCTGCTGACGCCCTTCCTGGCCGAGGCGCAGGCACGGGGCTGCCAGGTCGTGGACGGGCTGGGGATGCTGCTTCACCAGGCCGCACCGGGGTTCGAGCGCTGGTTCGGCCACCGTCCCGATGTCGATGACGAGGCGCGCCGGGTCGCCTTGGGATGAGCTTTCTGCTTGGCCTGACCGGCAGCATCGGAATGGGAAAATCGACAACGGCGCAGATGTTCCAGGATCTGGGCCACCCGGTCTGGGATGCCGACGACGCGGTTCATCGCCTTTATGCGCCCGGCGGGGCTGCGGTCGGTCCGGTGGCGGCGGCGTTTCCCGCAGCACTGCGCGACGGCGGCATCGACCGCGGGGCGCTGAAACATGCGCTGGCCGCCGATCCGGGTGCCCTGACCCGGCTGGAGGCGCTGGTTCATCCCCTCGTGGCGCAGGATCGGCAGCAGTTCATCGCGCGACATTCCGGCGCGCCGCTGGTCGTGCTGGACATCCCCCTGCTGTTCGAAGGCAGGTCGCCGCCGCAGCTGGACGGCGTGGCTGTCGTCTCGACCGATGCACAGACGCAGAATGCGCGGGTCCTGGCGCGGCCGGGCATGACGGCCGAAATGCTGGAATTGATCCTTGCACGCCAGATGCCGGACGATCAAAAGCGGGCGCGGGCGGATTGGATCATCCCCACCGATACCCCCGACGCGGCCCGTGCGGCCGTTGCCCGCATCGTCAAGGAGGTCACTTCCCATGCGTGAGATCGTTCTGGACACGGAAACCACCGGCTTCGATGCGGAGGGTGCCGACCGCATCGTCGAGATCGGCGCACTGGAACTGATCAACCACCTTCCGACGGGGCGGACCTTCCACGTCTACATCAACCCGGAACGGTCGATGCCCAAGGAGGCCTTCGACGTCCACGGCCTGGGCGACGACTTCCTCCGCGACAAGCCGAAATTTGCGGAAATCGCCGCAGGATTCATCGACTTCATCAGCGACGACGCCAGACTGGTGATCCACAACGCCGCCTTCGACATGAAATTCCTGAACGCCGAGCTGAGGCGGGCCGGGCATCCCGTCCTGCCCTGGTCGCGGGCGCTGGACACCCTGATGCTGGCGCGGGAAAAGTTTCCCGGCTCTCCGGCCACGCTGGACGCGCTCTGCCGTCGCTTCGGCGTCGACAATTCGGGGCGCGACCTGCACGGCGCGCTTCTGGACAGCGAATTGCTGGCGGAGGTCTATCTGGAACTGATCGGCGGCCGCCAGCCCGACCTGGTGCTGGACCAGCCTGGCACCGCGGCCGCCGGCGCGGGCCTGGGCAGCGAAGGCCCCTCCCGTCCGCGCCTGCCCCGCCCGCGGCCCCTGCCGCCCCGCCTGACCGCCGCCGAAGCCGAGGCGCATGCCGCCTTTGTCGCCAAGCTGGGCGAAGAGGCGGTCTGGGCGCGCTTCGCCACGACCTGACGGCAGCCTTGCACGCCCGGCTGCCGCACCCCATGCTGATGCAAACGTGAAGCGGGGCCGGATGCTGGACTGGATGCGCGAGATCGGCTCGTTCTGGGCCTCCATCTTTGAACGGATGGACAAGACGCACATGACCCTGATCGCGGCGGGGGTGGCCTTCTATGCCATGTTCGCCGTCTTTCCGGGCCTGGCCGCGATCATCGCCCTCTGGAGCCTGTGGTTCGATCCGCTGGTCGTCATGACCTATCTGGATGTCGCGCATGAATTCCTGCCCAGCGGCGCGTCCGAGATCGTGGACGACCAAGTGACCGCGCTGACCTCGAACGGGCAGACCTCGATGGGCTGGACCTCGTTCCTGTCCTTTCTCATCGCCACGATCGCGGCGCGGGCTGGGGTGGATGCGCTGATCCGGGGGCTGAACGCCGCCTATGGCGTGCGCGCGCATTCGACGATCTTCGGCTTTGTTCTCGCCTATGCGTTGACGCTGGTGATTGTCGGCATCTCGTTGGCCGGGCTGGCCACGATCGTGTTCGTGCCGCTGGTGCTGAACTTCTTCGTCTTTGCGCCTGTCAGATCCTGGCTGGTCACCGCCCTGCCCTGGGCCGGGATGTTCCTGCTGGTCATCCTGACCATCGGCATCCTCTACCGCTATGGTCCCAACGTGAAAACGCCCAGGACGCCGATCTTCACCTGGGGCGCGCTGTTCGCGGCCGTGCTGTGGTCGGCGGGGTCAATCGCCTTTTCGGCCTATCTCAGCAGCTTCAACAGCTACAACCGCATCTACGGCTCGATCGGGACGGTGATCGCGCTGCTGATGTGGTTCTATCTGGCGGGATTTTCGGTGCTGGTGGGTGCGCTGATCAATGTGGAACTGGCACGTCGCCGCCGCCTGCAGGCCGCGCGCGAGGCCCGCCGGGGCTTCAACGAGCTGCTGGCCGAGAAGCGCAAATGAAAAGGGCGCCCCAAGGGGCGCCCTTCGCAATTCCGCCAGAAGGTCCTCAGACCTCCAGACCCTCGGTCGAGGCAAAGAACATCGCCTGGCTGACGGCCGAACGAACCTGCTCCTCGCTGTAGGGTTTCGAGATCAGGAAGGCTGGTTCCGGGCGGTCACCGGTCAGCAGCCGCTCGGGAAAGGCGGTGATGAAGATCACCGGGATGTCTCCCATGCTGGACAGCAGCTCGTTGACCGCATCCACGCCGGACGACCCGTCGGCCAGCTGGATATCCGCCAGGATCAGGTCCGGGCGATGCTTGCCGGCCAGTTCGATGGCCGCCGTATGGGTGCGGGCGACGCCCGTAACCTCGTGGCCCATGGCCTGGACGATCCCCTTGATGTCCATGGCGATGATCATCTCGTCCTCGATCACCATGACCTTGCCGCGCAGCGAGCTGCCCATCTCGTTCAGGGCGATCTGCACCAGCTCCTCGGCTTCCGAAGGCTCCACCTGCATGACGCGGGCGATCTGGTCGGTACGCAGCTCCTCGATCGTGCGCAGCAGCAGCGCCTCGCGGGAGTTGGGCGTCAGCCCGCGCAGGTGGTCCTGGGCCCGCTTTTCGCGCGTGCTCATGTCGGCATCGGCCACCGGCTGGCCTGAGCTCTGCCAGATCACGTGGAAGGTCTTGAACAGCGCAATGCGCAGGTCATCCTCGCCATCCAGCACGGACCGGTCCGTCAGGATCGCCTCCAGCGTCGCGGCGGCATAGTTGTCGCCGGCGCTTTGGCTGCCTGTCAGGGCGCGGGCGTAGCGGCGCAGGAACGGAAGTTCGCGCCCGATGGATTGGGCCAGGTCGGCAGCTGTCATCACGCAGTCCTCTTAATTCGCATATTGCAAGGAACCATCTTGACCCCCTATCGGTTGCATCCAGTGCGCACAAGAATGTCGGGACTAACACGAATATGACACCCAAACGAGACGACCGTCGGAGAGCGGCAGTGGAAAAGCAAATCGATGAGAACCTCAAGAGGGTTTACGAACAAGACGCCACTGACGAGATCCCCGACCGGTTTCTCGAACTGCTCAAGAAGCTGCAGGACCAGGGATGATCCTCTCCCGACCTTGCAATTCCAGCTTCTCCTTGTGCCACGGTAACGAGCTCGTATGACCCAATCAGCAACGCCCCACCCTCGCGACCAGCTGGTGGATCACCTGCCCGCCTTGCGGGCTTTTGCACTTTCGTTGACCCGTGAAGGTGCCTCGGCCGACGATCTGGTGCAGGACACCATCGTCAAGGCCTGGACGAACATGGACAAGTTCCAGGCGGGCACCAACCTGCGCGCCTGGCTATTCACCATCCTTCGAAACACCTTCTATTCCGCGCGGCGCAAGACCAAGCGTGAGGTCAGCGACAGCGACGGCATCCACGCCGCCCGCCAGGCCACGCGTCCCGACCATGACGGTCGCCTGGCGCTGAAGGATTTCCGCACCGCCTTCGAAAAGCTGCCCGACGAACAGCGCGAGGCGCTGATTCTCGTCGGTGCGTCGGGATTTTCCTACGAGGAAGCCGCCGACATGACCGGTGTCGCGGTGGGCACGGTCAAGTCGCGGGCCAATCGCGGGCGCCGCAAACTGGCCGAGTTGCTGCATCTTGAACAGGGGGAAGAGCTGAACATGACCGATCAGGCCACCCTTGCGGTAATGGCGCAGAACAACTCCAGTTCTCGCTGAGGCGGGGATGTTGAGGCGGATCGCCGACCGGCTGGACTTCACCCGGCGCCTTGGCTTTCGCCTCGGCGCCTTGTTGTCGGTCGCGATCCTGCCCATCGGCCTGATCTCGCTGGTCCAGAACCTGCACCTTTCGCGCGAGGCGGAACGCAGCGCCGAAATCGCCCTTCTGGGGCGGACCGCGTCGGCGGCCGCGGGCGAACGGGCGCTGCTGCAAAGTGCGCTTGGATCGGCCGACGCGCTCGGCCCCGCCGTTCTGGAAAGCCTGGACCGGCCGGAGCTGTGCGCCGAGCTTCTCAGCAATTTCGTCCAGCGCAGCGGGACCTATCGCCATGCCGCCTTCGTGCCGCTGCACGGCGTGGTCGAATGCACCTCGGCCCCACGCGAGATGCTGCCCCTGGACCTGTCGGGGGCGGACTTCGTGCAGGATTTCCTGCAGGCCCCGATGACCACCGTCACTGCACTCAGCACGGGTCCCGTCAGCGCCGAGCCGATCGTGATCGTGATGCAGCCCCTCTACCAGAACCGCGAACTCCTGGGCTTCACCGCCCTGTCCCTGACGCAGGAGCTGCTGCGTTCGACCCATGCCATGGATTTCGGCACCGAGGGCGCGCGGATCCTGACCTTCAACAATCTCGGCGATATCCTCAATGCCGACGGCGGCACGGACGACTCCCAGCAGCTGCTGCCCAAGGGTATCAGCCTCGTCAGCCTCCTGGGCCGGGGCGAGACCAATTTCCGCGCAGAGGCCAACAACGGCGAGACGCGCGTCTTCACGGTGGTGCCGGTCGTTCCCGGCCTGGTCTATGCCCTGGGCAGCTGGAGCCCGCGCATCGCCGGCATCGGCGTCTTCCAGCTGACCCGCTTCGGTGCCGTGCTGCTGCCGACGGCGCTGTGGGTGGTGTCGCTGGCGGTGGCTTATTTCGCCGTGTTCCGGCTGGTGCTGCGCCACATCACCGTTCTTCGCGGGCAGATGCGCCGCTTTGCCATCGGCAACCGCGAGACCGCGCCCCCCGTCCTGGAAGGCGCCCCGACCGAGATCATGGATGTCAGCCAGACCTTCCATAACATGGCCCGCATCCTCATCCGCGACGAGGAGGCGATGGAACAGGCCGTGGCCGAAAAGACGGTCCTGCTGAAAGAGGTCCATCACCGGGTCAAGAACAACCTTCAGCTGATCGCCTCGATCATCAACATGCAGAGCCGGCTGATCCAGCACGACGATGCCAAGCGCGTGCTGCGGTCGGTGCAGGATCGCGTCGCGGCCCTGGCCACGATCTATCGCAACCTCTACCAGGCCGAACAGCTGGACGCGGTCGAGGCGGATCAGTTGATCTCGGACATCATCTCGCAGCTGACGAATGTCTCGCATGGGGCGGGCCGCGATCTTCAGGTGGACCTGAACATCCAGCCGTTGACCATGCTACCCGACCAGGCCGTGCCGCTGACCCTGCTGGCGACCGAGGCCTTCACCAATGCTCTGAAATACGCGGGCAGCGCGCCGGGCAGTGCCCCTTGGGTCCGCGTGTCGCTGACCTCGCCCGAGCCCGGCCGGGGCCTTCTGGAGATCGAGAACTCCACCGGCGAGCAGCCGCAACGCGGCGGAACCGGCCTCGGCAGCCAGCTGATCGAGGCCTTCTCGATGCAGCTGGAAGGCGAAACCAGCACCCGCTACGAGGACGGCTCCTATCTTCTCTCGCTGTCCTTCAAGCTGACGCACAGCAGCCACAACGCCGGAAACAGCCCCCGCCAGGTGGTCCTGACCTCGGCCGCGCGGGCCGGATCGCGGCATTAGCGTCGCGTCACGGGCAAATCTTCATGCCGCTGCACCACCTGCGCTTGCGCCACGGCCCCGCTGGTCTATCTTTCCGACATGGATGACCGCGAACAGGACTATGATCTGGCCACCGGGCAGGGCTTGATCGCTTGCCCCCGCTGCGACGCGCTGCATGTCGAGGAAGAGATGGATCCGGGCGAAACCGCGCGCTGCATCCGCTGCGGCTCGGTGCTGGCCAAGCCCCGCGAAGGAGCCTTTGCGCAGCTGATCGCCCTCTCCTTCACCTCCATGGTGCTGCTGGTGGGGGCGGTCTTCTTTCCCTTCCTGGAAGTTTCGACCATGGGCTTCGGCAATGCCAGCTCGCTTTTTGACGTGGCGCTGGCTTTTGCCGAAGGGGTGCTGCTGCCCCTGGTGCTGGCCGTGCTGGCGATGATCATCGGCCTGCCCATCGCGCGGGCCTTCCTGCTGGTTTACACCCTGGCCCCGCTGGCGCAGGGGCGTCCCCCGTTCCGTCATGCCGCCCGCGCCTTCCGCTGGTCCGAGATCATGCGCCCCTGGTCCATGGCCGAGATCTTCGTGATCGGCACGGCCGTCGCCCTGGTCAAGGTCGCGGGCCTGGCCACGGTCCATCTGGGGCCCGCCTTCTGGGCCTTCTGCGCCCTGATCTTCGTCAATCTCGCGTCGCGCGCCTTCATGTGCCAGACCTCGATCTGGGACGCGATCGAGGATGCGGGGCTCAGGACAGACTTCGACGCCGCCTCCCGCCGGGGGGCCGGCGCATGAGCGTCCTGGACCCCGATCACGCGGGCCCGGTCATGACCGCCCACCGCGCCGGGCTGATCGGCTGTCACAGCTGCGGCCGGGTCTGGCCTGCGGAACACCGGCGGTGCAACCGCTGCGGCGCCCATCTGAAACCGCCCGACCGGCGCGGGCTGCAGGCGGTCTGGGCCTGGTGGCTGGCCGGCCTGATCGCCTATATCCCCGCCAACCTCTTTCCGATGATGCGCACCCAGACCTTTGCGGGACTGGCCGGCAACTCCGAGGCGACGATCGTCGGCGGGGTGATCGAGTTGATCCACCACGGCAGCTACGACATCGCGATCATCGTCTTCGTGGCTTCGATCATCGTTCCGGTTGGCAAGTTCATCGCCATCGCCTGGCTGGCCATCGTCGCCGGGCGCCCTGCCACGGTCGACCAGGCGCATACCCGGCTGAAGGTCTATGAAGTGGTCGAATTCATCGGCCGCTGGTCAATGATCGACGTCTTCGTGGTCGCCATCCTGTCGGCACTGGTGCAATTGGGCTTCGTGGCCTCGATCCATCCCGGCCCTGCTGCGGTCTCTTTCGCGGTCTCGGTTGCCTTCACGATGCTTTCCGCGCAAAGCTTTGATGCACGTCTGATCTGGCGAGGGCTTCCCCTGCGCAGCAAGAGCGACTGACACCGGACACTCCCACGACCGCCAAGGACCACGACGCGATGACCGACAGCCCCCCGCCCCTGAAACCGGCCAGCCCGGTGCGCAAGACCGCTGCGCGCGCCGCGCAGGCGGGGGTCAATGTCATCTGGATCGTGCCCATCGTGGCGCTTGTGGTGACGCTTGCCATCGCCTGGAATTCCTTCCGCGACCGGGGCAGCCTGATCGAGGTCGAATTCGCGGATGCCACGGGCATCACCCCGGGCGACACCACCCTGCGCTTTCGAGAGATCACCGTGGGCCGGGTCGAGGGCGTCAAGTTCACCGAGGATCTGTCGCGCGTGGTCGTCTCGATCCGCGTCGATGCCGATGTCGCGCAATATATCGACGAAGAGGCCTCGTTCTGGATCGTGCGGCCGCAGGTGACGGCGCAGGGCGTGACACGCCTCGACACGGTCCTGACGGGCGCCTTCATCGAGGGCTACTGGGATGCCGAGATCGCCGGGGATGCGACGCGCTTCGTGGGGCTGGACCGCCCGCCGCTGATCCGCAGCGACCAGCCGGGCACCTGGGTGACGCTGTCGATGGAAAGCGCCGACGGTTTGAGCGAAGGGGCGCCAGTCCTGTTCCGGGGCGTGGAGGTGGGCCGGGTCGAGAACATCCACCTGGCACCGGGCGACGACCAGGTCCTGGCCGACGCCTTCATCGAGGCGCCCCATGACGGCCGCCTGACCACGGCCAGCGTCTTTTGGGACACGTCCGGCTTTTCGCTGTCGCTTGGCGCGCAGGGGGTCTCGTTCAACGTGAACTCGCTCTCGTCGGTGCTCCAAGGGGGCGTCGCCTTCGACACCATCGTCAGCGGCGGCAACCCGGTCGAGCCGGGGCATGAATATACCGTCCTGCCGGACGAAGGCGCCGCCCGCAGCACCCTTTTTGCCAGCGATGATGCCGAGCGGCTGCGCGTGGGCATGCTGATCGACGATTCGTTGCAGGGCCTGTCGCGCGGGGCGGACGTGCAGTTCCAGGGGCTGCGGGTCGGTCAGGTGGTCGATTTGGCAGTGACGGTCGAAAACGACGACGCGCAGGGCGCGCCCGTGGTCCGGCAGCTTGTGACCATGGCCATTTCGCCGCGTCGGATCGGACTGCCGGACGATGCCACCGCCGAAGACGCCTTGGCCCTGCTGACCGAGGAGGTGGCTGCGGGCCTGCGGGCCCGCGTGGCCAGCGCGGGTTTCCTGGGCACGTCGCTGATGGTCGAACTGGTCCAGATTCCCGGCGCGGAACCGGACCTGATCGACATGGAAACCGGACCGAACCCGCTGATCCCCTCGGTCGAGGGGGACCTGGACGATTTCACCGCCAGCGCCCAGGGGCTGGTCGAGCGGATCGGCAACCTGCCCATCGAAGAGGTCCTGAACGCCGCCCGCGACACGCTGGACAGCATCACGGCCCTTGCCAGCGCGCAGGACACGCGGGCCATCCCCGGCGCCCTGCGTCAGGCGATCGAGGAGGGCGGCAGCGCCCTTGCCGACATCAGCGGCATCACCGGCGACCTGCGCGCGGCCGACAGCGGCCAGACTTTTGCGCGGATGCTGGACGAAGCCTCGGCTGCCTTCACCGCCGTCACCGAGGCCGCGACCGACGTGCCCGGCATGGTGGACCAGATCGACGCCGCCGCCGCCGCCGTCGAGGAATTCGCCTTTGCCGAGATCAGCGCCCAGGCCGAAGGCATCTTGGCCGACCTGCGCTCCATGCTAGGCAGCGAGGATGCCGAACAGCTGCCCCGGAACCTGTCGAACGTGCTGGAGGCCGCGGCCGGCCTGCTGAACGACCTGCGTGACGGCAACGCCGTCGGCAGCCTGAACAGCGCATTGGACTCCGCCAGCACGGCTGCCGACCAGATCGCGACCTCGGTCCAGCAGCTGCCGCAGCTGATCCAGCGCCTGCAGGCGACCGCCGGGCGGGCCGAGACCTTGTTCGCCAGCTATGGCGATCGGTCTGCCTTCAACAATGAACTGCTTGGCGCGCTGCGCGAACTGCGCCGGGCCACCGCCTCCATCGGCTCGGTCGCGCGGCTGATCGAGCGCAACCCCCGCGCCTTTATTCTGGGACGATAGACATGACGCTGCCCGCTGCCCCGCTTTGCCTGCCGCTGATCGCCCTGCTGGGGTCCACCCTGCTGGGCGCCTGCTCGAATCCGGAAGACACCGGCCGCTACCTGATCGACCCGCCGACGGCCGGGATCAGCGTCGCCAACCGCCTCGGCACGGCGGAACTGAAGGACGTGTCGCTGCCCGATTACGCCTCGGACCAGGAGGTGGCCTTCCAGACCGATGACGGTGCGGTCCGGTCGAACCCCGACAACCTCTGGGCCGATACCCCTTCGCGCGCCTTCACCATCGCCCTCGCGCGGGCGATCAGCGAAGTTTCGGGCGCCACCGTCATCGGCGAGCCCTGGCCCCTGGCCGAACCCCCGGCCCGCGTGCTGGAGGTGCGGGTCGAGCGTGCCTTGGCCCAGACCAACAATGTCTATCGGCTCAGCGGGCGGTATTTCGTGGCCGATGACGGCCTCTCGGGCAGCGGCACCAACCATGCCCGCAGCTTTGACATTTCGGTCCCGATGGCAGCGCAGACCCCCGCCGCGACGGCGGAGGCGGCGGGCCAGGCGATATCGCTGCTGGCTCAGCAGATCGCGACGCTGTCGGGGCCCGGCGCGACCATCGCCACGCGCCAGCCTGCCGCCGCCGACCCGTTCGATCTGCCGCCGCTGTTCTAGGCCAGGGCGTCCAGCATCTGCCGGTGCAGGCGCGGGCCGGCGACGACCAGCCCGTCCACCTGCGCCCGCGTGCTGTTGAAGCGCATTGGGTGGCCCCGGCGGTCGCTGACCTGGGCGCCGGCGCGTTCGGCAATCAGGCTGCCCGCCGCGATGTCCCATTCCCAGGCCGCCCGCAGCGACAGCGCCGCGTCGAACCGCCCTTCGGCGGCCAGACACAGCCGCCACGCCAGCGACGACCGGAACTCGCGCCGAAAGGCGGGCGCCGGCCCGCGCCAGTGATGCAGCTCGGAGACGGCCCTATAAGTCAGCACCCGGGCGCCCGCGATATCGCGGTCGGTCGGCGCGATGGGCCGGCCGTTCAGCAGCGCCGGGCCTTCTGCAAAGGCGGTATAGGTCAGGTCCAGCACCGGCAGGTGAACCACCGCCGCGATGATCCGCTCTCCCTCGGCCACGGCCAGCGAATGCGAGAAACCGTCCTGCCCGTCGATGAAGGCGCGGGTGCCGTCGATCGGATCGATGATGAAGCACCGCCGGGCGTCCTGCCGGGAGGGGTCCGCCTCGCTTTCCTCGGACAGCCAGCCGTAATCGGGCCGGGCGCCCATCAGCCGGGCCTGCAGCGCGTCGTTGACGGCCAGGTCGGCCTCGGTCACCGGACCGGCGCCGTCGTCCTTGTCCCAGGTGACCGGGTCCCGGCGCCAGAAGCGCATCGCGATCCGCCCCGCCTCGGCGGCGGCCTCGGCCAGCAGGTGCAGGTCGGCCTCAGGCCCCTGCAACGGTCATGCCTTCGACCAGCAGGCTGGGCGCCTCGATGCCGCGCCAGGGCAGCGCGTCATTGGCCGCGATCAGCGTCATCAGCATCTCGCGCAGGTTGCCGGCGATGGTGCATTCATTGACCGGATAGGCGATCTGGCCGTTTTCTACCCAGAACCCGGCCGCGCCACGGGAATAGTCGCCCGTGGTGCCATTGACAGACGCCCCCAGCATCGAGGTCACGACCAAGCCGCGCCCCATCTGGGCGATCAGTTCGTCCTGGCTGAAGTGGCCCGGCGACAGGATCACGTTGCTGTGGCTGGGTCCGGGCGCCGAGGCCAGTCCGCGCGCCGCCGAGGCCGTGCTCTCCATCCCCAGCTTGCGTGCGGTGGCCAGGTCCAGCGTCCAGCCCTGCAGCACGCCCGCAGCCACGATCCTGCGCGCGCGGGTCGGCAGCCCCTCGGCGTCGAAAGGGCGCGACGAGGGATAGCGCGGGCGCAGCGGGTCCTCGGTCAGGTCCATGCCCGCAGGCAGCACCGCTTCGCCCAGGTCGCGCCGCAGCCAGCTGGCGCCGCGGGCGATGGCCGACCCGTTCACTGCCGCCAGCAGATGCCCGATCAGCGAGGCCGAGACGCGGCTGTCATAAAGGATGGGAAACGCGCCCGTCGGCGGCTTGCGCGCGCCCGCCCGGGCCAGCGTGCGTTCGGCGGCCAGCAACCCGATCTGTTCGGGGCTGGGCAGGTCGGCGGCAAAGACACGGGATTCACCCGCATAATCCCGCTCCATCCTCAGCCCCTCGCCGGTGATCGCCACCGCCGACAGCGCATGACCCGTGCGGGTGTAGCCGCCCGAAAACCCGTTCGAGGCCGCCAGCCACATCCGCCGGTGGCTGTAGCTGGCATTGGCGCTCTCTACCTGAGAGATGCCCGTGACCGACAGCGCGGCCGCCTCGGCCCGCAGGGCCATGTCTTGCAGGGCGGCGGGCTCGGGCTCGGCCGCCTCTTCCGCGATCTGCAGGTCCTGCGCGTCGCGATGCACGGCCAGTTGCGACGGGTCCGCCAGACCCAGGTTGTCGTCCACCGGCGCCTCGCGCGCCATGGCCACGGCGCGCGCCGCCATCTGCGCGATCGCATCCGCCCCGTGGTCCGACGACGACACCGCCGCCTGACGGCCGCCGATCAGCACGCGCAGGCCGATCTCGACGCCCTCGGCCCGCTCGGCCTGTTCCAGCCCGCCGGCCCGCACGTCGATCCCGACCGACCGGCCATCCACTGCCAGGGCATCGGCCTGATCCGCGCCGGCCTGCCGGGCCGCCTGCACCAGCGCCTCGGCCAGGTTCTTCAATCGGTCGGGATCGGTGGGGTTCAGGCTCATGCGGTTCTCGTGCTGTGGTGCCACAATGGAACGGGCCGGAAGATGCCCCCCGGCCCCAAGCCCCGATACGGGGCGGTTACTTGACCTGCTGGCCGTTGGCGTAGATCGAGCCGCCCTCGACGAATTTCAGCTCGGTCTGCAGCTGGTCGGGCTGGCCCTCGACCGGACGGGCGAACATCGCCAGCATCATCCGCGCGCCCATCAGCTGTTGCTGCGGCACAAGGCCCATGGCCACCAGGTTGTCCATCAGCCCGTTGATCCCCGAGAAGGTCCCGGTGATCGTGCCCACCGGCTGGCTGGGATCGTCGCCGAAGGTCAGCTGCCCGTCCAGTTCCGCATTTGCGCCCAGTGCGTTCAGCGACAGGTCGTTGATCGTCAGGCTGCGGGGCGACATCGGCATCTGGGGCGTCTCTTCGCCCTCGGCAAAGTCCGGGTTCAGGAAGCTTTGTGCCAGAACCGCCATGCCCTCCAGGTCCAGGGTCAGGTTGGCCGGATCGCGCGGCAGGCTGTTTTCGGGGTCGAAGGATTGCCAGATCGCGTCGTCCAGGGTCAGCCCCTTGAGGGCATAGGACAGGGCAAAGGGCTGTTCCTCCTGCGAGGCGACGGTCGGAAAGGCCAGCCGGAACGCGTTCTCCTCGACCGCATAGGCCAGGGGGAAGGGCATCTCGGACGAGGTGATCCGCGTCTCGATATCGGCGGCGCTGGCCTCGTAGATCAGGCCGTCGTCGCTGATCGCCACGGCCACGCTGGCCTTGTCGGCCGCAAAGCTGCCTTCGCTGTCCTGGCCCAGGCCTTCCTCATCGGTGGTGCTGGACTGGAAGCTGCCGGACAGGGCGCCCATCGTGAAGGTGCCCTGGCCCGCGAAACCCGCCGCAAGGGCAGCCTCGGGCTGCGAGGCAAAGTCGATCTCGCCGCCCGGTGCGGAACCGGTGCCGGCGACTGCCAGATCCTTGATGCTGACGGTCGCGGCAAAGCTGTCGGTGGCACCAGAGGCGCCTTCGACCTCGGACGGTCCCTCAGCCTTGATGGACAGATCGGCGGCGGCGGCCGTGGCCTCAGTGGACTGTTCGCTGCTGCCGTCGGCGGCGCGGCGGCTGGTCTGGCGGCCCTGGATGTCGGTGACGGTCACCTTGACCGGCGTCTCGTTCGCCGTATCCAGCGCGCGCCCTTCCACCGTCAGCGTGGGCATCGTAAAGCGATGCTCCATCTCCTCGGGGGTGCCGGAGGAAATGATCTCGTTGCCCGGCGCCTCGATGGCCAAGGCAAAGCCCACTTCCTCGCCGTCGGAATCGGTGTCGCGCATCTGGGTGCTGATGGGTCCTTCGACGACCGACCGCACATCGCCGCCCTGCTGCTGCAAGACCAGCCCGGGCACGGAAATGCTGGCATCCGCCGCGTCTGCATCGGCCGAGCGCAGGGTGATCTCGCTCAGCGTCAGGCTGTCGCCCGAGGCCTGCTCATCGCCCACCTGCACCTGATAGCCCATCTCCTCGTAGCTCTGGCGCAGATTGTCCCAGACCTGGGCGGGGGTGACATCGGCCAGCACCGGGGCCGCGCCCAGAACCAGCGCGATGGCCGAGGTTGAAAGGGAGCGGAACATGGCAGATACCTTTCGCAATCGGAGGAGTCCGTGGCATTCCTGACACAGTGGCGCTGAAAGGGAAAGGGAACAAGTCGTGATCCAAAGCCAGCAGCGCGGGGGCCTGTCCCTGCTGACGATCGACCGCCCGGAGAAGGCCAATTCGCTGACCGGTGCGATGCTGCGCGACCTGACCGCGGCCCTGGACCGGGCCGCCGCCGCCGGGGCGCAGGCGGTGATCCTGTCGGGCACGGGCAAGGTCTTTTCCGCCGGGGCCGATCTGAACGAGGCGCGCGCCGGGCTGGCCACCGCGCCGGAATGGGAGATCCTGTCGGCGCGCCTGGCCGCGATGCCCTGCCTGACCATCGCGGCGCTGAACGGCACCCTGGCGGGGGGTGCCTTCGGCATGGCCCTGGCCTGCGACATCCGTCTGGCCGTCCCCGAGGCACGGTTCTTTTATCCCGTGATGAAGCTGGGCTTCCTGCCGCAGCCAAGCGATCCGGCCCGGCTGGCGCGGCTGGTCGGGCCGGCCCGTGCCAAGATGATCCTGATGGCCGGCGCCAAGATCGAGGCACCCGAGGCGTTGGCCTGGGGCCTGATCGACCGCATCCTGCCGGGGCCCGACCTGCTGTCCGCCGCCGAGGCTTTGTCCGCGGATGCCCTGGCCGCCGCCCCCGCCCATGCCGGCGCAATCAAGGCGATGGTCGACAAGACCTAGCCCCCGCAAACCCGGCCCGCCGCAAAGATCGGGCTAGGCGCCGGGCGGTGGGAACGATGTTCCGGTCCTGCCGTTACCCGTGACATGCCCTTCCCTCGGGACGGCGCGGGGCGGCGATGCGGTTCTTATTTCCGCGCTGACGCTTGCGATCCTCCGGCCGGACCCGCACCTCAAGGGGCAAGAACACAAAGGAGAATTCCGATGCGCAACCTCGCCGTCGCCGCCGTTCTGGCCCTGACGACCGCCCTTCCCGCCGCCGCCGACACGATCCGCGTGGGCATGTCCGGGGGCTATTTCCCCTTCACCTTCACCCGCGCGGATGAGCTGCAGGGTTTCGAGGTCGACTTCCTGAACGCCATTGCCGAGGAAACCGGCGACGAGGTCGAGTTCGTGACCATGTCGTTTTCGGGGCTGGTCGGCGCGCTGGAATCCGGGCGCATCGACACGATCGCCAACCAGATCACCATCACGCCCGAGCGCGAGGCCAAGTTCGCCTTTACCCAGCCCTATGTCTATGACGGGGCGCAGGTGGTCGTGAAGGCCGGCAACGAAGAGGAGATCACCGGTCCGGAAAGCCTCAAGGGCCGCTCGGTCGCCGTGAACCTGGGGTCGAACTACGAACAGCTGCTGCGCGAACTGCCCTATGCCGAAGAGATCGACATCCGCACATATGAAAGCAACATCGAGCAGGACACTGCCCTGGGCCGGGTCGATGCCTTCGTGATGGACCGCGTCTCCTCGGCGCAGGTGATCAAGGAAAGCCCGCTGCCGCTGGCGCTGGCGGGCCAGCCGTTTTCCGAGATTCGCAACGCCCTGCCCTTCCGCAACGACGCTGAAGGCCAAGCCCTGCGCGACCGCGTCGACGCCGCCATCACCACGCTGAAGGACGACGGCACGCTGGCCGAGATCTCTCAGAAATGGCTGGACGCGGATGTGACCGCCCCCGCCGAAGGTGGCGCCGGGTCTGAGACGGCCGAAGCTGCGACCGAATAAGCGATGAGGCCGCTGGACACCGCCTATATGCTGGACCTGGTGCCGGTGATCGCGAATTATGTGCCGCTGACGCTGTTCATGGCCATCGTGGCCATGATCGCGGCACTGGCGCTGGCCGCGATACTGGCCATCGTCCGCGTGCTGCGCATACCGGTTCTGGACCGCGTGGTGGCGGTGTTCATCAGCTTTTTCCGCGGGACGCCGCTGCTGGTGCAACTGTTCCTGTTCTATTTCGGCCTGCCGCAGATGGTGCCCGCGATGACCGGGATCAACGGCGTCACGGCGGCGATCATCGGACTGACGCTGCATTTCTCGGCCTATATGGCCGAAAGCATTCGCGGCGCCATCTTGGGCGTCGACCGCAGCCAGTGGGAGGCAGCAGCGTCCATCGGCATGACCCAGGGCCAGCTTTTGCGGCGGATCATCCTGCCGCAGGCGGCCCGGACGGCGGCGCCGACGCTGATGAACTATTTCATCGACATGATCAAAAGCACTTCGCTGGCCTTCACCCTTGGCGTGACCGAGATGATGGGCGCGGCCCAGAAAGAGGCCGCTGGCAGCTTTCTTTATCTGGAGGCGTTCCTGGTGGTGGCCCTGTTCTATTGGGTGATCGTGGAAACCCTGTCGGTCGGCCAGCGCCGGCTGGAGATGCGGCTTGGAAAGGCGGTGGCGCGATGAAATGCCAGATTGAGATCAGCGGGCTGGTCAAGCGTTTCGGCCAGAACACCGTGCTGGAAGGCATCGACCTGTGCCTGGAGCCCGGAGAGCGGGTGGCGATCATCGGACCCTCGGGGACGGGAAAATCGACGCTGCTGCGCTGCCTGAACTATCTGGACCGTCCCGATGAAGGAATCATCCGGCTGGGTGACCTCAGCGTGGATGCCTCGCACGCCAGCCGTGCCGATGTTCTGGCCCTGCGCCGGCGCACCGGCTTCGTGTTCCAGAACTATGCGCTTTTCGCCAACAAAACGGCGCGTGCCAATATCATGGAAGGTCTGACCACCGTGCGCGGTTGGCCGGATGCTAAAGCACGGGCCAAGGCGGATGACATCCTGTCGCAGATCGGCTTGGCGGATCGTGGCGACAGTTATCCGGCGGCCATGTCGGGGGGTCAGCAGCAGCGGGTCGGGATCGGCCGCGCCATGGCGCTGGACGCCGACCTGATGCTGTTTGATGAACCGACCAGCGCCTTGGACCCGGAATGGGTGGGCGAGGTTCTGGACCTGATCCGACGCATTGCCGACGGCCGTCAGACGATGCTCATCGTGACCCACGAGATGCAATTCGCCCGAGAAATCGCGGATCGGGTTGTATTCATGGAAGGCGGCCGGATCGTTGAACAGGGACCGCCCGAACAGATGTTCGGGCGTGCGCAGGACGACCGGACCCGCGCCTTCCTGCGCCGTGTCGGGTGATCAGAGGCCGGCGGTCCGATAGAACAGGGCCGCGTTCTTCTGGTCGCTGTAGCCGATGCCCGAGGCGATGATGCAGCTGGTGTCATCGGCGCGCGCCGCGACCAGCGTCCAGGTTCCCATTTGGTCGGACCCCCACAACTCGGTCCCGCCGGCCCCGGCCGTGTCCACGGGACGTTCGTTGAAGTCCTTGGCCAGCGTCTTGGCGATCTCGTCGTCGGTGGCGCAATAGGGCTGATCCTCGACCGCCAGTTCCGACACGGGCATGGTCTGCACGTCGTCCAGCAGTGTGGCGGGATCGGTGCCCTGCATCGCGCTCCAGCCTTGGACGGGCTGGTCGGGGCGGCTGGCAGCCAGAGCGGGCATGGCCGTCAGCAGCGCGACGCTGCCGGCCACTGCAAGGCGGGCGATGCGGGGGGCGGTGCGGGTCATGGTCCAAGGCCTTTCATTGGGTTCCGAATGCGGATATGCAGTCAAAACGCAGGATTTGCTGGGCCGGTTCCCGTGACCCCAGGTCACGCCCACGTGCGCGCCAGCACAAGGCGCGCCTCCAGCCCCTCGGGTGCGCGGTGAAATTCCAACCGCCCGCCATGTTGCGCCGCAATGGTCGACACGATCGCCAGCCCCAGCCCGACCCCCGTCGCGCCGCCCGCATTCCCGCCCCGCTGAAAGGCACCGGTCAGCCGCGCCAGGTCGTCCTGGGTCAGGACCGATCCGCGGTCGGTGACGGTCATCCAGGCCTCGTCGGCGTCGCCATCGATCAGCACCACGGCCTCGCGTCCGTATTTCAGCGCATTGTCGATCAGGTTCGACAGCGCGCGGCGCAGCGATGTCGGCTGACCCCGCATCAGGATCGCATGAGATTCCGCCGTCGGCCGGGTCAGGCTGCGCGCGAACAGCGTGCCGGCGCGGGCAGGGCGGGGCGAGGCCCGGCGCAGCGTGACGGGCAGGCCCACATCCTGGTAATCGGCCACCACCGCCTCGGCCAATGAGGTCAGGGACAGGCGGCGAAACGGCTCGGCCCCGATCTCGGCACGGGTATAGGTCAGGACGCCGTCGATCATCGTGGTCATCTCGTCGATGTCATGTTCCAGCCGGGCGCGCAGGGCCTCGTCCTCGATCAGGGCGCTGCGCAGGCGCAGGCGGGTCGCGGGCGTGCCCAGGTCGTGGCTGACGCCCGACAGGACCAGGGCGCGGTTTTCCAGCGCCGCGCGGTCTTGGGCCACATAGGCATTCACGGCCTCGGCGGTCTGGCGCAGTTCTTCGACGCCGCCAACGGGCAGGGCGGCATTGCGGGCGCGGTGGTCGCGCAGGGCGGCGGCAAAGGCCGTGAAGGCGGCCGAGACCTCGGCCACCCAGCCCAGCAGCAGCGCCAGCGCCCCCAGCAGCAGCGCCCCCGCCAGCAGCCGCCGGTCGGGCGGCGCGGCATCGCATCCCCAGACCGGGCTGCCCCGCACCTGGAACCACGGGCCCGTATCCTGCTGCACGAAGAGGCGCGGCTCGCTGCAGAACCTCGCCAGGGTGCGGGTGACCGAGGCCAGCCCCGCTGCTTGGCTGCCGCCGCCCACGCTTTCCACCCCCGCCGCCGGATAGAGGATGTCCGGCGACTGGATGCGGACCGACAGCCGGTCGCCGCGCGACAGGTCGGGCCGGCCGCCGCCGGTCAGCGTGATCAGCGTCTCGCGCCAGCCCTGCGGCGTGACGGGGGCCTCGCGGGTCTGGCTGATCGACAGGCCCTGGGGCAGGGCGCTGCCGTTCTCCAGGCTGTCGTAAAGCGCGAGGCCGGCGATATAGGCGCGGTCCAGATGCGCGCGCCAGGCGGCGTCGCTGGCCATCCACAGCCAGACCGACGCGCCGCCCGCCAGCATCGCCAGCACCACCCACAGGCTGGCCAGCACACGCAGGCTTCCGCGGCTAGGCATCCTCGGACGCCACCTCGGCCGACAGGACATAGCCGGTGCCGCGCTCGGTCCGGATCAGGGCGGGGTCGGTCTTCTGGCGCAGCCGGCCGACCAGCACGTCGATGGCGCGCCCCTCGGCGGCCTCGTCATCGTCCAGCGCGGCGGCGATCTCCTCACGCGTGAGCGGGATCAGCGGATTGGCCAGGAAGACCCGCAGCAGCGCGGTTTCGCGCGAAGACAGCGACACCTGCCAACCGCCGGGCGCCGTCACCTCGTCGCGCCGCGCGTCATAGCGCCAGCCGGCAAAGCGCAACACGCTGTCGCGCCGGCGATGCGACAGGCTGGGCGCGCGGCCCGCTCGGCGCAGCACGGCCCGGATCCGGGCCAGCAGCAGGTCGGGGTTGAATGGCTTGGCGATGTAATCGTCGGCGCCCACCTCGTATCCCGCCATGCGCTGGTGGTCGGCCGACAGCGCGCTGACCATGATGATCGGCACGTCCTGCGCCTCGCGGATCTCGGCGCAGATCTGCACGCCGTTGTCGGGGCCCAGGGAGACGTCCAGCAGGATCAGGTCCACGCGTCCCGACCTCAGCGCGGCCAGCGTGCCGTCGCGGCTGTCCGCCCGGGTGACGTGAAAGCCCTGGCGTTGCAGATAGGCCGCCAGCATGGCGGCCATGTCGGCGTCATCCTCGACCAGCAGCAGGCGGTGCAGGCTCATCCTTGGTCTCCCTCGGGGCCGCAATAGCACCGGCAGGCGAAGCTTCGTAACAGTTTGTAACATAACGCCGCGGAATCTGGCCGCTGCAAGGCTATCCTGCGTTGCGATCATGGCTGCGACTTTGGCATGATGATCCCACACGCGGATCACCGAATCCGCGCGGAGATGATCTGGGAGGATCCATGAACATGAAATCCGTGCTGGCGGCCTCGACCGCCGTGATGCTGGCTGGGCCGGTGATGGCCGAACCCACCGCCGAAGTGCTGCACTGGTGGACCTCGGGCGGCGAGGCCAAGTCGGTTGCCGTCCTGCAGGAGCAGTTCGCGGCCGAAGGCGGCACCTGGACCGACATGCCCGTGGCCGGCGGCGGCGGCGATGCCGCGATGACCGCGCTGCGGGCCCGCGTCCTGTCGGGCAACGCGCCCACCGCCGTGCAGCTGAAGGGCCCGGCGATCCAGGAATGGTACGAGGAGACCGGACTAGCCGATATCGGTTCGGTGGCCGAGGCGAACGGTTGGGCGGAGGTCCTGCCCGCGCAGATCGCCGAGCACATGAAGTGCGAAGGTACCTGGTGCGCGGCCCCCGTGAACGTTCACCGCGTCAACTGGATCTGGGGCAACAAGCAGATCCTGGACGAGCATGGCATCGAGATGCCGACCACCTGGGAGGAATTCAACGCCGCCGCCGAAAAGCTGCAGGCCGCGGGCGTGACGCCGCTGGCCCATGGCGGCCAGAACTGGCAGGACGCGACGATCTTCGAAACCGTCGTTCTGGGCCTGGGCGGGCCCGAGTTCTACCAGAAGGCGCTGGTCGACCTGGACCCCGAGGCGCTGACCTCGGACACGATGAAGCAGGTCTTCGACCAGATGCGGACCATCCGCGGCTATGTCGACGACAACTTCTCGGGCCGCGACTGGAACCTGGCGACCGCCATGGTCATGAACGGCGAAGCCGCCTTCCAGATCATGGGTGACTGGGCCAAGGGCGAATTCCTGGCCGCGGGCAAGGAGCCGGGCGTCGATTTCGTCTGCGCCCAGACTCCGGGCGAAGGCTTCCTCTACAACGTCGACAGCTTCGCCTTCTTCGAGCTGGACGGCGAGGAGAAGCAGCAGGGCCAGGAACTGCTGGCCAAGCTGATCATGGGCCCCGAGTTCCAGAAGACCTTCAACCTGAACAAGGGCTCCATCCCGGCCCGCACCGACGTGGCGCTGGACGACTTCGACGATTGCGCCAAGAAATCTTCGGAAGCGATGAACGCGGGCGCCCAGGACGGCTCGCTGCTGCCCTCCTATGCCCATGGCATGGCGCTCCGCGGCGCGCCGGCCGGTGCGATCACCGACGTGGTGACCGCGCATTTCAACAGCGACATGTCGTCGGAAGACGCCGTGCAACAGCTGGCAGACGCCGTCGCCAACGCGATGTGATGACGGCGTGACCTGCCCCGCGCCCGGGCGAGACGCCAGGGCGCGGGGTTTTTCTTTAGGGGTTTATCCGACATGGAATGGCTTGAACGCAACGTGCCCAAGTTCGTCTTGGCGCCGTCCTTCGTGGCGATCCTGGTCTTCGTCTACGGCTTCATCGCCTGGACCGCCTGGATCAGCTTCACGAAATCCCGCCTGATGCCGCGCTACGAGCTGGACGGGATCGGGCAATACGAACGCCTGTTCGCCGCCCCGCGTTGGGACGTGGCGATGAACAACCTGTTCATCTTCGGCGGCCTGTTCATCGTCATCTCGATGGTGATCGGCCTGATGCTGGCGATCTTCCTGGACCAGAAGATCCGGGCCGAGGGCGTGCTGCGCACCGTCTACCTCTATCCCATGGCCCTGTCGCTGATCGTGACCGGCACCGCGTGGAAATGGATCCTGAACCCGGGCCTGGGCATCCAGGCCGCCGTGCGCAGCTGGGGCTTCGAGAATTTCACCTTCGACTGGCTGATCAGGCCGGAAATGGCGATCTACACCATCGTGCTGGCCGCCGTCTGGCAGGCGTCGGGCTTTGTGATGGCGCTGTTCCTGGCCGGCCTTCGGTCGGTGGACACGGAAATCATCCGCGCCGCCCAGGTCGACGGCATTCCCACGCACCGCATCTATTCCGCCATCATCATCCCGACCATGGCGCCGATCTTTCTGTCGGCCTTCATCGTGCTGGCCCACCTGGCCATCAAGGCCTTCGACCTGGTGATCGCGCTGACCAATGGCGGGCCCGGCTATGCGACCGACCTGCCGGCCACCTACATGTACGCGATGGCCTTCTCGCGCGGGGATCTGGGCCAGGCTGCCTCCAGCGCGATGATCATGATGGGCGTCATCTTCGCCATCGTCGTTCCTTACCTCTATAGCGAATTGAGGCCGCGCCGTGACCAGTAAAACCCTGCTGCGCTGGGGCCTCTATGGCATCCTGATCCTCTTCGCGCTGTTCTACCTGATGCCGCTGTTCGTCATGCTGACGACCTCCCTGAAAACCCTCGAGGAAATCCGCACCGGCAGCCTTCTGGCCCTGCCGCGCGAGATCACCTTCGCCCCCTGGGCCGAGGCCTGGTCCACCGCCTGCGCCGGCACCCAGTGCGAGGGGCTGCGGCCCTTCTTCTGGAACAGCGTCCTGATGGCGGTGCCGGCCGTGCTGCTGTCCACCATCGTCGGCGCGTTGAACGGCTATGTCTTTGCCCAGTGGCGGTTCCGGGGCGCGAACCTGTTCTTTGCCGCGATCCTGTTCGGCTGCTTCATCCCGTTCCAGGTCGTCCTGCTGCCGATGGCGCAGATGCTGGGCCTGATGGGGCTGGCGGGCACCATTCCGGGGCTGATCTTCGTCCACGTGATCTATGGCCTGGGCTTTACCACGCTGTTCTTCCGCAACTACTATGTCACCATCCCCCAGGAACTGGTGCGCGCGGCCAAGGTCGACGGGGCGGGGTTCTTCCGCATCTTCTGGTCGATCTTCCTGCCGATCTCGCTGCCGATCATCACCGTCTCGGTCATCTGGCAGTTCACGCAGATCTGGAACGACTTCCTGTTCGGCGTCAGCTTCAGCGGACCGGGCAGCCAGCCCGTGACGGTCGCACTGAACAACATCGTCAACTCCACCACCGGCGTCAAAGCCTACAACGTGGACATGGCCGCCGCGATCATCGCCGCGCTGCCCACGCTGCTGGTCTATGTCGTCGCCGGCAAATACTTCATCCGCGGCCTGACCGCCGGCAGCGTCAAGGGATAAGCCATGCCGATCCTCGAAATCGACCACCTGCAGAAAGCCTATGGCGAGACCCATATTCTGCACGACATCAACATCAGCATCGAGGAGGGCGACTTTCTGGTGCTGGTCGGCCCCTCGGGTTGCGGGAAATCGACCCTGCTGAACTGCATCGCGGGGCTGGAGCCGATCACCGGCGGCACGGTCCGCATCGCCGATCGCGACGTGACCGGCGTGTCGCCCAAGGACCGCGACATCGCGATGGTGTTCCAGTCCTACGCGCTCTACCCGACCATGTCGGTGGCCAAGAACATCACCTTCGGCATGAAGGTGCGCGGGGTCGACAAGCCCACGCAGGAGAAGAAGCTGGCCGAGGTCGCGCGCCAGCTGCAGATCGAGCCCCTCCTGAACCGCAAGCCGGGCCAGCTGTCGGGCGGCCAGCGCCAGCGCGTCGCCATGGGCCGCGCCCTGGTGCGCGACCCCAAGCTGTTCCTTTTCGACGAACCGCTGTCGAACCTGGACGCCAAGCTGCGCGTCTCCATGCGGACCGAGATCAAGAAGCTGCACCAGGACCTGAACGCCTCGATCGTCTATGTCACCCATGACCAGATCGAGGCGATGACGCTGGCCACCAAGATCGTCGTCATGAAGGGCGGCGTGATCCAGCAGATCGGCACCCCGGCCGAGATCTACAACCGGCCCGCCAACATGTTCGTGGCCGATTTCATGGGCAGCCCGGCGATGAACCTGATCCCGGCGCGCGTCCGCTCCGAAGCCGGCCAGACCCGGATCGAGATCGACCGTGCCGGCGATGCGCCCCTGGTCATCACCGACCCGGTGGCCCGCGACCTGCCGGCCGAGATCGTGCTGGGCGTCCGCCCCGAGGACATCCACGAGGCCACCGGCAACGCCCATCTGCCCGGCACCGCCCAGGGTGCCGGCGGCGACGTGATGATCGAGATCGTCGAACCGGCGGGCGCCGACACCTTTGCCGTCACCCATCTGGGCGGCAAGCCGGTCACTGCACGCCTGCGTGCCGAAAGCGCGGTTCGGGCGCGCCAGCCGTTTCCGCTGGCATTCGACCTCTCGAAAGTGTCGTATTTTTCGCCTAAGGACGGTGAACGGCTGAACTGAGGACGAGGTGACGGCGATGGCGATGCTTCTGGGTGATGTGGGTGGCACCAATGCGCGGCTGGCGATCGCCCGCAACGGGTCCATCGATGCCAGCACGGTCACCCGCTTCAAGGGGGACGACTTTGCCAGCTTCGACGACGTGGTGCGGCAGTTCCTGGCCGAGCAGCACGGGCCCCATATCTCGTCCATGTGCATCGCCGTGGCGGGGCCGGTCAGCGGCGGCCGCGCGCGGCTGACCAACCGCGACTGGTTCTTTGACGAGGACAACCTGGCGCGCCTGGCCGATGCCGATCAGGCGCGCCTGATCAACGACCTGACCGCCTTGGGTTTTGCCACGCCGGCGCTGGCCGGTGACGGCGTGGCGGTGCTGCGCGAGGCGCCGCAGGACCGCGCCCGCAACGGGCAGGCGCTGGTCGTGGGCCTTGGCACCGGCTTCAACGTCTGCGCGGTGCGCGTGCTGCCCGGCGGTGCGATCACCGCCCTGGAGGCCGAGGAGGGGCACACCCACCTTCCGGCCAACATCATGTGGCGCCTGATCGACCGGGTGGGCGCCGATGCGGCGCAGGGCTTCTTCTCAACCGAGGAAACCTTTGCCGGCCGCGGCCTGTCGCGCCTGCACGCCGCGATGACGAACACGGACCCGGTGCGCAGCGAGGACATCGCCCGCGCCGCCGAGGCAGGCGATGCCCAGGCCATCGCCACCTATGACTTCTTCACCGAACTGGTCGGGCTTCTGTGCCGCGAGCTGGCCTTGCGCTTCATGCCGCTGGAGGGGATGTTCCTGGCCGGCAGCGTGGGCCGCAGCATCGCTGACCGGATGGACCGTTTCCAGCCGGCCTTCCTGGCCCAGGAACATATGCGCCACATTCCTGAAAACACGCCGATCTTCCTGATCCGGGACGACATGGCCGCGCTGCACGGCTGCCTGGCGGCCTTGGGCTGAGGGCGGCCGGCTCTCGCAAAGATCATCCCGGAGGCGGCGCGGAACGGCAACTATTGCTGGATTCCCCGCATTGATCCTGTTTCAATTGCCACAAGCAAAAAGAACCGGGGCGCAGGATGCGGGCATATCTGACGGCGATCTTGATGGCCTCGACGGCCATCGGCGGGGGTGTTGCGGCGGCATGGGGCCAGTCGTCCTCACCCTTCTCTGGCCTGTTCAGCCGTGGCAGTGAAGCCGAGGGTCCAGTCGCGCTGGACATCGAAGTTTCCGGCGGCGATGACGGCCTGGCGGCGCAGATCCGGCGCTCCTCGCTGGTTGCCAGTGCCTTGGCCGAGGACCGCACCACCGGCCAGGATGTTCTGGCCGCCGCCCGTGCCGATTACGCGCGCATCCTGGGCCTGCTTTATGACGAGGGCTATTACGACAGCACCGTCAACATCCTGCTGGACGGGGTCGAGGCGGCGCAGGTCGCGCCCCTGGACGCGCCGCAGGTGGTGCAGCGCGTCGTGGTGGCGGTCCAGCCGGGGCGGGCCTTCCGCTTTTCCCGTGCGGCCATGGCGCCGCTCGCCCCCGAAACCGACATTCCCGCAGGCTATGCCCTGAACGAGGTCGCGGGCACGGGTGTCATCCGCCGCGCCGCCGTGGCCGGCGTCGAGGGCTGGCGCAGCCAGGGTCATGCGAAAGCCGACCTGGCGGATCAGCAGATCGTGGCCGACCACGACACTGCCCGCGTCGACAGCCGGATCGCGCTGGACCCGGGCCCCCGCGTCACCTTTGGCCGGATGAGCGTCAGCGGCAACCAGCGCCTGAACGACCGTCGGCTGCGCAAGATCGCCGGCTTTCCCGAAGGCCAGCAGTTCGACCCCGAGGATCTGGACACGGTCCGCAAGCGCCTGCGCCGCAGCGGCGTCTTTTCCGCCGTCACCCTGGAAGAGGCCGAGACCCTTGGGCCGGGCGATACCCTGGACGTGGACCTGACCGTCGTGGAACAGGCGCCCCGCCGCATCGGCGCCGGCTTCGAGGTGTCGAATACCGACGGGATCATGATCTCGTCCTACTGGATGCATCGCAACCTGCTGCGCGGCGGCGAGCGGCTGCGCATCGACGGGCGGGTCAAGGACATCGGCTCGGAAACCAGCGAACGCGACGACGAACTGACGATCCGCATCGACCGCCCCGCCACGATCACCGCCGACACGACCGGCTATGTCGAGGCCCGCGCCGCCCGCATGCGCGAAGAGGATTACGACGAGGATACCGCCAGCCTGGCCCTGGGCTTCAGCCATATCTTCAGCGACCGGCTGACGGGCGACATTTCGGCCCAGTACCAGTTCTCGCGCGTGTTCGATGCCAATGGCCAGACCGACTTCAAGGTTCTGGCACTGCCGATAGAGGTGATCTGGGACCAGCGCGACGAGCCCACCGATGCCAAGCGCGGTTATTACCTGTCGGGCGAGCTGACCCCCTTCAAGGGCTTTGAGGAGACCGGCTCGGGCGCGCGCGCGCTGGCCGAGGGGCGGGCCTTCCGCTCGTTCGGGGGGGATGACCGCTTTACCCTGGCGGGACGGGCGCGGCTTGGCAGCGTCTTCGAGTCGGACATCGACCGGACGCCGCGCAACTACCTGTTCTACTCGGGCGGTGGCGGCACGGTGCGCGGCCATCCCTTCCAGGCACTTGGGGTCGAGACGATTTCGGGGCCTGACGGCGACCCGATCAAGACCGGCGGCGTGAGCGTGGCGAATGCCACGGCCGAACTGCGCTTTCAGGTCCGCGAACGGATCGGGCTGGTGGCCTTTGCCGATTACGGCCGTGTCTGGACCGACAGCGGGTTCGAGGGCGAGGGCGGCGATCATGCGGGGGCGGGCGTCGGTGTGCGCTATGACACGCCGGTCGGTCCGCTGCGCTTTGATGTTGCGGGACCGGTCAGCGGTGACACCGGCAGCGGCGTTCAGCTTTACCTTGGCTTGGGGCAGGCATTCTGATGCGCAGGTTCTGGATCTATGTCTTTGCCCTGTTTTTTCCGCTTGCAGTGCTGGCCCAGAGCGCGGCCGAACTGTCGGAGCAGATCGAGGATGACCGAGGCTTCCTGACCGGCCTTCTGGAGCGCAACCTGTCAGGCGCCGGACGCACCGTGGTGATCGACGGATTCGAAGGCGCCCTGTCCTCGCGGGCAACATTCTCGGAAATCCGCATCGCCGATGAGGAGGGCGTCTGGCTGACCCTGCGCGACGGGGCGATCCAGTGGAACCGCTCGGCCCTGCTGCGCCGCCGGATCGAGATCGCTGAACTGTCCGCAGCCGAGATCCTGCTGCCGCGCCTGCCGCAGGGGGAACAGTCGCAGGTCCAGGCCGAGGCGCCGGTCTTTGCCCTGCCCGAACTGCCGGTCTCGTTGGAGATCGAGCGCATCCAGGCGGATCGCGTCGTCCTGGGCGAGCCGGTGATCGGCGTCGCGGCCGCCCTGCGCGTCAGTGGCGGCATGAGCCTGGAAGGGGGCGAAGGCCAGGCGCAGCTGACCATCGACCGCCTGGACGGCCCGCGCGGCCAGTTCGTCCTGGACGCGGGCTACTCCAACGAGACGCAGATCCTGCGCCTGAACCTGGGCTTGGACGAGGCTGCCGACGGCATCCTGGTCAACCTGGTGAATATCTACGACCGTCCCGCCGTGACCGCCCAGATCAGCGGCGAGGGCGAAATCCGCGATTTCGCGGCCGACATCCGGCTGGCCACCAATGGCCAGCCGCGCATCACGGGTCAGGTCAGCGCCAGTGGCGAGACGGCTGAGGATGGCACCGCCGGCACGGCATTCCGGTTCGAGCTGGGCGGCGATGTCGCCACCTTGCTGCGCCCCGAGGATCGCGCCTTCTTCGGCCAGGAAACCCAGCTGCGGGCCGAGGGCTGGCGGGCCGAGACCGGACGCCTTGAAATTCCCGTCCTGGACATCCGTACCGAGGCGCTGCGCATCGAAGGCTCGCTGTCGACCAATGATCAGTCGGCGCCGCAGCGCGCGCAGCTGCTGGTGACGCTAGGACGCGACGCCGAGGCCGCGCAGCTGCCCGTCCCCCTGCCTTTCGCAGGAGAAGACACGACCGTCGAATCCGGACGCCTGTCGCTGGACTATGACGCCTCCGAAGGGCAGGGCTGGACCCTGGACGGCCGTGTGGGCCAGTTGAACCTGGGCGATGTCGCCTTGGGCGCGCTGGAGCTGGACGGTGCGGGCGAGGTCGTGCTGGCCGACGGTGCCCTGTCGGAGGTGACCGGCGGGGTGCAGTTCGCGGCGGAACAGCTGTCCTTCGCCGAACCGGGCTTGGCCGCCGCCATCGGCGACCGGATCGCCGGCGAGGCGGAGTTTAACTTTACCCCCGGTAATGCCGTCGACATCACCGGCCTGTCGATCACCGGTCCCGATTATGGGCTGACCGGAAACATGCTGGTCTCGGGCCTGTCCAGCGGCATCACGGTCTCGGTCGACATGGACGCCCGCTACAGTGACCTGTCACGCCTGTCGGCCTTGGCGGACCGCCAGTTGACCGGGGCCGCCAATGCCTCGGTCGAGGGGTATTACGTCGTCCTGAACCGCAGCTTCGACCTGGATGCGCAGGTGACCGGCACCGATATAGCACTGGACCAGCCGCAACTGGACCGGCTGCTGGGCGGACGCTCGACCATCAACCTGGAGGCCCGCCGGGACGAGACAGGGATCGAGATCGAGGACCTGACCCTCAATGCCAGCCGGTTGACGGCCGAGGCGCAGGGCCTGATCAGCAGCCTGTCCAGCGATCTGACCGCGCGGATCTCGATGCCGTCGCTGGCGGATGCCGACCCTGACTTCGGCGGTTCGCTGGAGGCCGAAGCGGCCCTGAACGGACCCGCTGGCCAGCGCCGCCTGACCGTCAGCGGCGAGGCCGAGGATCTGCGTCTTGGCATCGAGGCGCTGGACAACGCCCTGCGCGGCCAGACCAACCTGACCCTGATCGCCAGCGAAAGCAGGGACAGCTACAAGCTGGACAGCTTCCAGCTGTCGAACCCCCAGCTGAGCGCCACCGCCGAGGGTGATCTGGCCCAGGGTGATCTGGACGCTGAATTCACGATCGTCGACCTGTCGGACCTGCAGGAGGGGTGGTCGGGCGGTTTCACCGGCCAGGCGCGCCTGAGCGAGGAGGGCGGCCTGCGCAGGATCGAGCTGACGGGCGAGGGGCAGGACCTGTCCCTGGGCCAGGCCAGCGTCGATGGGGCACTGACCGGCACGACACGCCTTGACGTCCGCGCGACCGAACAGGACGGCGTGATCACGATCTCGGAAGGCCAGCTGACGAACCAGCAGATGAACGCCATCGTCCAGGGCGTCTATGGTTCCGGCGTGACGGACCTGACGGCCGACGTCGAGATCGCGTCGCTGGCGCCCTTCGGTCCCGGCTGGCAGGGAGCCCTGCAGGCCGAAGGCAGCTTTCGCGAGGTCGGCGACGGCATCCGGCGGCTGGAGCTGACCGGCACGGGCCGCGACCTGTCCTTTGGTCAGGCCCAGGTCGATGGTGCGCTGGAGGGCGACACGCGCCTTGCGGTGACGGCGACCGAACAGGATGGCGTCTTTACCATCCAGACCGCCCAGATCGAGAACCCGCGCCTCGCCGCCACGGCCTCGGGACAGGTGGGCGCGGGGGCGACGGATGTGACGGCCCAGGTGAACGCGGACGATCTGCGCTTTCTGGGCAACGGCATCTCGGGCGCCCTGAACGCCGATGTGCAACTGACGGATGACGGAACCACCCGCCGTATCGAGGCGACCGGGACCGCCAACGGCCTGTCCCTGGGCCAGCCCCGGATCGACCCGCTGCTGGCGGGGCAGACCAGCTTCGACCTGGCCGCCAGCCAAGGGGCGGAGGGAATCTCGGTCCAGCGTCTGCAGGTGACCAACCCTCAGTTGACCGTCAGCGCCGATGGCGCACCCGAGAGCGGGATCAACCTGGATGCGCGGCTTGGCAATCTGGGCCTGCTGGTGCCTCAGCTTCCCGGACCTGCCACAGTAACCGGCACCGTGCGCGAAGAGGGGGCGAATTTCGCGCTGGACCTGAACGCAACCGCGCCGGGAAGCACCGACCTGGACATCGTGGGCACGGTGGCGCGGGACGGCTCCGATGCCGACCTGGCGATCACGGGCAGCGCGGATTCGGCGCTGGCCAATGCCTCCCTCCGGACGCGCAGCGTTTCGGGACCGCTGGACATCAATCTGCGCCTTCAGGGGTCGCCCTCGCTGGAATCGCTGTCAGGGCAGGTTCGCCTGCAGGATGGGCAGCTGGCCGATCCGGGCCTGGGGCTGCGGCTCGAGGATATGGACCTCACCGCCGCCTTCCAGAGCGGCCGGATCCAGGTGGAGGGTGCCGCAGAGGTTGCGGCCGGCGGGCGGCTGACGCTGAGCGGCCCGATAGACCTGCAGGCCGGCACGCTGGACATCGGCGTCGCCCTGGACGAGGTGGTGCTGCGCGACCCCAATCTCTATGAAACGAGCGCCAGCGGGAACATCCGCATCGCGGGCTCCAATGCGGGGGGGCCGCTGGTGTCGGGCCGGATCGCGCTAGGCGAGACCGAGATCCGCATCCCGGCCACCGGTCTGGGCGGCGCGCGGGCGATCCCCGACATCACCCATGTCGGCAGCCAACGGCCGCCGGTGCGCGCGACGCGGGCGCGGGCGGGGCTGGAGGGCTATCCCAGCCAGGCTGCGGCCGATGCCGGGCTGGCGGGGCCGCCTGCCACGCCGCCGCCCAATCCGCCGCGGCTGGACCTGACCATCACGGCGCCGAACCGGGTCTTCATCCGGGGCAGGGGGATCGATGCGGAACTGGGCGGAGAATTCCAGATCCGCGGCACCACGCGCAATGTCGTTCCCATCGGCAACCTGGAACTGATCCGGGGCCGGGTGGATCTGCTGGGCAACCGTTTTACCCTGACCGAAGGTCTGGTCGAACTGCAGGGCAGCCTGATCCCGGTGATCCGGCTGGTCGCCGAAACGCAGCGCGACGGCATCACCACCCGCATCATCATCGACGGAGAGGTGCGCGACCCCGAGATCACCTTTGAATCCTCGCCTGAGTTGCCGCAGGAGGAGGTGCTGTCGCAGCTGCTGTTCGGGCGCGGGCTGGACAGCATCAGCCCGCTGCAGGCCGCCCAGCTGGCCAATGCGATCGCGGTGCTGGCCGGGCGTGGCGGCGACGGGATCATCGGCAACCTGCGCGACAGTGCCGGGCTGGACGACCTGGACCTGACCACGGATGACGAGGGCAATATCGAGTTGCGGGCCGGGCGCTATCTGTCCGAGAACGTCTATACCGACCTGTCGGTGGGCGAGGGCGGGCGTTCCACCATCAACCTGAACCTGGACATCACCGAGTCCCTGCGGGCCCGGGGATCGGTTGCCAGCGATGGCAGCAGCTCGCTGGGGGTGTTCTTCGAGCGTGACTATTGAGGCGCCCTGTTCAGTCGGCGCCGATGGCACTGGGCAGGGCGCGGAGCGCGGGCAGCGCCTCATCCCTGTCGGCGGCAGTCATGATCGCGGTGGTGGAGGCTGAGGACTGTCCCGATGCCGCCCGAAAGCGCAGCATCTTCCTGCCGCCCGACAGCGAGGTCACCGTCCAGCCCAGCAATTGCCCCTGGGGACCGGCCATGGCGCCGCTGGCCGGTTCCCCGGCCTCCGCATCCAGAAGGGCTTCGCGCAGCGCCGCAAAGCCCGGTCCGACCGCGGTGGCCCCTTCCCATCCGGCAATGATCTCGGCCATGGTGCCGGCCGGCGTGCCCCAGAGCAGCCGATAGGCATTGTTGCTGAGGACCAGCTGCCCCGTTGACGCAAAGACCGCCAGTGCATCCTCCAGCCCGTCCAGCACATGCGCGCCCAGAAGCAGTTCTGCCCTGAACTTGCGGGTCAGGGACATCTCCGAAGTGATGTTCTCGAACAGGAAGGCCACCGCGCCGTCGGGATGGGGGCGGCCGGTGACGCGATAGGTCTGCCCGCCGGGCAGTGACCAGGTCTCGACATGGTGGCCGGTTGCGGCGGCATTCTCCAGGCTGGCCATGTGATGGCGCCAGCTGCGGTAATCCTTGGGCTCGGGCACCATGCGCTGTTCGCGCAGCTGGTCCAGGAAGTCGAACAGCGTCGGGCGTGCGGTCAGGAATCCGGTGGGCAGTCCGGTGAGGTCGATCAGCGCCGGGTTGAACAGCTGCAGGTTCCGGTGCTGGTCGAAGATCGCAAGGCCGATGGGCAGGTCGGCAAAGGTCTTGGTCAGCGTCTGCACGAATTCCCGCAGGCTGCGTTCGGCCCGGACTGCGGCGTCGGCGGGCAGGGCGAACATCATTACCTCGTCGCCCATGCGGTGGCTGTGGCAGTCGTACCACGAGACGATGCCGTGGTCCTCCAATGCGGCGCGGCGGGTCTGTGCGCCGGCCCCCGGAACCGGCTTCGGCGCATCCAGAAGGCGCGGCAGCGGCCACCCCAATGCCCCCTCGCTGCGAGCCTCGGCCCGGCGTAGATAGGCCGCGTTGGCCCAGGTGACCTGTTCCTCGGCATCCAGGCGCCAGACCAGCATCGGCGTTTGATCCAGCGCGCCGCGCAACAGGTGCAGCTCCTCCTCCATTGCCTGGAGGGACATCGAATCGACGATGATGCCAGAATGCTCGGCCGCCGGGTCGGTGATCGTCAGGCGCCACAGCTGTTCGCCCAGATCCTCGGCCACCAGGCGCAGCGCCGCGCTGCCGTGGCCCTGGTCACCCGTCACCTCGACCCGCCCGATGCGCGCCAGTTGCGACAGGCGGTCGAGTGCATCGGGAAAGCGCGGGCCGACCCATTTCATCAGGCGCGGCCAGTCGTCGCCGCTGCCGCCGATTCGATCCAAAAGAGCGCGGGCAGGGGGCGTGGCATCCACCACCCGCTCTTGGCGGAACAGGAAGACCGTGGGCTGGATCCTGCCCTCCAGCGCATTGGCAGAGACGGACCGCCCCCGGCCAGACCGCCAGCCGTCCCACAGCCGGATCACCCCCACCGCCAGCAGCACCGACAGGATGCCACAAATCATCGTCACGACCAGAAAAACCGCACCATGAATGTTCAAAGCAAGACCCTCAGCTTGTTTGGGGGAAGCATAGGTCAGGCATTGTTAACAGTCGGTTAAGATATTCAGATCTCGATGGTCGGATTCTGCGCCAAGGCCAGCCGATCCTGCGCCTCGATGCGCTCGATCGGCCAGCGGACCGAAGCCACCGCCCCCGGTCCGCCATTGGCGAAGGACAGCCGTGCCCCCGACCGTTCCAGCAGCGTCTTGGCGATGAAAAGCCCCAGGCCCATGCCCTCGTAGCTGCCGCGTTGCGCCTCGGAGCGGCGACTGAGATAGGGGTCCCCGATTCGCGACAAAAGCGCGGGAGGATAGCCGGGACCATCGTCGCGGATCGTCACGGTCAGCGTATTGGGCGTCACGTCCGTTTCGATCACCACGCGGCTTTCGGCGAAATCCACCGCGTTCTGGATCAGGTTGCGCAGGGCGTGGATGATCGCCGGGTCGCGCCGGATCGAGGGCCCGTCGGCGCGGATCTCCACCAGGGGCCCGCGGTCGGCATGGGGGCTGGCGGCATCCTCCAGCACGGCGCGCAGCGGGGCCGAGCGCATGTGCAGGTCGTCCTTGCCCGCGCGGCCCATGCTGCGCAGGATCTGGGCACAGCGGTCGGCGGAATCGCGCAGCGCGATCACGTCCGCATGCAGGTCCGGGCGGTCCTTCAGCTCGTCCGTAAGTTCGCCTGCGATCAGCTTGATGGTCGCCAGGGGGGTCCCCATCTCATGCGCGGCGGCCGCGACCACGCCGCCCAGGTGCTGCAGGCGTTGTTCGCGCGACAGCGCCATCTGTGTGGCGAACAGCGCGTTCGACGTGTCCGACAGCTCACCCGTCACGCGATGGGCATAGCCGCCGAAGAAGACCACCCCGATCACCAGCGCGACCCAGTGGCCAAGCGCCAGGATCGGCTCCAGCCGCAAGATTTCGCCCGTAGGATCGCGAAGGGGCACGCCGAAGACCGCCGCGACCGATGTCACGGCCACGGTCGCCAGCCCAAGCGCCAGCACGAGCCGCGCGTTCAGCGAAGCGGCGGCGATGGTGACGGGCGCCAGCACCAGCAGCGCGAAGGGGTTCGCCATTCCCCCGGTCAGCGCCATCAGCGACGAGATCTGCACCAGGTCGAAGCTCAACTGCAGGACCGCCCGCCCCGGAGACGTCCGCTTGGGCGGGCGCAGGGCCATCCGCAGGTTCATCGCAATCGCCAAGGCGATCAGGATCATCACCGGAGCTTTCGGGAATCCGATGCCCATGCTCCAGGCGATGATGACGGCAGCCAACTGCCCTCCGATGGCGAACCAGCGCAGCAGCACCAGGGTGCGCATGCGGATCGGCTCGGCATGGGGGGTATCGCCGGCACCGAAAGGATGGTCCGCCAGGTCGTCAGGCCCGGGTGCTGCGTTCATCTTCGGCCTTTTCTGCGACAATGCATGACTTGATACCCGCCGGTCGATGGGCGATCAATGCGCGCCTTTGACACGCAAAAAAGGAGCTGAGCCGTGGCTGACCGGAAAATCCTGCTGATCGGCACCGCCGCTGCGGTCGGCGTCCTGGTGGGAGGCGGGTTGTTCCTGATGCAGCAGCGTTCCGCCGACCCCTTTGCCCAGTGTACCAACAGTGCCGTGGCCGGGGGCATGGACAGTTTCGGCACCGAATTCACCCTGACGCGGCAGGACGGGCAGCGCGTGACCTCGGCCGAGGTCTTTTCAAAACCGTCCCTGCTTTATTTCGGATATACATTCTGCCCGGACGTCTGTCCCTTGGACAGCGCGCGCAATGCCGAGGCCGAGGAAATCCTGAAGGAGGCCGGAAAGGACGTGCAGACCGTTTTCATCACGGTCGATCCGCGCCGCGATACGCCAGATGTCCTGGCGGAATATACCAGCCTTTTCTCGGACGACATGATCGGTCTGACCGGATCGCCGGAAGAGATCGCGGCGGTCAATCAGGGATGGCGCAATTATTTCAAGGCACATGACGAGGAAGACAAGGAATTCTATTTGGTCGATCATATGACCAATACCTATTTGGTCATGCAGGGTGGCAAGACGGTGGAATTCTTTTCGCGCGACACGCCAGCCGAAGATGTGGCAGAACGGACGGGCTGTTTCGTCGACGCGGCCGCCTAAGGCGTATTGTCGCACGGGTTTGAAAGCTCTGGCGCTGATCCACAGATAATTCCGAAAACCAATTCAAGAGGGCTAGTCATGGACGAAATGAACGCGCAGATCGGCCCCGATGCCTCGCTGCTTCTGGTGGACGATGACGAAATCTTTGTCACCCGCCTGGCACGAGCCATGGAAAAGCGTGGATTCCAGACGGAAACGTCGCTGACCGTGGCCGGGGCCATGCGGCTGATCGAGAAAAGGGCGCCCGCTTATGCGGTGGTCGATCTTCGGCTTGAAGATGGAAACGGGCTGGATGTGGTCGAGGCCCTTCGGGAAAAGCGCGCGGATGCGCGGATCATTGTGCTGACCGGTTATGGGGCCATCGCCACCGCAGTTGCGGCCGTGAAAATGGGCGCCACCGACTATTTGGCCAAACCGGCCGATGCAAATGACGTCACGTCGGCGCTGCTTTCCAGCGGCGAATTGCTGCCGCCTCCGCCGGAAAATCCGATGTCGGCCGATCGCGTCCGGTGGGAGCATATCCAACGCGTTTACGAACAATGCGAACGCAATGTCAGCGAAACTGCCCGGCGTTTGCACATGCACCGGCGGACGCTTCAGCGCATCCTCGCCAAAAGGGGACCGCGCTGATCTGAAGAACATGTTGAAAGGTATTTAATTCGGTCTATATTGCGGATATGAAATCGGCAACCCAAAGCAAGACCGGAATGAATATGAGCATCGACTTCGATAATATGTCTCTCAAGGAAATGCGCGATCTTCGTTCGCGCCTGGATCGGGCGATCAATTCCTACGAGGACCGGAAGCGGCGCGAGGCCTTGACCGCAATCGAAGAGGCTGCGCGCGAACATGGCTTCAACCTGGCCGATCTGACCGGAACCAAGGTGCGCCGCAGCGGGACCGTTGCCCCCAAATACGCAAATCCGGATGATCCGACCATGACCTGGACCGGCCGCGGGCGCAAACCCCGGTGGGTGCAGGAAAGCCTGGAAAGCGGAAAGCAGCTGGAAGATCTGGCGATCTGATCCGAACTGCATCGTGTCGTGGAAAGGGGCCATTGAAAGCCCCTTTTTTCATATCTGCATGTGAGGGGTGTCGATCTGCCCGATCAGCCCGTCGAAGCAGGCCAGAAAGGCACGTCTCGCCTCGGCCGGGGGCCGCAGGGTGATCTGCAGGCCCGGCAGCATGTGATCCTCGGGAACCGGGAACAGGCGGCGCGCCTCGGGCTCGGCAAAGCCCGCGATCGTCACCGCCTCCAGCCGCGCCGATACGCGGTCGGCAGCCTTGATCTTGCGCTTCATCGGGGCGGGCAGCGCGGCGGGCAGCCCAAACCGGCGGTGGACGGCCGAGGCCAGACGCTCGTCCATGGCGCCATATTCCGCCCCAAGCGCCGATTTCACCGGCGAGATCATGTCACCGATGACATATTCCGGGGCGTCATGCAGCAACGCCGCCAGCCGCCACTGGGGTGCGATCCCGGGATTGAGCCGCGAAAAGATCTGTTCCACCAGAAGCGAATGTTCAGCCACGGAATAGGGCCAGTCGCCCCGCGTCTGCCCGTTCCAGCGGGCCACGAAGGCCAGTCCATGGGCAATGTCCCCGATCTCGATGTCGAAGGGGGTGGGGTCCAGCAGGTCGAGGCGGCGGCCCGACAGCATCCGCTGCCAGGCGCGCCGGGGCCGTGCGGCCATGGGCCGGCTGCCTTACGACAGCTTGACGTCGGCCGGCGCCTGCTGCGCCTGCTGGGCACGGCGTGCCAGTTCCTGGCGGTACAGCGCGACGAAATCCACGGGGTCCATGTTGAAGGGCGGAAAGCCCCCGTCCCGCGTCAGGTCCGAGATGATGCGCCGCACGAAGGGGAACAGCATCCGCGGGCATTCGATCATCAGAAAGGCATGCAGCTGGTCCTGCGGCACGCCGTCGATCTGGAAGACCCCGCCGTAGTCCAGTTCGGCCAGGAACAGCGTGCTGCCCTCGGTCTTGTTGGTCGAGGTGACGCGGTATTTCGTGATCACCTCGTACTGGTTGTCGCTGCCGCGCTTGCGGGCGTCCAGGCTGACCTGCACGGTGATCTCGGGCTGCACCTCGCCGGTCGGCGCGCCCTTCTGGGCAACGGCATTCTCGAAGGACAGGTCCCGGATGAACTGTGCCAGGATCTGCATGCGCAATTGCGGTTGCTGGGCCTGCGGCTGTCCCGCAATGCCGTTCTGGGTGTTCTCGTCGGCCATGTTCCTACCTCTCCAATTCGGACTTGGACCCGCTTGTAGCAGGCCCTCCCCCTGCCCTCAATGGCGGGTCCAGCCGGAACCGCGCCCCGGCCGGGGAGCATCGGGTTCGTCCAGTTCGGGCGGCAGGTCGACAGGCGCGCGACCCGTCTCATCCCGGTCGGCCACGATGAAGTCGCCGTCGATCACCCCGTCGCCATAGGGCGCGCGGTGGGGATCGCGTCGCATCGTCGCAGCCCCCATGCCAAAGCGCGTCACCTTCACGCGCTTGCCGATCTGGCGCATCACCGCATTGCGCACGCGCGGCACCAGCAGCAAAAGCCCCACCGTGTCGGTGAAAAACCCCGGCGTCAGCAGCAGCATCCCGGCCATCAGGATCATCACGCCATGCGCCAGGGGACGCGTCGGATCGCGCATTTCGCCAAAGCTGCGCTGGATCTCGTTCCAGGCATGGGCCCCCTGGCTGCGCATCAGCGCGGTGCCCACGATCGCCGTCAGCACGACGATCGCCAGCGTGGGCCAAAGGCCGATCAGCCCGCCCACCTGGATGAACAGCGCGATCTCGATGATCGGAACGATCAGAAACAGCCAGAACAGCCGCATGCGAATTCCCCTTCCTGCCGGCGCGGAAACTGGACTTGCGCCCTGGCACTCCCTACATAATGACCCAGTTGCCAGATACAAACGATGTGATTTTGACCAGAGGTCGCCTGTATGTCCAACCCGCTTCTCCAGTTGCTTGTCCTTGCCGGGATCGCGATTTTCCTGATCCTGCGCCTGAGAAACGTGCTGGGGACCCGCGACGGGTTCGAGCCGCCCCAGGTTGACCAGCCCGCGGCGGGCCCGGCCCGCTTCGAGGTGATCGAAGGCAGCGCCGATGAGGTCGATCACGACGTCATCGACCACGCCGAGGCCGGCAGCCCGGCTGCCGCGGCCCTTTACGCGATGAAGCGGGTCGAACCCGACTTTGGCGTCCGCGACTTCCTGACCGGCTCCAAGCACGCCTATGAAATGATCCTGATGGCCTTCGAGCGCGGCGACCTGACCGAGGTGCGCCCCTTTCTGGCCGACCCTGTTGCCGAAGCCTTCCAGGGCGTGATCGACCAGCGGACCGCCCATGGGCAGACGGTTCAGGCGCAGTATCTGGGCACGCGCGAAACCTCGCTGGCCGCGGCGGAATTCGATCCCGCGACCGGTGTGGCCGAGATATCGGTCCGTTTCGTGGGCGAGTTGATTGCCGCGACCCGTGACGCGCAGGGCAATGTCATCGAGGGTGATGCCAAGGCGCCGCGCAAGCAGAAGGACCTGTGGACCTTTGCCCGGCAGATGGGCCAGAACGACCCGAACTGGCAGCTTGTCGCGACCGGCTGATGCCCCGTCGCAAAGGCCTGACACCCGAGGACCGCGAGATGTGGTCCCGCGTGGCCCGCACCGCTTCTCCTCTCCATCCCGGCCGCAAGACCCTCGACCCGGAGGCCGGAAAGCAGCCCGCAGCGCCGCCGGTCGTCCCGGCGGCGTCGGCCGTGCCGCCACCGGCACTTCCCAGGTTCCGCGTGGGTCAGACCCCCCTGCCGACTCCGTCCCGGCTGCCGCCGCCCGCGACGCCTGCCGAACGGCTGGCCGCCGCCGGCCTGCGCATGGACGCCAAGACGCATCGCAAGATGAACCAGGGCAAGCTGCGCCCCGAGGCGCGCCTCGACCTGCACGGCATGACCCTGTCGGCCGCCCAGCCTGAACTGACCCATTTCGTGCTGTCATGCTATGGCGGCGGCCTGCGTCTGGTCCTGGTGATCACCGGAAAGGGGCGCGGCGATCACGGGCCGATGCCCACCCGGCCGGGCGCCCTGCGCCATCAGGTGCCCTACTGGCTGCACAGCCCGCCCCTGTCGATGGTCGTTCAGCAGGTCACCGCGGCGCATTACCGCCACGGCGGCGAAGGCGCCTATTACGTCTATCTGCGCCGGCCGAAATGAAAAACGCGCCCCGCAAGGGGGGCGCGTCGCATCGGGGATTTTGGGCTTTTCTCAGCGCCGGTAGTTCGCCTTGGGTCCGGCAAAATACCAGATGATCAGGCCCAGCAGCGGCAGGATGACGATCAGCAGGATCCACAGGATCTTGGTCTTGTTCGATTCGTTCGTGTTGATGATCTGGGCGATCGCCCAGACATCCAGAACGAAGATGATGATGCTGAATAGCCAACCCATGTGATCCATCCTCTAAAGGTTCTGACAGCCAACACCCGCACCGCGGCGCGGGTTCCTAGAGAACATAGCGCGACAGGTCGGTGGAACGCGACAGGTCGCCCAGGTGCTGTTCGACAAAGGCCGCATCCACGCTGACCGCCTGGCCCCCGCGATCGGGCGCGGTAAAGGACAGCTCCTCGAAGACCCGCTCGATCACCGTGTAAAGCCGCCTCGCGCCGATGTTCTCGACCGCGCCGTTCACCTCGGCCGCGATCCGCGCCAAGGCCGCGATGCCGTCGTCGGTAAAGGTCACCGTGACGCCCTCGGTCGCCATCAGGGCGCTGTACTGGCGGGTCAGCGCGTTGTCGGTCTCGGTCAGGATGCGGACGAAGTCGCCTTCGGTCAGGGCGCGCAGCTCGACCCGGATCGGCAGGCGCCCCTGCAGTTCCGGCAGCAGGTCACTGGGCTTCGCGACGTGGAACGCGCCCGAGGCGATGAACAGGATGTGGTCGGTCTTGACCGCGCCGTATTTCGTGCTGACGGTCGTGCCCTCGATCAGCGGCAGCAGGTCGCGCTGCACGCCCTCGCGGCTGACATCGCCGCCACGCGCCTCGGTCCGGGCGCAGACCTTGTCGATCTCGTCGATGAAGACGATGCCGCTTTCCTGCACGGCCTCCAGCGCGGCGGCCTTGACCGCATCGTCGTCCAGCAGCTTGTCGGCCTCTTCCGCGATCAGCAGCTCATAGCTTTCCGCGACCGTCACCTTGCGCCGCACCCGGCGCCCGCCAAAGGCCTTCATCAGCCCCGACAGGTCCATCATGCCGCCCAGGGGCTGGCCCGGCTGGCCCGGCATCTCCATCCCGCCCAAGGGGTTCGAGTTGTCCTGGACCTCCAGCTCGATCACCGTGTCGTCCAGCTCACCGCGCTTCAGCTTGTCGCGGAACATCTGGCGGGTGCCTTCGCGCGCGTTTTCGCCCGCCAGGGCCTCGACGACCCGCTCCTCGGCGGCCTTGTGGGCGCGGGCCTTGACCGCCTCGCGCATCCGCTCGCGCGTGTCGATCATCGCGGCATCGGCCAGATCGCGGATGATCTGCTCGACGTCGCGGCCGACATAGCCCACTTCGGTGAACTTGGTCGCCTCGACCTTGATGAAGGGCGCGTTGGCCAGCTTGGCCAAGCGGCGGCTGATCTCGGTCTTGCCGACGCCGGTTGGCCCGATCATCAGGATGTTCTTGGGATAGACCTCGTCTCGCAGGTCGTCGCCCAGCTGCTTCCTGCGCCAGCGGTTGCGCATCGCCACGGCGACGGCGCGCTTGGCATCGCTCTGTCCGATGATGAAACGATCAAGTTCCGAGACGATCTCGCGCGGTGTCAGGTCGGTCATGCTTGTGCCTCGCTGGCTTTCTTCTTTGTTCAGATATCGCGGGGGTGAGGCCCGTCAGGGCCAAAGGGGGGCGATGCGCCCTTACCCGTCTAGCGTCTCGACGGTCAGCCTGCCATTGGTGTAGACGCAGATCTCAGCCGCGATAGCCATCGCCTTGCGCGCCACCGCCTCGGCATCCAAGTCGCTTTCCAGCAGCCCCCGTGCCGCGGCCAGGGCAAAGTTCCCGCCCGATCCGATGGCCGCCACGTCATGTTCCGGCTCCAGCACGTCGCCCGCGCCGGTCACGACCAGAAGATCGATCCCGTCGGTGACGATCAGCATGGCCTCCAGGTTGCGCAGGTACTTGTCGGTGCGCCAGTCCTTGGCCAGTTCCACGCAAGCGCGCTGCAGCTGCCCCGGCGCGGCCTCCAGCTTCTTTTCCAGCCGTTCCAGCAGGGTAAAGGCATCGGCCGTCGATCCGGCAAAGCCCACGACGACGTCGCGGCCGCCGGGCGACAGGCGCCGCACCTTGCGGGCCGTGCCCTTCATCACGGTCTGGCCCACGCTGACCTGGCCGTCACCGGCGACGACCACCTTGCCGCCGCGCCGCACCGCCAGGATCGTCGTGCCATGCCAGCCGGGAAACTTATCATCCGCCATCGGGGGCTCCGTCCTCTGTTCGTCTGGCCAGCAGATATGGACGCCCCGCCCGGCTTGCAACCCGTTGAAAATCGCCCCTTTGCCCATTAGCGTCGCGGCATGTCCCCTGATCTGCTGCTGTCGGTCTATCTGCATCACCCCCTCCTGCAGACGGCGCGGGCGGGCAAGCTGGGCTTTCTGAACCGGATGCGGGCCCTGCTAGAGCCGCGCGGCTGGCGGATCGAGATCCTGCCCTCGGGCAATGCCGCGCGGGATGCGGCGCCCCTGCGGCCCGGCTATGCGCTCTTCAACATGGAGCGGCCGACCCATGACCGGGCCCTGACCTTCCGGCGCGCCTATCACTATCCCTACTGGCGCCTGGAACGGCAGGCCGAGCGCTGGCGCTGGCCCATCGCCACGCAGGCCTTCGACGCCGCCCGGATCGAGGACGAGGCCGCGCGCCGCTTTGCCGCGCGCCTGCGCGAGCGTGTCCTGCCGGGCCCTGCACCCCGGCGCGGCGACCATATCCTGATCCCGCTGCAGGGCCACCTGCGCCGTCAGCGCAGCTTTCAGTCGGCCAGCCCGGTCCAGATGATCGAGGCGGCGGCATCGACCGGACGCCCCTGCGTGGCCACCCTGCATCCCAACGAGGTCCATGACCCGGACGATCACGCGGCCCTGGACCGGCTGGCCGCGCAATTTCCGAACCTGACCATCGGCGGCGACACCGCCGCGCTGTTGCGCGACTGCGCCTTTGTCGTGACGCAGAACAGTTCCGTGGGTTTCGACGGGCTGATCCTGGGCAAGCCGGTGGTCCTGTTCGCGCTCAGCGACTATCACCATGTGGCGCTGAACGCGGGGCAGATCGGCGCCCCGGCCGCGCTGGAGCGTGCGGCGGACCATGCCCCGCCGACCGACAAGTTCCTTGACTGGTTCCTGCGCCGCAGCAGCCTGGACATGATGGCGCCGGATGCCGATGACCGGATGCTTGCGGCCATGAAAAAAGGCGGCTGGCCCGTCTGAGGGGCCGCCGCCTTTCCTGTCAGTCGGGCAGGATCAGACGGATTCGTCGATCCAGCTCTTCAGCGCGGCCTTGGGCGCGGCGCCCATGCGGTTCGACACCACTTCGCCGCCCTTGAACATGAACAGGGCCGGGATGCCGCGAACACCCAGGGCCGCGGCCTGTTCGGGGTTCTCGTCAACGTTGACCTTCACGATCTTCACCTTGCCGGCATATTCGTCCGACAGCTCTTCCAGCGCGGGGCCGATCTGCTTGCAGGGGCCGCACCATTCCGCCCAGAAATCGACGATGACGGGGGTTTGGGCCTGACGCACTTCGGCGTCGAATTCTGCGTCGTTCACATGCACGGTGGCCATGGTCGGCTCCTTCTTGTGGCGGGGGCCGGCGCGGACCGGCGGATCGGGTTCCCTCAACAGCTATGGGCGCCGACCTGCCGGGTCAAGGGGCGGGACCGGGCGCAGCTCCCGTCAGCCCCGCCATCACCCGGTCCAGCAGCGGATCGGGCAGCTGCATCAGGCTGCGCGTCGCCGTCCACAGCACCGCCGTCCGGACCGGCCGGTCGGGCCAGATGCCGCGCAGCGCGGCGCGATAGGCCGCCATCTGCCGCAGGATGCCCTCGGGCACGGCCTCGGGCGCCTGCGGCACGTCGCTGTTCGTCTTGTAGTCGACGGCCAGGATGGCATCGGGGGCGACGACCAGACGGTCGACGATCCCGTTCAGCAGGCCCAGACCCGGCAGCCGCGCGGTCAGCGCCACCTCGTTCAGGATCTGGCCCTCCGCAGGCGGCGTCATCACCTGCTGCAGGGCCGGCGCGGCGATGACCGCCCCCGCCTCGGCCAGCAGGTCGTCCAGTTCCGCGGCATCGGGCAGGCCGCCTTCGGCGCCGGCCAGCAGGGCGCGGGCGATGCGGGGCCAATCGGCGGCGGGATGGACGGGCAGGTGCTCCAGCAGCAGGTGCAGGCGCGTGCCGCGCAGCATCGCGGCGTCGCGGTCGCCCTCGGACGGCGCGCCCATCACCTTGGCGCCGCCCAACCCGCTGGCGATCACGGGAACCTCGAAATCCGGCTCGGGCGGTGGCATCCGCAGCGCCCAATCGGGCGGCGTCAGGACATTTGGCGCGAGACGGGCCCCGGCCGTCGCCTGCACCGGCCAGTCGCCATAGGACAGGCGCAGCGCCGGGCCCAGGTCCGGCACCTCGACGGTGCTGCGGTCCAGGCCGCTGCGGCCGGCACCATCCAAGATCATGGCATGCCAGCTGTCCAGCGCCTCGCCCGTCTCGCCGGCGGCCGCCACGATCAGCCAGCTTTCGGCCCGCGTCATCGCCACATAGAGCAGACGGCGACGCTCTTCCTCCTGGCGCCGTTCCCATTCGCCGACGGCCAGCGCGACCGCGTCGCAGCGATCCGCCGCCGCGCCGCGCCAGGCAGGCAGCCCCTCGACCCGCACCACGCGCTGCCCGTTCGAGGGGCGGCGCTTTTGCGTTTCGGGCAGGATCACCACCGGGCTTTCCAGACCCTTCGAACCATGCACGGTCATCACGCGGATCAGCCCGCCCGCGCCGCCGGGCAGCTGGCGCTTGACCTGCACATCGTCGCCCTGCAGCCAGACCAGAAAGCCGGTCAGCGAAGGCGTCTCGACCTGCTCATAGGCCAGGGCCTGCGACAGCAACTCGTCGATGCCGTCCAGCGCCTCGGGGCCAAGGCGGGCGATCAGCGCCGCCCGGCCGCCGTGCCGCGTCAGCAGCCGCGCGATCAGGTCATAGGGGCGCATGTAGTCGGCCTGCCCCGCCAGATCGTTGAAGACCGCCTGCACCTCGGAATGCTGCGACTGGCGCAACCGCACCCACAGATGTTCGTTTTTTCCGCGCCCGGCCGACAGGCGGAACAGGTCATCCTCCGACAGGCCGAACAGCGGCGATCGCAGGGCTGCGGCCAGGCAGAGATCATCCTCGGGCGTGGCCAGCACGGCCAGCGTGGCGGTGATGTCACGCACGGCCAGTTCGCCCGCCAGCTTCAGCCGGTCGGCGCCGGCCACCGGCAGGCCCGCCGATTTCAGTTCCGCGATCAGGATCTGGAACAGGTCGCTGCGACGCTGGACCAGGATCTGGATGTCGCCCGGCGTGATCGGTCGCGTCTCGCCCGACTTGGCGTCCAGGATCGGGCTGCCCAGCATGGCGCGGATCTGCCGGGCGATGGCGCGCGACAGCAGGCTATCGGCGTCGTTCTCGGCCGGCGCATCGACGGGCTGGGTCCAGTCCGGACGCTCGGGCTTGTCCGGATCGGGCAGGGGCGGCCAGATGTCCACCCGGCCGGGCAGCGCGTCGCGGAAGGCCACGTGCCGGGGCGGGTCCCCCAGACCCTCGGCGGCCTGGTCCTGAAAGACCGCATCGACCAGCCGCAGGATTGCCGGAGAGGACCGAAAGCTGTGGGCCAGCCCGCGCCGCTGCATCGGCTGCTGCACCGCCTGGAAATCTTGGTCGAAGCGGTCGCGCATCGCCTCGAAGACGGCGATGTCAGCCCCTTGGAAGGAATAGATCGACTGTTTCGGATCGCCCACCACGAACAGCGTGCGGGGGCGGTCATGGGCGCCGGCACCGCTGGTGAATTCGTCGGTCAGGCGGCGGATCACGCGCCACTGTTCGGGGCTGGTGTCCTGTGCCTCGTCGACCAGGATGTGGTCGATGCCGCCGTCCAACCGCCACAGGACCCACTGGGCCATGCTGGATTCCTCCAGCAGCTGCGCGGTCCGGCGGATCAGGTCGTCGAAGTCCAGCCAGCCATGCGCCGCCTTGGCCTGCGCCATGCGCGTCGCGAATGCATGGCCAAAGCGGTGCAGGGCTAGGGTCCGTTCCGCCGTCGCCAGGGCCAGCGCCTGCGGGCGCGCCAGCTCGACCCGCTCCATCAGCGCGTGCAGATCGTCCATGAAGGGCGCGCAGGGGCCCGAGGCCAGGTCCTTGGTCGGGATCTTGCCGATCTTGGCGGCGAAGGGCGCCTTGGTTTTGGCACCGAACAGCAGGCAATCGCAGAGCCGCGCCAGATCGCCCAGGCCGGGCTGGCGCCAGTTGCCCCCGGCCAGCACCTCGGCCAGCTTGGCGTCGGTGGACTTGCCCGCGCGCAGGAGCGGGACCAGCGCGTCGCACAGGTCGCCTTCGCTGCCCAGAAAGACCTGCGCCAGCAGCGCGCCGGGCGTCTGCCCGGGGGGCAGGTCCAGCATGGTCCAGATCGCGTCAGGATCGGGGGCCTGGCTGAAATCGGCCTCGGACAGGCCGGCCAGAAAGCTGTCCAGGTTGTCGCCGGAATGCAGGCGGGTCAGGTCGCGGATGGCGGGATCGCCCGCCTCGGCCATCTCCTCCAGGATCTCGGCGCGCAGGGCCCGGGCGCTGCGGTCGTCCAGTTCCGCAAAGCCCATCGGCACCCCGGCCTCCAGCGGAAAGCGCCGCAGCAGGGCCGCGCAAAAGCTGTGGATCGTCTGGACCTTCAGCCCGCCGGGCGTCTCGATGGCGCGGGCGAACAGGCGGCGGGCCTGCGCCAGGTCGGGTTCCGCGGTCTCTCCCAGGTCGGCCAGTTCGCGGCGCAGCTGCGGCTCGGGCAGCATCGCCCATTGGCCAAGCCGCTTCAGCAGGCGGTTCTGCATCTCGGTCGCGGCGGCCTTGGTATAGGTCAGGCACAGGATGCGTTCGGGCGCGGTCCCGGCCAGCAGCAGGCGCGCCACCCGGTCGGTCAGCACCCGCGTCTTGCCCGAGCCCGCATTGGCGGTCAGCCAGGTCGATCGCAGCGGATCGGCCGCCGCGATCTGGTTCAGCGTGGCCTCATCCATGATTGCCCACCTTCTGCGGGATCGCCCGGTCCGTCAGCGCCCATTCGCCATAGCGGGCCAGGTGGTCGTAATTTCCCGCATAGGACGTCCGCTCCGGCGCCCGCATCGAGGTGAACCCCGTCTCTCCCGTCAGATAGGCCGCGACCAGCCGCACGAAGCCGTCCCAGGTCTCGCCCTCGATCCCGTCGTCGTGCTCGCGGCCAAAGGTGCGCCCCTCGCCGCCCAGCTGGATATAGCGGATCGCGGCCACGTCCACCGGGCCAAGCGCGTCAAAGCCGCCGCGCCGGGCCATCGCCGCCTCCAGCATCAGCTGCTTGTCGAAATGGCGGATCTGCGCGTCGGTGGGCGGCGTGCCGGACTTGTAGTCATAGACCGCCACCCGGCCGTCCTGCAGCAGGTCGATCCGGTCGGGCTTGGCAGTCAGGGTGAAGTCCATGCCGGACAGCGACACGCGGCCCCGGTTTTCGATCACCATCGGCGCGCCTTCGGCCAGGCGGGCCAGTTCGTCGGCGACGATGCGGTCCGCGATGCCCTCGATCCGCGCGGCCCAGAAGGCGCGGGCGGCGGGCCAGGGCACCTCGCGCGCCAGAACCTCGGCGGTCAGCGACAGGAAGGTGGCGCGCAGAATCTCGGGCGGGGTGTCGGGGGCGGGGCGGGACTTCAGCAGCGCCTCGACGATGGCATGCAGGGTCTGGCCGCGCAGCGCGGCATCGGGCTGCGGGCGCAGGGGCGGCAGCGGGCGCAGGCCCAGCACCCGCTTGGCATAGACCGCATAGGGATCGCGGATCAGCAGCGACACGTCGGTCACCGGCAGTTCGCGGAAGGGCGGGCCGGGCGGGACGGGCGAGGGGCGCGAGGCCGGCGCCAGGGCGGTCGGGGGCCGCGCCAGCGCCTCGGCCAGGGCCAGCCATTCGGCGCCGCGCGCCCGCATCTGCTCCAGCGCCTGCGGGCCGTTGCGTTCGGGCAGGCCGCTCATCAGGTTCATCAGCCGGTTCAACCAGCGCGAGGGGATCGTCTCGGCCTCGGCGTCGCGCTTGGCGCGGGTCAGGATCACCCGGTCGGCCGCAATCCCCTGCTGAAAGTCATGGGCGGCCAGGCCGATCTGGCGTTCCGGCACCGGCAGCCCCGCCGCCAGCCGCATCTGGCGCGACAGCCAGGGGTCGGGCGACAGCGGCTGCGGCCAGCCACCCTCGTTCAGGCCCGACAGGATGACATGGCCGTGACCGTAAAGGCGCGCCTCGCGCGGGCCGCGGATGCGCAGGCAGTGATGGCCGGCCACATCCTCGCGCACGGACTTGGCCTGCAATTCGGTGATCAGCAGCGCGCAGAAATCCGACGGTCCGATCTCGGGGCCGAAATGGGCATGCTCGGCCAGGTGCTCCAGCACCGCGCGGCTCATCTGCCCGGCCTTGTCCTGCCACAGCCGGGATTGCGCCGGATCGCCCTGGGGGCCGGCCGCCAGCGCCTCGGCCAGCGCGATCAGGTCGGCCAGCCGGTCGGGCAGCGGGCGGGGCGCGCGGTCGCGCGCCAGAGGCGTCATCCGCTCCAGCATCGCGGCCAGCCACCCGGCCCAGATCCTGCGCGTCTCGTCACCCTTTTCGGCCCAGTTCAGCAGCGTGGCCGCATCGGGAAAGGCCGGCCCGTGCTTGCGCAGCTTGAGTTCCAGGTCGCGCGTCTGGCGCAGGATGTCGTTGCGCCCGATCACCTGCGATCCCGTCGCGGTCATCGGGTGCTTCAGCAGGATCAGCAGCCGGTCGATGGTCAGTGCCTCGCCGTAAAGGGCAGCGACCTGGCGCAGGAACAGGCCCGGCGGCGTCAGGGGCAGGGGGCGGCCGGCGCTGTCGTCGGGGCGGATATGCCAGCGGTCCAGCGCGGCGGTCACGCGGCGGATCAGCCCGCTGTCGGCCGCGATCAGGGTGATCAGCTCGCCCTTTTCGGCCGCCTCGCGCATGATCAGGGCGATGGCCTCGGCCTCGGTGCCGGGCTGGTCAGCCTCGATCAGGGTCAGCGCCCGCGTCGCCGGGATCAGGTCGGGCAGCGCCGGGCCTTCGGCGATCCATTGGTCGGTCACGGGGGCGGGGCGCAGCGCCAGCGACACCAGCCGGTTGCGCGCCGCAGAGGGGGGTGCCACATCGGTCCAGCGTTCGGGATAGCCCGCGGCCCGGATCAGCGGGGCAAAGCGCGACTGCGGATGGTCGTCGGCCGCGTCGCCCAATGTCTCCCAGACCGCGTCGGGCTGGTCAAAGTCAAAGCCCGGCAGGACCACCGCCCCGTTCGGCAGCGCCGCCACCGCCTGCATGTAAAGCCGCGTGGCACCGTGCGACGCGGTCGATCCCGCGACGATCACCGGCCCGTCGGGCAGGTTCAGCCCCTGCGCCCAATCGGCCAGCGCGGCCTCGGCCGCGGCGCGCTGACGGGCGGGGCGGTCGCTATGCGCGTCGCGCAGGTGGAAATCCGCTGCGATCTTCAGGAAGGCCAGCGCGTTCTGCCAGTGGCGGGCATGGTCGCCCGTATCGATCGCCTCCAAGGCGGTGATGTCGCGGCCCTCGGTCTGCATCTCGACCATCAGCTGCGACAGCGATTGGGCTAGGACCGGGATGGAATGTCCGGCCCCCAGGTCGGGGCGCAGTTTCAGCAACTGCGCGATCAGGCGACCCAGCTGCAGGCGGCGCGCCAGGGGCGCCACGGGCGGATCGGGCATCACCAGCGGCCCCGGATCGACCGAGGTGATCGAGCGCAGCCGCGGCAGCAGCAGCGGCCCGGCCCGGTCAAAGGCCCGGCGCAGCGCCCCCATGGTGGTCGCGGCGTTGGCCAGGATCGTGACGCGCGCCAGGGCTTCGGGCGGCTGGTCCGCCATCCGCGCCATCAGCCCCTGCACGAAGCAGTCGGCGAAATCGACGCCGGGGGGCAGGGCATAAAGGCCGTGCAGATCAGCCACGCAGCAGCGCCTCGGCCAGGGGGATGGCGGCGGGATAGCCCACGTCGCACCAGCCGCCGGGATGGACCAGGCCATGGACGCGGCCCTCCGCGATCAGCAGGTCCCACAACCGGTTCAGCGAGAACACCCGGTCTGGAATCTCGGCCAGCCGCTCGGTCCGGATGATCTGCGCCCCGGCATAGACGAAATCGCCTTGGCGCGTGACCCGGCCATCCGCGTCCAGCGCAAAATCGCCCGCCCCCTGCCGCGCCGTCGCCCGCTCCAGCGGCACCAGCGCCAGCAGCGCATCCATGCGGTCATCGTCCCAGCCCGCCTGCAGCGCCGACAGGACGTTCGGCCCGGTCCAGACCACGTCGGGGTTCAGCGTCATCACCGGGCTGCCGCCCAGTAGGGGCAGGGCCTGCCGCAACCCGCCGCCGGTGTCCAGGATCAGGTCAGGCTCGGGGCTGAGGGCGACGTCGCGGCCCTCCAGGTGCTGCGCGACCTGCGCACCCAGGTAATGCGTGTTGACGACGATGCGCGCGGCCCCCGCCTGGTGGCCCAAGTCCAGCGCGCGGTCCAGCAGGCTGCGCCCGGCGACCGGGATCAGCGGCTTGGGGCGCGCGTCCGTCAGCGGGCGCATGCGGGTGCCGAGGCCAGCGGCGAAGATCATCAGGGGCGGGCGCATCGGGCGCGGATCCTTTCGACGATGGCGGCATCGGGGGCCGGGACATCCGCCAGCGCGCGGGCCAGTGGCGCCAGTGCCGGATGGGCCAGGTTGCGCTGCACATGGCCCCAGACCCGCGGCATGAAGTCCAGATAGCGCGGCTTGCCGTCGCGCAGGCACAGCCGGGTAAAGATCCCCATGATCCGCAGGCCGCGCTGCGCGCCCAGCAGGGCATAGGCGCCGCGGAACCGCGCCTCGTCCAGCCCGGTCGCGGCCAGGTAACGGGCGATGGTCGCGGCCTCAACCTCAGCCGGCACGTCACGCCGCGCGTCCTGCAGCGCCGAGACCAGGTCATAGGCCGGATGCGCCGCCACCGCGTCCTGATAGTCGATCAGCCCCAGCGGCGCCGCGCCGCGCCAGATCAGGTTCTCGGCGTGAAAATCGCGCAGGGCGGTGACGGGGCGTTGATCCGCGGCCAGATCGTCGTGAAGGCCCGCGATCAACGGGCCGATGTCGGGAACGTCGATCCCAAGGGCCTGCGGGTAGAGGGAAAACAGACCCACCTGGTCGGCCAGCGCCGCCCCGTCCAGCGCCGGGACGACGTCGGGAACAGGATGGTGATGCAGGTCGACCAGCAGGTCGGCGATGCGGTCATAGGCGACGGGGGCCACGGCCGGATCGCGTTCCAGCACGCGGGCCAGCAGGTCGTCGCCCAGGTCCTGAACCAGCGCCAGCCCCTGCGTCGCGTCCTGCGCCAGGATCGCCGGGGCGCCGAAGCCTCGGTCCAGCAGCCAGCGGGTCATGGCGAGGAAGGCCGGCATGCTGCCGCCGGGATCGTCCATCAGCACGGCCGCGCCCTGTGGCCCCTGCAGACGGAAATAGCGCCGGGCCGAGGCATCGCCCGCCAGCGGCACCACCCGCGCATCGCCCCATCCCGCCTGCGCGACAAAGCCGGCGCGGGCGGCCAGCCGGTCGGCACCGGGACAGTCCAGCACGATCCGGCGCAGCGTGGGATCGGGGCAGGGGGTCAGGGCGATGGTCATGGCACGGGGCGGGCGGGTTTCCAGCCGGTCGGGCCATTCGATCAGGCAGATCGCGTCCGACATCGCCTCTTCCAGGCCCAGCTCGTGCAGCTCGGACGGGTCGGTCAGGCGGTAAAGGTCGGCGTGCCAGATCTCGGTCCCCATGGGATCGTCATAGGTCTGCACCAGCGTGAAGGTCGGGCTGGGCACGCCCTCGGCCAGATCACCCTGGCGCGCGCGGATGAAGGCGCGGGCGAAATGGGTCTTGCCGGCCCCCACCGGGCCGTCCAGCAGCACCGTCCAGCCGGGCGCCAGATCGGCGGCCAGCATCCGTGCCAGGGCGGCAGTCAGGGTCTCGTCTGCGATCAGGCGCGTGGTCATGGCGCTGTTCTAGCCGCTTGCCGCGCCGGGGGGAACCGCCCGCGAAACCGTGTGATGCGAAGGGCCGCGCGCCGCGCTAGGCTGGGTCCGAACGTGTTTTCGGGGAACCTGATGCTGCGCCTTGCCCTTGCCCTCAGCCTGGCCCTTGCCGGTCCGGCGGCCGCCACGCAGGAATATATCTTGCCCACGCTGTTCGACGTGGCCCGCGTGGCCCCGGACGACGTGCTGAACATCCGCGCCGACCCTTCGGCCAGTTCGCCCATCATCGGCAGGCTGGCCCCCGACGCCACCCGGATCGAGGTGGTCGAGGAACGCCAAGGCTGGGCGCGGGTGAATACCGGCGAGGGCGCGGGCTGGGTCAGCGCGCGCTTTCTGGACTATCGCACCGATGTCTGGGCCGAAGGCGCGCTGCCCGCAGGCTGGCAGTGCTTTGGAACCGAGCCCTTCTGGGCGGTGACCCCACAGGGGGACGGAGTCGTGCTGGGCGGGCCGGACCTGCCGGGTGACCTGCACCCCGTCCGGGCGGTGCTGTCCAGCGGCGTCTTTCGTGATCCGACCCGCGCCCTGGTGGCCGAGGGGCTGACCCTGACCGCGACGCCGCAGCTGTGCTCGGACGGCATGTCGGACCGGCTGTTCGGGCTGCGGGCCACGGTGGTCATCCATGGCGACAGCCCGCAGATGCTGACCGGCTGCTGTTCGATCCAGCCCTGACGCTACAGTCCCAGCACGTCGTGCATGTCGTATTCGCCCGGACCCTTGTCCTGGCCCCAGATCGCCGCCCGCAGCGCGCCCCGGGCAAAGATCGCGCGGTCGGTGGCCAGGTGGCGCAGCACGATGCGTTCGCCCTCCGTCGCGAAGATCACGTCATGCTCGCCCACGACATCGCCGCCGCGGATGGCGGCAAAGCCGATGCTGCCGGGCTGGCGGGCGCCGGTGATCCCCTCGCGCGCGGGAACGCGCAGCTCGTCCAGCGCCGCGCCGCGTCCCTGGGCCGCGGCCTCGCCCAGCATCAGCGCGGTGCCGGAAGGCGCGTCGACCTTGTGGCGGTGATGCGCCTCGACCACCTCGACGTCCCATTCGGTGCCAAGCGCCGCGGCGACCTTGCGCGTCAGCCCGACCAGCAGGTTCACGCCAAGCGACATGTTGCCCGCCCGGATGATCGGCGCATGGCGCGCGGCGGCCGACAGGGCGGCCAGGTGGTCCGGCTCGAACCCGGTGGTGCCGATGACATGGACGGCGCGGGCCTGTGCGGTCAGCTCGGCAAAGGCCACGGTGGCGGCGGGGGCGGTGAAGTCGATCACCGCCTGCGCCTGCGCGATGGCCGTCACCGGATCGTCGCTGACCGTGACACCCGCGGGCGCGCCGCCCATCGCGGTGCCGATGTCCCGGCCCACCCAGTCATGGCCGGCCCGTTCCAGCGCACCGACCAGCCGGACCTGCGGATTGTCCCCGATCAGCCGGATCAGCATCTGCCCCATCCGCCCCGAGGCGCCGGTGACGACGATCCCCGGCACCTGCGGCTGATCGGTGTTCTGCAAATCACTCATCATCCACCCCCGTTGGCTTTGGGGCGTCATATCCCGTTGCGGCGCGGCCCGCGACCCCCTACATCGGTCCTCATGGCACAGAACCGCTCTTCCCACGGTCAGGGCCCCCGGCAGCGTCAGCTGCGCGTGGGCGAACTGATCCGCCGCACCCTCGCTGACGTGCTTGCGCGCGGGGATGTGCATGATCCCGAACTGAACCGGCATTCCATCACGGTGGGCGAGGTGCGCACCTCGACCGACCTCAAGGTGGCCACCGCCTTCGTGCTGCCCCTGGGCGGGCGCGATGCCGATGCCGCGCTGCTGGCGCTGCGCCGCAACGCGCCCGAACTGCGCCACTTGGTGGCCAAGGGCCTGACGCTGAAATACGCGCCCGAGTTGCGGTTCCAGCTGGACGAGACCTTTGACATGATGGACGACACCCGCCGCCTGTTCGCGGATGAACGTGTGCGCCGCGATGTCGAGGCCGGCGAGGACGATGCCCAGGATGACGATGCGCGCTGACCTGTCGCGCCGCCTTGCGGTGGCGCTTGGGGTGCTGGTCGCGATGGTGCTGCCGGCCGGTGCCGCCACCTGCAAGCGCATCGACCACGACGGCCAGGGCTATGTGCTGTGCGAGGTGCCCGCCGCGCAAGAACCGGCGCTGCGGCTGTGGCAGGACGGTCCCGACGGCAGCCCGCTGCGCAATTTTGCCAATGTCCGCCGCACGCTGGAGGCGGACCAGGTTCTGTCCTTCGCGATGAATGCCGGCATGTTCCACCCCGATTACCGGGCCGTGGGCCTTCTGGTCGTGGATGGAGAGGAGCTGTCGCCCATCGTGACGGGGGCCAGCAACGACAATTTCGGGATGCTGCCGAACGGCGTCTTCTGCAGCGGCGGCGCCCAGCCCTTTCAGGTGATCGAAAGCCGCAGCTTTGCCGCCGACCGCCCCGACTGCCGGCTGGCCACGCAATCGGGCCCGATGCTGGTGATCGACGGGCAGTTGCATCCCCGCTTTCTGGTCGACAGCGACAGCCGCTATATCAGGAACGGCGTGGGGGTGTCGCCCGACGGGCAGACGGCCTGGTTCGCGATCTCGAACCGACCGGTGACCTTTCACGAATTCGGCCGCCTGTTCCGCGACGGACTGGGCGTGCAGGATGCGCTTTATTTCGACGGCTCGATCTCTCGGCTGTACGCGCCGCAGGTGAACCGGGCGGATTTCGGGCGCAGCATGGGGCCGATCATCGGCCTGGTGGACCCCGCTGGTTGACCCGGTGGGGCGGCGGGGCTATGCCCCGCACCTTGCATTCAGGAGGTTCGCATGGCGCGCAAGAAGGGCCGGGATATCAGCGGCTGGCTGATCGTGGACAAGCCCGCAGGGGTGAACTCGACCGCCGTGGTGGCCAAGGTCCGGTGGGCGCTGGACGCGAAGAAGGCCGGCCACGCGGGCACCTTGGACCCCGACGCGACGGGCGTTCTGGCCGTAGCCCTGGGCGAGGCGACCAAGACGGTCCCGATCGTGACCGATGCGCTGAAATGCTATGATTTCACCGTGAACTGGGGGGCCGAGACGGCGACCGACGACGCCTCGGGCGAGGTGGTGCGCCGGTCCGATACCCGTCCGACCGCTGCCCAGGTCGAGGCCGCCCTGGCGCGCTTCACCGGCGAGATCATGCAGGTCCCCCCCGCCTTTTCCGCCATCAAGGTCGAGGGCGAGCGCGCCTATGACCTGGCGCGCGAGGGGGTCGAGATGGAGCTGGCGGCCCGCCCCCTGTGGGTCGAAAGCCTGGTCCTGCTGGAGGCCGGTGCCGACACCGCCCGCCTGGAGATGGTCTGCGGCAAGGGCGGCTATGTCCGCTCCATCGCCCGCGACCTGGGGCGTGAGTTGGGCTGTCTGGGCCATGTTGCCCATCTGCGCCGCACCTGGTCGGGCCCCTTCGAGGCCGAGGACGGCGTCGCCTTCGACAGGATCGACCGCGAGGCGCAGGACTGGCTGGACGGTCAGGTCCTGCCCTTGGAAACCGGGCTGACCGACCTGCCGATGCTGCGCGCCACGCCCGAGGGCGCCATCCGCATCCGCAACGGCAATCCCGGAGAGGTGACCGGCGGCGCCGAATGGGGCGAGCTGGTCTGGGTCGCGGATGCCACGGGCCCGGTCTGCATCGGCCGCTATCAGGGCGGCATGGTCCAGCCCGAGCGGGTGTTCAACCTGTAACCGCCGCGCCTCAGCCGCCGGGCCGGCGCGCGCCCTGGAACGGCCCTTCCCCGGCCGCGTCGATGCGGGCGATCGCCTCGGCGATGGGTTCATGCGTGACCGACATCCTCCAGGCGGTGGCGTGGATCATCAGGTCGGGGGACACCGCCATGGCGACATGACCCGGCCAGAACAGCAGGTCGCCCCGGCGGATCCGGTCCGTGGACGGGAAGGCATCGCGCTGCAGGTCGCTGTCGCCCGGGCAGGGGATGTCGCAGGCTGCCAGAGCCGCCTGCACCAGGCCCGAACAATCGATGCCCCATCGGCTGTTTCCGCCCCACAGATAGGGCGTGCCCACCAGGGTCTCGGCCACCGCCACCGGATCCTGCGCGGGTTCGGTGCCGACATGCTGGACCGGAACGAAGCCTCCTGTGGCCAGCCGCACGAAGCGTCCTTCGGTCCCACTGACCGCAAGGCGGGCGCCAAGCGACAGCGACATGAGCTGCGGCTGCTTCATGTCGGGCGCCGGATAGACATGCGTGGCCGGCGCCGTCACCCGATGCGTCAGCGGCGGCAACTCATCGGTCAAGGTGGCGCTGTCCAGCCAGCCGCAATAGCCGTCCAGCGCGGTCTGGACAAAGCTGAAGCCGTCCCGCATCTCGATCACGGTCACATCGGCGCCGAAATTTACCTGCCGGTCGCGCCGTCCATCCGGCGCGGTCAGCAGGTCGGCCAAGGGCACCGACAGGCGCGCGGCGCGGCCCGGGGTATAGGCGGGACGGTCCAGCCGCCCGCGCAGGCTTTCCAGCGCCATGCGGTCCGTGGCGGGCGTCAGCCGGCGGTCCATGGTCACGCCAGGATCTGCGGCAGCGCCGCCAGGATCGCCCGCGCGCCTTGGCCCACGCCGCCCTTTGGACGACCCGGCGCGGCGGTGGGCTGCCAGCCGTAGATGTCCAGATGGGCATAGCGTCCGGCCCCTTCGGCAAAGCGGCGCAGGAACAGCGCCGCCGTGATCGACCCGGCCATGCCGCCCGAGGGCGCGTTGTCCAGGTCCGCGATGGCGGGTTCGATCTGGTCCTCGTAGGGGTCCCAGAAGGGCATGCGCCACAGCGGGTCGCCCACCTGCATCGCCGCCTGTTGCAGCGCCGCCGCCGTGGCATTGTCGTCGCAGTAGAAGGGCGGGACGTCCGGCCCGAGCGCCACCCGCGCCGCGCCTGTCAACGTCGCCAGCGAGATCATCAGGTCGGGGCTCTCCTCGGCCGCGTAGGTCATCGCATCGGCCAGGACCAGCCGCCCCTCGGCATCGGTGTTGTTCACCTCGACCGTCAGGCCCTTGCGGCTGGCCAGCACGTCGCCGGGGCGGAAGGCGTTGCCCGCGACGCTGTTTTCGACCGCCGGGATCAGCACGCGCAGGCGCATCCGGCCCGTCGCGCCGGTCGCCGCCAGCATCTTCAGCAGGCCAAGCGCGGTGGCCGCGCCGCCCATGTCCTTTTTCATCAGCCCCATGGAGGCGCCGGGCTTGAGGTTCAGCCCGCCGGTGTCGAAGCAGACGCCCTTGCCCACCAGCGTCAGCATTGGACCCTGATCGCCTATACGGATATCGATCAGCCGCGGCTCGACGGCAGAGGCGCGTCCCACCGCATGGATCAGCGGAAAGTTCTGCTTCGCCAGGGCACTGCCGCAGATCACCTCGACCCGCGCGCCGATGTCGTTGCACAGGGCGCGCGCGGCTGCCTCCAGCTTGTCGGGGCCAAGATCCCCGGCGGGCGTGTTGATCAGGTCGCGGGTCAGGAATTCACCCGCCGCGATCGCCAGCGCGCGATCGGCATCGGCGCCCGTGGGGCAGACCAACCGGGGGCCCTGGACGGGCTTTCCCTTGTAGCGGGTAAAGCGGTACTGGCCCAGCAGCCAGCCCAAAGCCAGCTGGTCCGGGTCCAGCCCGGCGGGCAGATCGGCCAGATGCCAGTCGCCCCTGGGCAGGGCTTGGGCGCGGGCGATCGGGAACCGTTCCCGCGAGGCCAGCGCGCGGTCGCCCAGGCCCATGATCGCGCCGCGAAGCCCCCCCGCCGCATCGGGCAGCAGGCAGATCTGGCCCGCCTTGGCGGCAAACCCCGAGGCCTCGGCCCAAGGCCCGGCCTGGGCGTCGGGGGGCAGGTCATCGCCGCTCCAGACCAGCCACAGCGGGCGCGTGTCGTCAGAGGCGGGGGCGAATTCGGGGGTCATGGCGTCATCCTTGGCAGAACGGCGCCAGCCTACAGGCTGGGACCGCGCCTGCAACCCCGGCGGCGGGGTCATGCCAGGGCGGTGCGGTCCCAGATGGCCGTCAGCGACCGGTTGCCCACCCGCATCAGCCGAGCGCGGATCGCGGCCAAGGCGGCATGGTCGCCCCGTTCGGCAGTGCTGCCAAGATCCATGGCCACACCCGCCAGTGACAAAAGCCCGATCTGCCAAGCCAGCCGCGACATGCGCTCGGCATGGGCCATCGCCTGCGCCAGGTCGCGCCGGTCCAATGCCGCGTCCACCGCCGTCAGGGCGGTGGCCAGTTGTTCCAGCGCCAGCCCGATCACGTGCTGCGCCGCCGTCTCGCCCAGTTCGGCCACGATGTCCGCCACCCGCCGATTGTCCACGCGGACCAGTTCCGATACGGCCAAGGCCGAGATTTGTGCCATCCGCACCTCCGAAGGGTCTGTCCCCGCATGGGGCGAACATGGGCGCAAGCGGTGAAGAAAGCCTTGAGCAAGGCCCAAGAAAAGGCTCGAATTTGTTTCAATCCCGGCCTATCAGGCGGGGAGACAATGGGGTTTTCGATGCACAACCTGACACCGCTGCCGCAATACCTGACCAAGCGCTATCATGGCTGGAAGGCGACCTCCTACAACGAGAACCGCGCCTGGTTCCGCCGGCTGGCCGACGAAGGCCAGCGCCCGCGCGCGATGGTCATTTCCTGCTGCGACAGCCGGGTCCATGTCACCAGCATCTTCGGCGCCGATTCGGGCGAGTTCTTCATCCACCGCAACATCGCCAACCTGGTTCCCGCCTATGCCCCGGACGGGCTGCAGCACGGGACCTCGGCGGCGGTGGAATATGCCGTCAAGGCGCTGAAGGTCGCGCATCTGATCGTCGTGGGGCACACGCTCTGCGGCGGCGTCGCGGGCTGCCATGCGATGTGTTCGGGCCATGCGCCCGAGCTGGAGGAGACGACCAGCTTCGTGGGGCGCTGGATGGACATCCTGCGGCCGGGCTACCAGCGGGTGAAGGACCTGCCGGCCGAGGAGCAGGTCGGCGCGCTGGAGCGCGAGGCGGTGCTGGTGTCGATCGAGAACCTGCTGACCTTCCCCTTTGTGCGGGACGCCGTCGAGGCCGGTCAGCTGTCGCTGCACGGGCTGCTGCACGACATCAGCGAGGGGACGCTGCTGCAGGCCGACGAGGGCGGCAAGCAGTGGGCGCTGATTTGACGCCTCAGGCGTCGGGATGCCAGCGGATCACCCGCCAGACGTAGAAGGCGACGATCGCCACCACGACGGCGGTCGAGACCGGGTTGATCCAGGTGCTGACGGCCTCATAGCCGCCTTCGAGCCAGTATCCGGCCAAGGCCAGGCCGCCTGACCAGATGAAGCTGCCAAGCGCGGTATAGGCCAAAAAATGCCCTGTCGGCATCCGCGCCAGCCCCGCCGGGACCGAGATCAGGGTGCGGATCGTGGGCAGGAAGCGGCCGAAGAAGACCGCCGCCGCGCCGTGGCGGGCAAACCAGCCTTGTGCACGCTCCAGTTCAGACGGCGTCAGCGTCAGCCAGCGGCCGTGGCGTTCGACCAGCCGGCGCAGGCGGTCGGGACCATAGGCGCGCGCCAGGGCGAACCAGAACCACGCGCCCAGGGTCGAGCCGATGCCGCCGGCCAGCACCGCCAGCCACAGGGAGGTGCCGCCGCGCGCCGCATTGAAGCCCGCCAGCGGCATGATCAGTTCCGACGGGATCGGCGGGAAGACGTTTTCCAGCAGCATCAGGGCGGCGATGGCCAAAGCCCCGCCACCCTGCAGAAGACCGGTGATCCAGTCGAACAAGGCCTAGCCCTTCTTGAGGATGCGATTGCCCAGCAATTCCGCGATCTGCACCGCGTTCAGCGCCGCGCCCTTGCGCAGGTTGTCGCTGACGCACCACAGGTTCAGGCCGTTTTCGACGGTGGAATCCTGGCGGATGCGGCTGATGAAGGTGGCGTATTCGCCCACGCATTCGACCGGCGTCGTGTAGCCGCCGGGCTCGCGCTTGTCGATGACCAGGATGCCCGGGGCCTCGCGCAGGATGTCGCGGGCCTCGTCCTCGTCCAGGAAATCCTCGAATTCGATGTTGATGGCTTCCGAATGGCCGACGAAGACCGGGACGCGCACGCAGGTTGCGGTGACCTTGATCGAGGGGTCGATGATCTTCTTGGTCTCGACCACCATCTTCCATTCCTCCTTGGTCGTGCCGTCTTCCATGAAGACGTCGATCTGGGGAATCACGTTGAAGGCGATCTGCTTCTGGAACTTCTTGGGATCCTTTTCCTGACCCGGGACATACATGCCCTTGGTCTGGTCCCACAGCTCGTCCATGCCGTCCTTGCCGGCGCCGCTGACCGACTGATAGGTCGAGACGACCACCCGCTTGATGCGGGCGCGGTCGTGCAGGGGCTTCAGTGCCACCACCATCTGCGCGGTCGAGCAGTTGGGGTTGGCGATGATCATCTTGTTCTTGTAGCCCTCGATCGCGTCGGGGTTCACCTCGGGCACGATCAGCGGGATCTGCGGGTCGTAGCGATAGAGCGAGGAGTTGTCGATCACCACGCAGCCGGACTGGGCCGCGCGCGGGGCGTGGATCTTGGTCGCGTCCGAGCCGATGGCGAAAAGGGCGATGTCCCATCCGGTGAAATCGAACTGTTCGATATCCTGGATCTTCAGGGTCTTGTCGCCAAAGCTGACCTCGGTTCCCTGGCTGCGGCGCGAGGCCAGGACGGCGATCTCGTCCACGGGGAACTGGCGCTCGGCCAGGATGTTCAGCATTTCGCGGCCCACATTTCCCGTGGCGCCAGCGACGACGACTTTGTAACCCATTTCGGGGGAGCTCCTTTTCCTGCGGTCGGGGGCGTTTACCGCAAACGGTCGCTTATTGAAAGGGTCTTGGGCGCGCGTCCGCCGCGCGGGCGGGCGGGCGTTGCTGTGCATCCGGGCGCAACGGCGGCGGGCGGCAGCCACGGCGCGGCCCTGCAAATGCTGGAAAAAACGCCGGCACGGGACGGGCACGGAGGCGGCACCGGATGTGCACCGGGTGTACACCGCTTGCGCGCGGTGGCGTTGCGCGGGGGGAGGGGGGGATCAGCGGACCAGGGTCAGGCGGCGGTCGTGGCGCAGCAGATCCTCGACCCAGGCGGCCTCGGCGGCGAAGTCATGGGGCACCTGGGCTGCGTCGCGCCGCCCCGAGAGGCTGAGGCTGGCGAAGAAGTCGAAGCCGTAGAGCCTCAGCCCCGCCAGCGGCGCACGCAGCAGCAGGTCGATCATCATGGCCCCGGTGGTGGGCGGCGCGGCCAGCCGGCCCATCAGCGCCTGATAATCCTGAAGCGGGTGCAGGTAGAAGCCGGGGCTGCTGGCGCTGGTCCAGTCGAGGCGCTTGCGCTTGGGCGACATCCACAGGATGCGGTCGGGCGACAGGCGGGCGCGGTCGGCATCGGGCAGGCGGGTCGCCAGCGCCAGCCAGTCGGTGCGGCGCCCGTGGCTGCGCGGGTCGGGCAGGGGCGCGCGGTTGATGCGGACGACCAGGTCGGCGGCCTCGATCGCCGCGCCGTGATCGGTCGCGGCCAGCGCGCGGGCATTGCCGACCAGCGCCACCTGCCGCCCGGAGAGGTCGGCCAGAAGCTGCGCCTGCGGGACCGAGAGGCGGCGCAGAGGATCCTCGGACCGGGTCAGGCGGGCGGCGGCAAAGCGCAGGCGGTCCGGGACCAAGGACGGGGTCATGGCCGGTCCAGGAGGTCGCGATAGACCTGCACCAGGGCGCGGGCCTCGCCCTCGATGGCGTGGTTTTGCGCCACATGGGCGCGGGCGGCCTGGCCGGCGGCGGCACGGCCCCTGTCATCGTCCAGCCAGCGCGCCAGCGCGGCGGTCAGCGCGGGCGCGTCGTCGCGCGGCACCAGGCTGCCGGTTTCGCCGTCGCGGATCAGGGTCTCGTAGGCGCCGACGCGGGCGGCGACGGTGGGGACGGCGCAGGCCGCGGCCTCGAGCGGTGTCAGGCCGAAGCCTTCCCACCGGGCGGGGGCGGCGAAGAGATCCAGCGCCTGGTAGTGCCGGACCAACTGGTCCCAAGGGAGTTCGCCCAGAAAGCGGATGCGGTCTCCAAGGCCCGCCGCCGCGATCCGGGCCTGAAGGTCATCGGCAAAGGCGCGGTTGTCGGCGGTGATGCGGCCGGTAAAGAGGATCTGGACCCGCGGGCGGCCGGGCAGCAGGTCCAGCCCCGCCTGCACCAGCAGGTCGACCCCCTTTTGCGCGCGGACCCGGCCGAAGCAGCCGACCAGCACCGCGTCGGGATCGAGCCCCAGCCCGGCGCGCAGGGCGGCGCGGTCGGGGGCGGGCTGGAAGATGTCGGTATCCACGCCGTGCAGGATGACGGTGGCGGGGCGTTCCAGATAGCTGGCCGCCTGGGGCGATGTCGCCACCAGCGCGTCCTGTTGGCGGATCAGCCAGCGGGTGAAGCCGGTGTGGCGGCGCTGGGCGGCCGAGGTGAAGAGCAGGCGGTATTTCCGGCGCAGCACCCGGCGCAGGATCAGGCCCAGGGCCATCTCGGTGTTGCGCCGCGCGTGCCAGACCCGCCAGCGGTCGCGGGGCAGGGTGGCGGCGCGGGCCAGCGGAAGATGCGGCACCTCGGGCGGCAGGCCGGGGCCGGTGGCGGCGATGTCGATCATCCGCGCCTGCACCGGGATCAGCCGCACCACCGTCGCCGTCACCCCCGACAGGCGGCGTTTCAGGTTCGGCGCGACGACCAGCGGCGTGTCAGTCATGGTGGGGTTCAGTCATGCGCGTTTCAGTCATGCCGGGCCTCGGGCGTCAGGAAATAGAGCAGGAACCCGATCACCAGCGGGACCAGGACGAACAGCCACAGCATAGCGAAGGCCTGCGCCGGGGGGTAGGCCGCCTGGGCGGTGGCATAGACCGGGCGGGAGGCGAATTGCATCACCCCCACCCCGCCGATCGAGAACATGTTGAGGAAGGTGACCCCGCGCCCCACAAGATGCGGGGGCAGGAAGGAGCGTCCATGCGCCATCAGCAGGGGATAGGCCGAGCCGAAGAACCCCAGGATCACCAGAAGCAGCGTGACCATCGCGATGGGCAGCGCGGGTTGGAGCCACATCACCGCCATGACCGCGATCATCACGGCGGAAAAGACCAGCACGGCGCGGCGGACGCTGCCGATGAGGCGCGCGGCGGGGCCGACGGCAAAGCTGCCCGCGACCATGGCCAGGCCCATGGCCAGCGTCACCCGGCCGATCTGGGTCGCGTCGGCGCCATGCACCTTTTCCAGCCAGGGCGCCGCCCAGAGGCCGCGGATGCCGGCGGTCACGGCGTAGTTCACCGCGAACAGCGGCAGGATGAACCACAGCGCGCGCAGGCGCAGGATCTGGCCCAGCGAGCCCTGGGGGTGGTCCTGTCCCAGCCGGGCCGGGTCGCGCACGAAGGTCATGATCAGCCCCGCCACCAGCAGCGTCAGCGCCGCCAGCCCCCAGAGCGTCGGGCGCCAGCCGAAGGTCTGGATCACCGTCACCAGGGGCGCCGCGCCCAGGATGTTGCCCAGCGAGCCGAAGCCCACCAGCATCCCCGCCAGCGTCCCGAAGACCGCCTGCGGATATTCGCGCGCGAAGATGAAATAGGGGCCCATCAGCGCAGGCGAGCATCCGATGCCCAGAAGCGCCATCGCGACATGCAGGTGCCAGGGCGCCTGGGCCAGGGCGAAGACCGCAGCACCCCCGCCGCCGCCCAGGGCCAGCAGCAGCGCCACCGTCAGGCGCGGCCCGTGCCGGTCCAGCGCCGCGCCCACCGGCAGCTGCAGCGCCGCGAAGGCGATGAACCACAGCCCCGAGGACAGCGCGAGGTCGCCCGGCGTGGCGCCGATCTGGCGTTCCAGCACCGGGGCCAGCACCGCCAGGAAGGCGCGATAGAACTGGCTGAGCATGTAGCCCAGCACCAGGCTGACAAGCCCCGCCGACACAACTGGCATGTGATCCTCCGTTCCCGGCAGCCAAGCTGCTTGAACGGCGCGGAACCTGCAAGGCGTGCAGGTTCGCGGCGGGGATCATTCGGCGGGGGGCGGTGCCGCGGGGTCGGGGGTTTCGGTGGCTTCCGGGGTGTCGGCGGGCGCCAGGCCCGGCGTCACCGGGCGGGTGCTGCCGCCCATCCCCTCCAGCCGGGCGATCAGGTCGTCGGACTGGGCGCCGATGCGGTCGCAATTGGCCGGATCCTCCAGCAGGCTGAAGGCGGGGCGGAAATATTCGCGGTCATAGGCGACGGGGTCCAGCCCCAGCCGTTCGATCAGTGCATCCGTGGTGCCGGTCATCAGCTGCCATTCCGGGTCGGTCACGTCCTGGTCGGGGCATTCCGAGGTGACGACGTTCATCTGCGCCAGGTCGCGCATCAGCGCCTGCGCCTGCGGTTCGGAGAGGGTCGAGACGTCGGGCAGCGGCACGACCAGCCGGTCCCCCGGCACCCCGTCGGCGGGCTGGGCCCAGGCGTTGACGGCCAGCAGGATCGCGCCCGCGGCGACCGTTCCGATCATGATGACATCCCAGCTTTTCATCGCATCCCCCATCGCTCAGACAGCGTGCAGGGTCGGCCAGCCGGGCGCGGGGTGCAAGGCAACAAGGCGTGATCCCGTCCGCGATCTTGACCCTTGGGCAGGGCGGGTCTAACCCGACCCTGCGCCGCGGCCCGCAGCAACCTGCCGCGCCTGAAGGAGGGTTCATGTCCGACCGTTATTCGCTTCTCATCCTGCCCGGCGACGGGATCGGCCCCGAGGTGATGGCCGAGGTCGTCAAGGTCATCGACTGGTTCCAGGCGAACCGGGGCATGCGTTTCGAGGTCAGCCACGACCTGGTCGGCGGGGCGGCTTATGACGCGCATGGCGTGCCTTTGGCGGACGAGACGATGGCCCGCGCCCAGGGGGTGGATGCGGTGCTGCTGGGCGCGGTCGGCGGCCCGAAATACGACGTGCTGGATTTCGGCGTGAAGCCGGAGCGCGGTCTTTTGCGCCTGCGCAAGGAGATGGACCTTTATGCCAACCTGCGTCCCGCGCAATGCTTTGACGCGCTGGCCGACTTTTCGTCGCTGAAGCGCGAGGTGGTGGCCGGCCTTGATATCCTGATCGTGCGCGAGCTGACCTCGGGCGTTTATTTCGGCACGCCGCGCGGCATCCATTCCGACGACAACAACCCCGAGAACGAGGGCGGGCGCGTCGGCATCAACACCCAGCGCTATACCAGCGGCGAGATCCGCCGCGTGGCGCGGTCGGCCTTTGAGCTGGCGCGGGCGCGCGGCAACAAGGTCTGCTCGATGGAAAAGGCCAATGTCATGGAATCGGGCATCCTGTGGCGCGAGGAGGTCCAATGGGTGCATGACAACGAATATCCCGATGTCGAACTGAGCCACATGTATGCCGACAACGGCGCCATGCAGCTGGTCCGCGCGCCGCGGCAGTTCGACGTGATCGTGACCGACAACCTGTTCGGCGACATCCTGTCGGATGCGGCGGCGATGCTGACCGGCAGCCTGGGCATGCTGCCTTCGGCCTCCCTGGGGGCGCCGATGGCCAATGGCCGCCCCAAGGCGCTTTACGAGCCGGTCCATGGCAGCGCCCCCGACATCGCGGGCCAGGGAAAGGCCAATCCGATCGCCTGCATCCTCAGCTTTGCCATGGCGCTGCGCTACAGCTTTGGCGAGGGCGAGGCCGCGGCGCAATTGGAGCGCGCGGTCGAGCAGGTGCTGGCCGAGGGGGTGCGCACCGCCGACCTGATGGGCCCCGAGGGCGGCACGCCGGTCAGCACATCGCAGATGGGCGACCGCATCGTCGCGGCGCTGGCGTCGGCCTGATGGCCCTGCCGGGGAACGTGCGGGGGGCCCTGCTGCAGCTTGCGGCGATGGGCCTCTATGCGACGCATGACGTGGTGATCAAGTCGCTGGGCGCCACCTATCCGGCGCTGCAGATCCTGTTCTTTGCCTCGCTGCTGTCCTTTCCCCTGGTGTCGGTCGTCCTGATGCGCGACCCCCAGCCGGGCACGCTGCGGCCCAACAACATGGGCTGGGTGGCGCTGCGCACGGCCTGCGCGGTGGTGGCGGGGATGGCGGGCTTTTACGCCTTTTCGACCCTGCCGCTGACGCAGGTCTATGCGATCCTGTTCACGACGCCGCTGCTGATCACCATCCTGTCGATCCCGCTGCTGGGCGAAAAGGTCGGCCTGCACCGCTGGGCGGCGGTGGTGATCGGCCTGTCAGGCGTGCTGATCGTGCTGCGGCCGGGGGGGCAGGACCTGCAGCCCGGCCATGCGGCGGCCATGGCGGGCGCCGTGGCCAGCGCGCTGGCGGCCGTGATCATCCGCCGCCTGGGCCGGCGCGAGCGGCCGATGGTCCTGATGATGTGGCCGATGCTGGGCAATTTCGTGGCCACCGGCGCGGCGCTGTCGCTGGACTATCAGCCGATGGAGCTGCACCACCTGGCGCTGACCGGCGTCATCGCGGGCCTGGGCCTGGTGGCGGGTTTCCTGGTGATCCTGGCCTATCGCGCGGGCGAGGCCGCCATCGTGGCGCCGATGCAGTATTCGCAGATCCTGTGGGCGACCGGCTATGGCTGGTTCCTGTTCGGCGAGGTGATGGACCTGCCCACGCTGCTGGGTGCCAGCGTGATCATCGCCTCGGGGATCTACATCGTCTGGCGCGAAGGGCGCGGCGGCGTTTCGGCCAACCGTCCGGCCACCACCTCGCGGCTGCGCACCGAGGTGGTGACGGCCCCGAAATCGACGATCCTGCAAAGATTGTGGAGCCCGCGCCGCTGAGGGGGCTTGCATCCCCCCCGTCGCTGCGCTACGTGCCCGTCCTACGGTCGGAGCGTAGCGCAGCCTGGTAGCGCACCTGCTTCGGGAGCAGGGGGTCGGAGGTTCGAATCCTCTCGCTCCGACCAGTGATTCTGTGTTTAAGAGCAGATAGTTCTGCCTTTTCTGTCAGGCGGTCTGCCTCTCTGGCCTGCCAACTCAATATAAGCGGACGTTCAGTGGTCGGCACGACCTCGACGCGAAGAGCCCAAATCAGTCATTCCAGTTGTGTTGATGATTGTCTAATTCAAGGTACGGGTTGTGTAGCGATGTAGTAAGGGAACACTGCCCCGACATCCCGATCAAGATCGAGCCCATTGAACACCCTACGCCGATCCGAGCTGTCCCACGGGCCAACGACTTCGGAATGGAAAAGTATAAAACCGTAGTGATGGGCGGCGCCGGTCGAGACAGTGCCGCCCACGGTCTTTTCCAAGTCTTCGTTGATCATTTGCTCAATGATCAATCGCGGTACATGCTTTGGGGCGGAAGTACACTTTTCAAGGTGCGCCGCGAGAACTGCGTTGAAGACTCCCTTTCCGCTTCCAAGAACTAGCCATGGCGTCCCATGCTCCTTTGGAGCTTCGGAGTACTGCAGCTCGACCCGAAAATTGCTACCCTCGTCATGCGGGTTTATCTGAGCAATTTTCCATTTTTCATCATGAGGACACCATCCAAAGAACGCTGACCAAAATGAGCCATCGCCTCCCAACTGCCGTCTTTCCGTCATGAACCGTTGAGCAAGTTTGCGAACGAGTTCTGCGATTTCTTCGAAGCGCGGCGGGTTTGTTTGACCGCCTTCCCGTGCGAGTTGCTGAAGCAATGTTGCCGACGTGATTGCGGTCATGGAGGCCGCAGCGGCACTACCGGCATAGACGTACCCGTATTGGGTCCAGTAGTGAGGCATCCTTAGGCTCCAGACCCATTGATTTTACGCCCTTTGCGTGATTCAGGCCGCCGCAAGGAGACCTGATCGATGAGCAACCTGTTCTGGCTGACCGAGGCGCAGATGGCGCGCCTTCGCCCCTACTTCCCCAAGAGCCATGGCCGTCCCCGAGTTGACGATCTGCGGGTGCTGAGCGGCATTATCTTCATCAATCGCAATGGTTTGAGATGGTGCGATGCGCCGAGTGAATATGGACCTGCCAAGACGCTTTATAATCGCTGGAAGCGCTGGAGTGACAACGGGGTCTTCGCCCGGATCATGGTCGGCCTGGCCGCCGAGAGCACCGATCCGAAGACAATCATGATCGATGCAACCTATCTGAAGGCGCATCGCACGGCTTGCAGCCTGCGGGCCAAAAAGGGGGGCGCAGTCGCCAGATTGGTCGAACGAAAGGCGGCATGAACACCAAGCTGCACGCCGTCACCGATGCGAAAGGCAGACCTATCCGGTTCTTCATGTCGGCAGGACAGGTCAGCGACTACACCGGCGCAGCGGCGCTTCTGGACGGCCTGCCGCAGGCTGATTGGTTCTTGGCGGACCGAGGCTATGATGCTGACTGGCTGCGAAAAGCGTTGCAGGACAGAGGGATAAAAGCCTGTATCCCTAGCCGGAAGTTGCGCAAGAAAACCGTGAAATACGACAAGCGCCGCTACAGAAGGCGCAATCGCATCGAGATCATGTTCGGGCGGCTGAAAGACTGGAGACGTGTCGCCACGCGTTACGACAGGTGCCCGGAGACATACCTCTCCGCAATAGCATTGGCCGCAACCGTCCTATTTTGGCTGTGATCAAGAACGAGTCCTGAGCCTAGCGACCGGCTGCCTGGTTCTATAGAATGGTTACATCCCGAAACACCCGCCGAATGATGCCTCAAGACGAAATCGAACGCTAATAGCTTTCTAGCTTGCCATGCGACCGTGTCGCACCACGCCAGCGGAGAGTGTAGTGGGAGAAAACTCACGAGCGGCCGTTACTGATACGACGAGCACCAATGGCCGCTTTTGAACCTGTTTACCTCAGCAACGGTGAGCTGAGAAACGATTCTCGCGTGTCCACCATCGTTGCCATTGCATTGTGGCCGCCAAGCTTGGTGACGGCCATACACGGTTCGAGTCGATACTGCCAAGCCGTCGGGATGCTGCTTTTCAAGGATGTGGTGATCGCGGGTACCGCGATCGCTGATCCAAGAGACAGCCGCGCCTCCGCTTCGCTCTGGCACGGCTGACGATCTTTTATTTCGTTTTTCCGCCTGCCATCCGGATGGCGATCTGAACACGGGCTCTGGTGCCGCTGCGCGTCAGCCTCCACGGAGAAATCCGGTTCCTCCCACGCCAAGGCGCGGGTCCCTCCTAATTTCACCGCTCCGGCCCCGTGTGTCAGATCACCGTCCGGCCGCAGGTCGGGCTGCGCCCACCCTGCTTTGCCCTTCGGATGACATGAGGTCATCCAAAGTGAAAAGCAGCGATGGCTTCGCCACTGGCGGAACAGGAGGGAGCGCCACGACATGTCGGACCGGATTAGAACACGGGGCAGAGATTGGGCTGCGGCCCATCAGAGGCAGACCTTTGTGACAGGAAAGGCAAGCCCGCCTTCGCACCGGGGACAGGCCCTACTGGTTTCATACAGTTTTCCTCACCGCTGAAGGCAGGACTATCTGCTTTCCGCCATTCTGTTGTTAAGTGGCAGATAGTTATGCCTTTTCCGGTAGTGCCTTCGCTCTCGGGAAGAGATAACTGAATCTCCCAAGGGCGTCATCCCGGTTTGTCAAGATGACTGAAGCAGCCGTTCAGCGTTTGCCATCGCTTCGACCCAAAGAACCCACACCCGTTTTTGTCTTTGAAAAGGCCGCGCTCGTGAAGCATCAAGGCCGGCTCTCATGGCGGTCATTCGGCAGCTTGGTCATCCCGCCCGTCGATCACACAATAGCCTGAGGCCTGCGCGTCATGCTGGGCGCAAGCGCCTCAAGGGCCCGGTAGTGCGACAGGAACACGTCGCCCGTGAGGTGGTGGAGAAAGTCGCTGCGCTTCAGGCGGTCCATGACAGGGCCCTTGACCTCGGACAGGTGCAGGCGGATGCCCGCGTCATCCAGACGATGCATGACCAGTTCCAGGCTTTCCAGGGCGCTGGCATCGATGCTGTTGACGGCCGCGCAGTTCAGGACGACGTGGCGCAGCTCCGGACGCGCCGCCACCTCCTGCTGGATGACGTTCTCGATGGCACGGGCATTGGCAAAGAACAGGCTTTCGTCGATGCGCAGTCCCAGGATATCGGGCATGCAGACCACGTCGTGGCGCCGCACGTTGCGAAAGTGCTGCGTGCCCGGCACCTGGCCGATCACCGCGACATGGGGGCGCGACGTCGCCCAGAGGTGCAGCAGGACCGAGACGGCGACGCCGGCGATGATGCCGCTTTCCACCCCGCGCCCCAGGGTCACCAGCAGCGTCGTGGCCAAGGCCGCGAAATCCGCGCGGGAATATCGCCATGTGCGGGCCAGCGCGCCGAAATCCGCCAGGCTCAGCACGGCCACGATGATGGTGGCGGCCAGGACCGCGATGGGCAGGTGAAACAGCAGCGGCGTCAGGAACAGCGAGGCCAGCGCGATGCCGATGGCGGTGAAGGCCCCGGCGGCCGGGGTCTGGGCGCCGGCGTCGAAGTTGACCACCGAACGCGCAAAGCCGCCGGTGACCGGATAGCCGCTGGAAAAAGCCGCCGCCAGATTGGCCATGCCAAGGCCGATCAGCTCCTGGTCCGGGCTGATGGACTGGCGCCGCTTGGCGGCCAAGGTCTGCGCCACCGACACGGATTCGACGAAGCCGATCAGGGCGATCAGGGTGGCGGCCGGAAAAAGGGCGATCCACAGCGACAGGTCCAGCACCGGCATCGACAGGGGCGGCAGGCCCCGGGGAATGTCCCCCACCACGGCCACGCCGCTTGCGCCCAGGTCGAACCCCATGACGACCAGGATCGAGGCGATGACGACCATCACAGGGCCCGTCCGCGACAGCACGCCCGCGATCCCCGGCGGGACGTTCAGGGCGCAAAGGGTCGGCGCCAGCGATCTGCGCGACCAGAACAGGAACGCCGTCGCCGCAGCCCCGATCGCCAGCGTCGGCAGATGCGTGTCGCCCAGGCCGCCGATCAGCGAGGGGGCCAGCTCGACCAGGGTATGGCCCTGCGCCTGCGTCCCCAGGATATGCTTGAGTTGGCTGGCGGCGATCAGCAGGCTGGACGCGGTAATGAAGCCCGAGATGACCGGATGCGACAGCAGGTTCGCCACGAACCCGAGGCGGAAGATCCCCATCGCCAGCAGGATGAGGCCCGACAGAAACGCCAGCACCAGTGCGGCTGCGATATATTCCGGGCTGCCGGGCGAGGCGACGCTGCCGGCAGCCGTGGCGGTCAGAAGCGAGACGACCGCCACGGGCCCCACCGACAGGGTGCGGCTGCTGCCGAACAGGGCATAGACGACCAGCGGCAGGATCGAGGCATAAAGACCCATGACCGGCGGCAGGCCGGCAAGCATGGCATAGGCCAGCGACTGAGGGATCAGCATGATCGTCACGATCACCGCCGCCATCCCGTCGCTGAGAAAGGCGTGCCGGTCATAGGCACGCCCCCAGGTCAGGATGGGCAGGTAGTGCCTCAGCCCGGCCATGCCTCAGCCCTCGACAGGAAGGCCGTTGGCCTTCCAGGCGGCCAGCCCGCCCTCGATCAGGGTGGCGTCATAGCCCATGGACCGCAGCGTATCGGCGGCCAGCGCCGCGCGCCCGCCCGAGGCGCAGAGCACATGCACCCGGCCCTGGCCGCACAGGCAGGTCAGTTCCGGCACCGCGGTTGCGGCGGTGGCGTCGGCACGGGTCTCCAGAATGCCGCGCGGCACATGCAGCGCGCCCGGCACGCGACCGTCACTGTCCAGTTCCGCCGGTTCGCGCACGTCCAGAACCAGGTCCCCCTTTTCGGCTGCCCCTGCGGCATCCGCAGGAGAGATCGCCGTCACGCGGCGGCGGGCATCCTCGACAAGCTCTTTCATGGTCATGGTCATCATGGGTCTCCTCAGAATTTGTTGACGGGGATCTTCAGGTAGTGCTGGCCGTCGTCTTCGGCCGGGGGCAGGCGGCCGCCGCGCAGGTTGATCTGCAGCGCGGCCAGGATGCGGTCGGGCAGGGCCAGGGTCGCGTCGCGGTCGTTGCGTAGCCTGATCCAGTCCTCGCGCTTTGTTCCGTCCTTGACGTGCCGGTTGGTGGCGCGGTGCTGGGCGACGGTGGCCTCCCATTGCGGCTCGTTCCGGTCATCGGTGCCATAGTCGTGGCCGACGAAAAGCCGCGTCTCGCCCGGCAGGGCCAGGATCTCCTGGATCGAGTCCCACAACTCCTCGGTGGTGCCGCCGGGAAAGTCCGCGCGCGAGGTGCCGACATCGGGCTGCATCAGCGTGTCATGGGTGAAGGCCGCGTCGCCGCAGACATAGGTGATCGAGCCGAGCGTATGGCCCGGCGACAGCATCACCCGGACCTCCAGGTCACCGATGCGGAAGGTCTCGCCCGCCGCGAACAGCCGGTCGAAGTCGCGGGCCGGGTCGAAGGCATCGGGCAGATTGTAGAGGCCCGCCCAGATGCGGGCGATGTCCGGGGCCTTCTCTCCGATGGCGGTGGGCGCGCCGGTCCGCTCTTTCAGCAGCGCCGAGGCCATGACATGGTCGGCATGGGGATGCGTGTCCAGGACCCATTCGACGCTCAGCCCGTTCTGCCGCACCAGGTCCAGCACCTGGTCCATGCTGTCGGTGGAAAAGCGATAGTGCTGCACGTCAAGGTTCCAGACCACGTCGATCAGCGCGGCCTTTCGGGTGGCGGGATCGGCGCAGATGTACTGGATCGACCCGGTGTCGGACTCGTAGATGCCCCAGACATCGGGGCTGCCCGCTCCGCGCGAGGGCGAATGGCGCACGACCGGCTGGGTCAGTTTCGAGGTGCTCATGTTGCTGTTCCTTTCGCGTCAAGAAGTCCCGCGGCCTTGATCCGGCCGCCGATCCACAGCCCCGCCAGCATCATCGGCACGAAGATCAGCGTTCCGGGTGCCAACAGGGGAAGGGCGGTCCAGGCCGGGCCGGGACAAAAGCCGCCGATCCCCCACCCGATCCCGAACAAGGCCGCACCGGTGACCAGCGGCCGGTCGATGCTGCGGTTTCGGGGGATGTCGAAGGTCTGGTCCAGGACCGGCGCCGGGCGCCGCCAGACCAGGCGGTAGCCGATGAAGGCGGTGAGGGTGGCCCCGCCCATCACGAAGGCCAGGCTGGGGTCCCAGCTGCCCGCGAGGTCGAGGAAGTTCAGGACCTTGGCCGGATCGGCCATGCCCGAGATCACCAGTCCCAGCCCGAAGACCAGCCCGCTGAGAAAGCCCCACAGGATGCGCATGTTCAGCCTCCGATGACGTGGCGCAGAAGAAAGACGGTCGCAAAGCCCGCGCCCATGAAGGTCGCCACCGCCGCGAGGGACCGGCCGGACAGCCGCGCCAGCCCGCAGACCCCGTGCCCCGAGGTGCAGCCCGAACCGAGCGCGGTGCCCGTGCCAACCAGAAGACCGGCCACTGCCATCGCGGCCAGGTTCTGCGGGACGGTCTGCGTGACGGCGCCGCCGACCGCCAGGAGGACCAGCGGTGCCGCCAGCAGTCCCAGCAGGAAGGCCCACCGCCAGTCGCGGTCGCTGCCCGCGCCCCGCAGCGGCACGATGCCGCCAAGCGCGCCGGTGGTGATCCCGGCGATCCCGGCGATGCGCCCGAAGATCCCCATGACCATCACTGCGCTGAGCCCGATCAGCACCCCGCCGCCGAGCGAGGCCCAGGGCGTGAATGCGGTCTGCGTGTCCATCTCCATCGCGGTTCCCCATATAAGTTGCGGCACTTGCCCTGCCGCGTCTGACCAGCTATATATTAACTGTGTCTAAATCAGTCAAGGCTAATATAATGAAACTGGACGACCAGGCTTCCCAGGTCCTGCAAGAGCGCGCCGATCATGTCGCCGGCCGGCTGGCCCTGGTCGCCAATGCCAAGCGCCTGTTGATCCTGTGCCAGTTGGCCCAGGGCGAGCGCTCGGTCGGGGCGCTGCAGCAGGCGGTGGGCCTGAGCCAGTCGGCCCTGAGCCAGCATCTGGCCAAGCTGCGCGAGGCCGGCATGGTCGACACCCGCCGCGAGAGCCAGACCATCCATTACCGGATCAGTGATCCTGACATCTCCGTCCTGATGGCCGCCCTCTACGAGGCCTTCTGCAAGGACATCTGACGCGGCCAGAGATCCCGCCCCTGTCGCTGCCCGTCAGATGATCCGGACCTGGGTGCCGACGGGGCACATGCCGAACAACTCCTCGATCTTCTCGTTGTAGAGACCGATGCAGCCGTCTGAGGACAGGCGCCCGATCTTGCGCGTGTCATGGGTGCCGTGGATCAGGTAGGCGGGCCAGGACAGATACATCGCATGCGTGCCCAGCGGATTGTCCGGCCCAGGGCCCATCGGGCGGTAATGGGGGAACCGCTCCATCATCGAGGCGGTGGGCGTCCAGCTGGGACCCTCCTTCTTGCGCACGATCTCGGTATGACCGCGCTTGGTCAGCTCATCCGAGATGGGGACCGTTCCGAGGAGGAGGGCTCCACCACGACCCTGATCGATGGCGAACCCTGGCGAGTTTTCACCATCGCCAATATCAACGGGGGTGCGGGCCATGGTCGGTGACCGAAGCCAAGTGCACAGTCGCCTTTAGGGGATGGGGTGCAGGGGAAGCCGCACACAGGCAAAATTGCCTCAGTCCAGAAGAATGCCGGCACAGCGGGCAGTGTTCTGGATGTGAGACAGCATGGCCGCGCGCGCCGCAACCGGATTGCGCGTTTCCAAGGCCTTCAGGATGCCTTGATGCTCGGCGATGGACTGGCGCATGCGGTCGGGATCGGTATTCGGAATGGGCTGGCGCTGCGTCTCGCTCAGCAAGTGCTGCATGCCTGCATAAATGCCCGCCAGCATCCGGTTGGGGCAGGAATCGGCGATGCCCCCATGCAGCGCCAGGTCGGCCGCGACATGGCCGACGAGGTCGCCGTCATGCCATGCCCGCTCGAAGGTCTCGGCCGCTGTGTTCAACGCGTACAGCCTGTCATCGCTGATCGCGCGGGCCGCAAGGGCGCAGATTTCACCCTCGATCAGCATGCGCGTGTGGAAGACATCGGCAAGGTCATGGGCGTCGTCATAGCGCCATGTCGGGCGCGCCTGCGGCCGGTCCCGGTCGAGCACGAAGGTCCCTCGGGCGGGGAGGGTCTGGATCAGGCCAAGCGTCTCCAGCGTCAGAAGCGCCTCGCGCAAGGTCGGGCGCGAGACGCGCAACTGTTCGGACAGGACCCGCTGCGAGGGCAGCTTGTCCCCCGCCTTGAGTTCACCCGAGCGGATCATCCTTTGCAGCCGGCTTGCCACGCCCTGCGCCACGGGTCCCTTGTCCCACATCACCAGTCTTGCCTCTCTTGTTGGCAGTCTTCTTCGCGCATCGCAGGGGCCTGTCAACGCCATTGCAATGCCGTGCGACCCATGCTGATACTGGTCAGACCGGTTAGGCCGGTCAATCGAATAACAACAACGGGGAGCTTCAGATGTTCGGAGATGGGATGCGCGTTGCGATGACGGCGGCAATGGCACTGGCGGCGTCCGCCTGGTCGGTGGCGGCACAGGAGACGCTGACGGTCGGAGCCAATATCGGCAATGTGCCGTGGGAATTTCAGGACGAGACCGGAGAGTTCGTCGGCTTCGAGATCGACCTGGTCGCCGCAGTGGCCGAGCGCATGGGCGCCGAGGTCGAGACGGTGAACATCCCCTTCAACGGGCTTTTCTCGGCGGTCCAGTCGGGACGCATCGACATCGCCACCTCATCGATCACCATCACCGACGAGCGCCTGCAATCGGTCAGCTTCGCCCAGCCCTACTATGACAGCGATCAATCGCTGACGGCACTGGCCGATGGTCCCAAATCGCTGGAGGAGATGGAGGGCAAGGTCGTCGGCGTCGATACCGGTTCGACCGGCGACATGTGGGCCAGTGAAAATCAGGAGAAATACGGCTTTGCCGAGATCCGGCGCTACGAGGGTCTCGCCCCCGCCATGCTGGACCTGACCGCGGGGCGGCTCGACGGCTACATCTCGGACATTCCGGCGCTGCAGTATTACGTTGTGGACAAGCCGAACCTTGCGGTCGTCGAGCGCATCCCGACGGGCGAGAAATATTCGATGATGTTCGCCAAGGACGCCGAGCTGGCGACGCAGGTGAATGCCGTTCTGGATGACCTGAAGACCGAGGGCGTTCTGGCCGAGCTGCATGAAAAATGGTTCGGCGTCGCGCCCGACGAGGGTTCGTCGACGGTCACCGTCCTGCCGATGCCGTCGCTGGACTGATCCGAAGCACGGGTCCGGGCCACGCCCGGGCCCGAAAGGACGCTCATGGACATTTTCGAGACCTTCCTGAACGCCGAGGTCATGCGGCGGACCTTCCCGCTGTTGCTGCAGGGCCTGTGGATCACGCTGCAGCTGGGCGCGGCCAGCATCGTTGCCGGCCTGGTGCTGGGCCTCGGCCTTTCGATGGCCCGGCTGTATTCCCCGGCGCCGATCCGTTTCCTGACCCGGATCTACATCGACATCTTTCGCTCGATCCCGTTGCTGGTGCTGCTGATCATCGTCTATTACGCCCTTCCCTTCGTGGGTCTTCGGCTGTCGCCCTTCGCCTCCGCCATGGCGGCGCTGACGCTGGTTTCGGGCGCCTATACCGCCGAGATCTTCCGGGCCGGGATCGAGGCGATCCCCAAGGGCCAGTTTGAAGCGTCAGCCGCCCTGGGTCTCAGCGGACGGCAGACGATGGCCGACGTGATCCTGCCGCAGGCGGTCCGGATCGTCATTCCGCCGCTGACGAACAACTCGATCAACGTGGTCAAGGACACGGCGCTGGCCTCGGTCGTGGCGATGCCGGACCTGCTGAAACAGGCGACGCAGGCGCAGGCCCTGGCGGCGAACCCGACGCCGCTGATCGTGGCGGCGGCGATCTATGTCGCCTTCCTCTGGCCGCTGGTTGCGCTGGTGTCCCGCATGGAACGCCGTTTTGCGGCAAGGAGGCGCTGAGATGGCGGGCTTCGTCAGCATCCGCAACCTGCGGAAATCCTATGGCACCTTCGAGGCGCTGAAGGGCATCGACCTGGACGTCGCCAAGGGCGAGGTTGTCTGCATCATCGGCCCCTCGGGGTCGGGCAAGTCGACCTTGATCCGCTGCATCAACCGGCTGGAGGGCTTTTCCGAGGGCAGCGAGATCCGGGTGGACGGCACGCCCGTCACCTCGGGGCGGGCACTGGCCAAGGTCCGCGCCGAGGTCGGGATGGTCTTCCAATCATTCAACCTGTTCCCGCACCTGACCGTGCGCGAGAACGTCATGCTGGCCCCGCGCCGCGTGCGTGGTACCGGCCGCGTGGATGCAGCGGCCCAGGCCGACCGCCTCCTGGCCCGGGTGGGCATCGGCAACCAGGCCGACAAGTACCCCGAGCATCTGTCCGGCGGCCAGCAGCAGCGCGTGGCCATCGCCCGGGCGCTGGCGATGGAGCCGCAGGTGATGCTGTTCGACGAACCGACCAGCGCGCTGGACCCCGAGATGGTGGGCGAGGTGCTGGACGTGATGCGCGACCTGGCCCGCACCGGCGTCACCATGATCGTCGTCACGCATGAGATGGGCTTTGCGTCCCAGGTGGCCGACCGCGTCATCTTCATGGATGCGGGCCAGGTCGTCGAGCAGGGACCGCCCGCGCAGGTGTTGTCCGATCCGCAAGAACCGCGCACGCGCAATTTCCGGGGCGCCGTGCTGAACCACTGATGAAAGACATTCGATGACACAGCTCGACATGGCCTATGTGCAGGCCCAGTTTCCCGGCCTTCAATCCGACTGGGTGTTCTTCGACAATGCCGGCGGCGCGCAGATCGCCCAGCCCGCGCTGGACCGCATGGTCGAGTTCCTGACCCACAGGAACGTCCAGATCGGCGGCAGCTATGCCGTGTCGCAGGCCGCGGCCGATGCGCTGATGGCGGGGCGGCAGGCGGCGGCAACGCTGGTGAACGCCGCCCGCCCCGAAGAGATCGTCTTTGGCCCGTCCACCACGGTGCTGATGGGCAACCTGATGCAGGCGATGCGCCACCAGTTCGCGCCGGGCGACGAGGTGATCGTGACCATGGCCGACCACGAGAGCAACATCGGCCCTTGGCGGCGGCTGGAGGAGTTCGGCGTCACCATCAAGGTCTGGCCGCTGAACGCAGACACGATGGACCTGCAACTGGCGGACCTTGCGCCGCTGATGACCGACCGCACGCGCCTGGTCTGCGTCACGCATGTCTCGAACATCCTGGGCAAGGTGCATCCGGTCGCCGATTTCGCCCGCTTCGTCCATGACCGCGGCGCGCGGATCTGCGTGGATGCGGTCGCCTATGCGCCGCACCGGCTGATCGACGTGCAGGCCTGGGATGTCGACTACTATGTCTTCAGCCTCTACAAGGCCTATGGCCCGCATGGCGCGCTGATGTACGGAAAACATCAGCTACTGGCCGAGCTGGACGGCCTTTATCACTACTTCTACGGCAAGGATAAGGTGACCGCCAAGCTGGAGCCGGGCAATCCCAGCTATGAGGCCGCCTATGCCACCGACGGCATCCTGGCCTACCTGACCGGCCTTGCCCGGCATCACGGGGCCACGGGCGACGACCGCGCATTGGTGGCCGCCGCCTTCGATCTGATCACCGCGCAGGAGGACGCGCTGACGGATCGGCTTCTGACCTGGCTGTCGGCCCGCAACGACTGCCGCATCATCGGCGAGGCGGCGAACCATGCCAGCACGCGCGTGCCCACCATCGCCTTCAAGTTCGATGGCATCGATTCGGGCGCCGTTGCCCGTGCGATGGACGATCATGGCATTGCCATGCGTTTCGGGGATTTCCACTCGCGCCGGCTGGTCGAACATCTGGGCGAGGATCGTGACGGCGGTGTCCTTCGCGTGTCCATGGTCCATTACAACACCCTGGAACAGGTGGACCGGCTTACCGAGGCGCTGGCCCGGATCGTGGCACGAGAGGCGGCATGAGCGGCCTGGACCTGGTCATCACGGGCGGCACCGTCGTCACCGCGGCCGACAGCTATGCCGCCGATATCGGCATCAAGGACGGGCGCATTGCCCAGATCGGCCTGGGCCTCAGCGGGGCCGACAGCATCGACGCGACGGGCCTTCTGGTCCTGCCGGGCGGGATCGACGCCCATGTGCACCTGGATCAGCCGACATCGGACGGCACGGTGATGGCCGACGGCTTCGCCAGCGGCACGCGCTCGGCCGCGGCGGGCGGCAACACGACGGTTCTGCCGTTCGCGCTGCAGATCAAGGGCCAGTCGCTGCGCGCCTGCGTCGAGGACTATCGCCGCAAGGCCGCCGGTCAGTGCCATACCGACGTCGCCTTACACCTGATCGTCAGCGACCCGACGCCACAGGTGCTTGGGCAGGAGCTGCCGGCACTGGTGCGCGACGGCTATACCTCATTCAAGGTCTTCATGACCTATGATGACCTGGTCCTGAACGACGCCCAGCTTCTGGACGTCTTCGAGGTCGCCCGCCGAGAGCGCGCGCTGGTCATGGTTCATGCCGAGGGCCATGACGCCATCAAGCACCTGACCCGGCGTCTGGAGGCCGAGGGTCGCACGGCGCCCTACTACCATGCCGAGGCCCATGCCCAGATCGCCGAGCGCGAGGCGACGCATCGCGCCATCAGCCACGCGCAGCTGATCGACGTGCCAATCGTGATCGTCCATGTCTCGGGGCGCGAGCCGATGGAGCAGATCCAGTGGGCCCGCGCGCGCGGCCTCAGGGTCTTTGCGGAAACCTGCCCGCAATACATCGCCCTGACGGCCGACGACCTGCGCGGACTCGACATGGATTTCGAAGGTGCCAAATATGTCTGCTCGCCCCCACCCCGGGACGCAGCCAGCCAGGCGGCGATCTGGCGGGGGCTGCAGGACGGGACCTTCGACATCTTCTCGTCCGACCACTGCCCGTTCCGCTTTGAAGGCGAGGCCAGCAAGGACAATCCCCGCGCCCGCACCTCCTTCAGATGGGTTCCGAACGGCATCCCCGGCGTCGAGACGCGCCTGCCGATCCTCTTCTCCGAAGGTGTCGGCAAGGGCCGCATCAGCCTGCAGCGTTTCGTGGCGCTGACCTCGACCAACCCCGCACGGCTCTACGGCCTCTATCCGCAGAAGGGCAGCATCGCGATCGGTGCCGATGCGGACCTGGCGCTCTGGGACCCGAACCTGACGCGGCCGATCCGCCAGGCCGACCTGCACCACGGCTGCGATTACACCCCCTATGAGGGGATGCAGATCACGGGCTGGCCGATCCGGACGATCCTTCGCGGGCGCACGATCGCGCTGGAGGGGCATGTGGACCGCGACGCAGCGGGTCGAGAGCTGAACCGTGCCGCCAGCGAGGTCTACTCCCGAGGCACGTGATCTCCGGCGGCCAGGCTTCGCTTGGCTCAATGTGGATTCTCCCGGTGTTCCTCCCCGGCCCCTGCCGGCCAGTCGAGCGCAAGGCGCCTCCCCTGTGCAGTCAACCCGAACTGGTCCCAAGCGCCTTCCGCAGCAGGATCGCACGCGCCAGGTTCGTCCCGCGGAACGGAACGGACGTTTGGGGCAGGGGGAAGGATCGACGCCCGGCGCCCGATATGACAAGCTCGCCTCGCTAGAGGCGCCGAGGATCTGCTGGATGCAAGAATGGGTCAACAAGCTACGGGACCTTTACGAGGGCGATGGCGCCCACGCCCATCAGTTTCGCTATGGTCTGCTGTGCTTTGACATCGGGACCATCCTCTATGTCATAGCCACGTCCTTCACCTCTCATGGCGGGCTTGTTCCCGTCATCGACATCATTCTTGGGGTGCTCATCCTCGCCGATTTCTGCGCACGGCTGGTGGTCAGTCAGCAGAAGTGGCGGTTTCTGGTGAACCCGATCACGCTGGCCGACCTGGTTGCGGTGGCATCCTTCCTGGTCTCGGTTGCGGGGGGCGACGCAGGCTTCCTCCGGGTCCTGCGCACGCTGCGGCTTTTGCACGCCTATCAGCTGCTCGATCGCCTGAGAGTGGACCTCCCCTTCTTTCGCCAGAAGGAGCCGGTGCTGATCGCGGCCATCAACCTCGGCGTCTTCATCTTCGTCATGACCGGCCTCATCTACGCCACCCAGCACCGGTCCAATCCTGAAATCGACAACTATGTGGACGCACTTTATTTCACCGTGACCACCCTCACGACCACCGGCTACGGAGACATTCTTCTGGAGGGGACGTTCGGACGGCTGATCTCGGTCGGCGTGATGATCATCGGGGTGACGCTCTTCCTCCGTCTGGCCCAGGTGATCTTCCGGCCCCGAAAGGTCCGCCAGCCCTGCCAGATCTGCGGCCTCATGCTGCATGATCCTGATGCGGTGCATTGCAAGCATTGCGGCACGACGATCAACATCGCCACGGAGGGCGTCTACTGAAAAGGGTCTAGCACTTGCCGGTCCCACGAGAAGCCTGACAGGCGGCGGCGCATCATCCGCTCCGAACGGGCAAAGCGGGTTCCATCCAGTGTGGCAGGAAAATGCTGCCTGCTTGGATGAGTTGACGCGCGGCTCCTCGCCAGGCTGTTTCAGGAAGTGGCAACACCTGCAGGGCTAAATGCCCGTGCACGGCAGGCACGCCCAGTCCTGCCGCCAAGCGTCCGCTCCGCATGGCGCGGGCGGCACGGAGTGGCTGCCCCGTGACGGTTCCAAAGCGGATCTCTGGAAGCAGGAACACCCGAAGGCCGATTGACGACTGTGGGTCTCGGCTAATGGGATGTGCCGGCTGCTTCCCCACCGTCGTGTTATCCTGAACCGGGATCAACCGTGCAACAAGGACAAGCAGCCATGTGTGCCAAGAAACAAGGAAGCCTCGAAAATCTCTCCATAGTCGGTGTCGATATCGGGAAGGACGTGTTCCACCTGGTCGGCTTTGACCGATCGGGCCAGGTCGTTCTGCGGAGGAAGATCAAGCGTCTCGCATTGCAGGAAACATTCGGCATGCTTCCGCGGTGCATCGTCGGGATGGAAGCCTGCCTTAGTGCCCATGTCGTCAGCCGCACTCTGCGTGGGATGGGCTTCGAGCCGCGGATCATACCTGCGATCTACGTGAAGCCTTTCAACAAGGGTCAGAAGAACGACTACAACGATGCCGAGGCCATCGCCGAAGCCGCCTTGCGCCCGAACCTACGAACCGTCCCGGAGAAGAACCAGGACCAGCTTGATCTGCAGGCGCTGCATCGTGTTCGTTCAAGGCTGGTGTCGCGCCGGACCGCGACCATCAACCAGATCCGCGCCTTTCTGATCGAGCATGGGATCACCGTGCGCTCTGGCCTGCGGGCCCTTAACAACTCGTTCGAGGCAATCCTCGATCAGCGCCGGGATGAGATCTCGCCCCGGATGCGCGGGGTTCTGACTGGCCTTCGAGACGATTGGCACTGGCTGGATAAGCGGATCGACCAGCTCTCAGACGAGATCAAGGAGGTCAGCCGGAGTGAGGAAAGCTGTGCCCGGATCATGTCGATCCCCGGCGTCGGCCCGATGATCTCGACGGCGATGGTTGCAGCCATCGGGAAGGGGGAAGCCTTTGACCGAGGGCGCGACTTCGCGGCTTGGGTAGGCTTGGTGCCCCAGCAGTTCAGCACGGGCGGCCGAACAATCCTCGGCAGGATCACCAAGCGGGGCAGTCGGTATCTTCGGATGTTGCTGGTTCAGGCGGCGCGGATCATCATGATGCGCCCCCACCTTTGGCCGAACTTCAGCTTCGGCAACTGGCTGGCCGGAGCCGTGGCACGCATGCCCGGCAACAAGGCCGCCATCGCGCTGGCCAACAAGCTGGCCCGGATCGCCTGGAGCATCTTGCGTCACGGCACCAGCTTTGACGCTGCAAGAGACAGAGACATGGTGATGGAAGCCGTCTGAGGCTTCCTCCGCCATCACGACGTTCGCGAAAGAGAGAACAGCATGGAACGGATCAACTACGCCCCCAGAGTCTGAGAGCCCTAAGGGTCGTCATCGACCTGTCCGCTAATGAGACCAAGGCGCGTGCGTAACCCCATCATGGCCACGGCCCACGAGCCGATCCAACAGGCCGGATACATATGAGCGACTTCCGCAGCCACGCCAAATTCTCAATTGCGAACAGCAGCCGGCACATACATTTGGGCTCTGTCCGGGAATATCGGCACCTTAGTTCCAAGGTGTCCGCCGTGATCATCAGGAGATACTGACGGCGGGTGGCGGATCGACGAATGTGGGTTTCCGATCCCCACCTTCGGCTGTGGACGGGCCGGTGGTGGCAAGCTGGCGGTCGTTCCCTCTGAGGGAGCCGTTGCTTCGCGTCGGCGGCTAAGCCGCCTCGTCACCTCCGGCGGCTGTGGTGCCTTCCTGACGGCCCCTGCGCCACCGCCCCGCGCCTTTCTGCGACGAGATCCACGACCCTGCAAGGATCAAAGGGGCGGCCAGCAGGAAGGACCATCCGGGAAGTTCGTTGAAGAAGGCCAGTCCCGCGGCGGCGGCCCAGAGGATCGTGAGGTATTCGAAGGGGGCCAGCGCGGCGGCCTCGGCGTGGCGGAAGGACAGCGTCATCAGGATATGCGCGGCCCCCCCGGCAAGGCCCGCGCCCACCAGCAGTGCCGCCTGCGCGGCGTCGGGCCGGACCCAGCCCAGGGGCAGCGTCGCTGCGCCCGCGAGGGCCGAGACGACGGCGAACCAGAAGGCGATGGCGCCGGGACGTTCGTTGGCCAGGGTCAGGCGCCGGACCTGGATCAGCGCCCCGGCGGTCAGGGCGGCGGTCGTGAGGCCCAGCACGATCCCCGCCAAGGCGCCGGGATCAAGGCGGTCCGAGAAGGCGGGCAGGCAGAAGGCCGCGCCCCCGGCAAGGCCCAGAAGCAGCCCTGCGACCCTGCGCGGACCCAAGGCCTCGCCCAGAAGCGCCCAGCCCAGCAGGGCCAGCATCACCGGCGCCAGGTAGGACAGCATGGCCGCCTCGGCCAGCGGAAGAAGGCGGATCGTCGCGAAGGAGGTGAACATCGCCACGGCCCCCAGAAGGCAGCGCGCGACATGGCCGAAGGGTCGGCGCGTCGCCAGGCCGCGGGGAAAATCGCCGCTCCAGACCAGGAAGATCACCAGCGGCAGCAGCGCCAGCGCCGAGCGGAAGAAGACCACCTGGCCCAGCGGCACGGCGTCGCCCAAGGCCTTGATGCAGGCGCTCATTGCGGCAAAGGCCAAGGTCGATGCGATGCGCAACAGGATGCCCCGGCGCTCGGCCGTCATCGGCAGCGCGGCGCGGTCCCGCGCCGGCCTCATTCGGTCCGAAAGCGGATATGGGGGCGGGTCGAGCCCTGGGTCGGCACGACCTCGGCCTCGACCCGGAAGACGTCGCGCAGCAGGGCCTGGGTCAGCACCTCCTCGGGGGCGCCGCAGGCGACCACGGCGCCGCCGGTCAGGACCACGATCCGGTCGCAGAACATCGCGGCCAGGTTGAGGTCGTGCAGCGCCACGATGCTGGTCAGGTCCAGGTCGCGGACCATGCGGAGGATCTCGATCTGGTGATGGATGTCGAGGTGGTTGGTGGGCTCGTCCAGGAACATCACCCGCGGCGCCTGCGCCAGCGCGCGGGCGATATGGACGCGCTGGCGTTCGCCTCCCGACAGCGTCTGCCAAGGCTGGCCGCGGCGGCCGGTCATGTCCACCGAAGCCAGAGCGGCAGTGACTGCGGCCTCGTCCGCGGCCGACCATCCGGACAGCGCCGAACGGTGCGGCGTGCGCCCCAGCCGCACCACGTCCCGGACCGAGACATTGGTGTCCGTCGCGGCATTCTGCTGAACGAAGGCCAGTTGCCGCGCCAGCACGCGGCGGGGCACGGCGGCGATGTCCTGGCCGTTGATCTCGACCCGGCCCGACTGGGGCCGCTTCAGGCCCGACAGCAGCCGCAGCAGCGACGACTTGCCGGACCCGTTCGGCCCGATCAGGCCCAGCGTCTCGCCCTGGCGCACGTCGAGCGAGACGTCGTCGACGATGGTCCGGCGGCGCACGCCCCAGACCAGGTTCCGGGCCAGGACAGTCATGTCTGCGGCCGCGAGCGATAGAGGATAAGGGCAAAGAAGGGCACGCCCACCAGCGCGGTGACGACGCCGATGGGCACCGTCTGCTGGGCGACCACCACGCGCGAGGCGATGTCGGCCAGCACCATGAAGACCGCCCCCACCGCCGCGCAGGCAGGCAGCAGGCGCAGGTGCATGGGGCCCACGACATGGCGCACCGCATGGGGCACCACCAGGCCCACGAAGCCGATCGCGCCCACCATGCTGACGATGGTGGCGGTCATCATCGCCGTGACCCCGAACAGGATCAGCCGGATGCGGGCCACCGGCACGCCCAGGGCCGCGGCATCCTCGTCCCCAAAGGTGAAGGCGTCCAGCGTCCGCGCCATCCACAGGCAGATCGCCAGGCCCAGCACCACCACCGCGATCAGCAGCTGGAAGTCCGGCCAGCGCACGCCGCCGAAGCTGCCCAGCAGCCAGAACATCACGTCCCGCGCCTGCTGGGCATTGCCCGAGGTGGTGACGATATAGGAGGTCAGCGCGTTGAACAGCTGCGAGGCGACGACGCCCGCCAGGATCGTGTGGTTCGGCCCGCTGGTTGCCCCGTTCGACAGCACCGCAACCAGCGCGAAGGCCGCGAAGGCGCCCACGAAGGCCCCCACCGACAGCGACAGGGCGCCCGCGCCGATGCCCAGCACGATCACGCAGACCGCCCCCGTCGAGGCCCCGGCCGAGACGCCCAGAACGAAGGGTTCGGCCAAGGGGTTGCGCAGCAGCGCCTGCAGGATCGCCCCGCAGATCGCCAGCCCGGCCCCGGCCAGCGCGGCGACCAGCGCCCGGCTGAGGCGCAGGTCCCAGACCACGCTTTGTTCGACCGGCGGGATCGGGGCGCCGGTCAGCCCCAGGCTGTTGGTGATGGCCAGGACCACGTGCCCCAGCCCGATGTGATAGTCGCCGATCGCGGTCGCCAGCGCGACCGCGAGGGCGAGGGCCGCAAGGACCAGCGCCAGGAAGAGGACGAGCCAGCCCGTCCCCGCTTCCTTGTCCGCCGCACCTGTCACGGCAGGTCGAGCGCCTTCAGCTGCTGGGCGACTTCCTCGGCGCCGTACAGCGTCCGGATGCTGGGATTCATGGCCGCGCCGCTCATGACGACGATGCGGCCGGACTTGACGGCCTCCATCTGGCTGACCGTCGGATCCGACGTCAGGTAGGCGATCTTGTTGTCCGCCCGGTCCAGGTCCCAGCGGTTCCGGTCCACCTGGGCCGCCACGAAGACCGTGGGATCGGAGGCCATGATGCCTTCCCAGCCCAGCGTCGGCCATTCCGCATCCGTCTTAATCGCGTTCGAGCCGCCCAGGATGTCGGCGATATAGCCCGAGGGACCGTTGCCGCCGCCCAGATAGGCGTCATCCGCCGGCGAGGGGCTGGAGAACCAGAAGAGGAAGGTCAGATCCTCGCGGTCGCCGAATTCGGCCCGCAGCGCCGCCTCGCGCGCCTTGAAGTCGTCGATCAGCGCCGCACCCCGATCGGACACGTCGAAGATCTTCGCAAGCTCCTCGATCTCCTGGTAGAGGAGGTCCATCGTCCACAGGCTGTCGCGGCTGCCATAGGCGTCGGTCCCCTCCACCGCGGTCGAGCAGGCACTGGGCGAGATGTAGGTCGGGATGCCCAGGCATTCAAAGTCCGCACGCTTGGCGACCTTGCTGTCGGGACCCATCAGCGTCAGCAGCATGGCCGGGACGAAATCTGGCTGCTTGGACAGGATGGCCTCCAGGGTCGGAAACTCGACCGTCAGCACCTCGACCTGGCTGTTGGCGGCTTTTAGTTCCGGCAGCACCTCGTTGGGCCAGAAGGCGGTGGCCGCCATCCGGTCCTCCAGCCCTAGCAGGAACAGGATCTCGGCGCTGTTCTGCCCCAGGGCCACGGCGCGTTCGGGCGCCTTCTGGAAGGTGACCTGCTGACCGCAATTCTCGACCGTCAGGGGATAGGTCGTCTGTTCGGCCTGCAGCGGGCTGCAGAGGGCGGCGGCGCAAAGACAGCTGAGCGCCGCGAGGCGTGTGTTCGACATGTTCGGGTCCATAATCCGACAAGGAAAGTCGGATTTGCCTAAGCCTGCGCCTGTCCAAGCGCAAGAGCGTTTCTGTCGGGCATCGCCGGAACTGCTGCCTGCGCGGCCTTTCCGCCGCTTGGGCGGGCCGGGCAGGGACCGGTCACTCCGCCACGATCGCCCCGTGCAGGTCCAGCACGATCACAGGGTCCAGCTTGCCGTCATAGGTTGCGTCGATCTGGTAGCGGCGCAGGACATAGCCCGCAGCCGTCAGGTCCCAGGTGCCCGACGCACCCGCATCGCCCAGCCCGCGCCATTTCTCGGTCGTGACGATGCGGCCGGTGATGTCGTCGACCGAAGCGTTCATCAGGGTCGGGGCGGTTCGATAGCCGCTGATCTGGATGCCTGCCCCGGGTTCGGCCAGAGGTTCTCCGCCGCTTTCGGACGTTTCCGGCATCCGGGTCACGGGCATTGCGAAGGACAGAGGGCGCAGCCCGTCGCTGTCGGTGTGGATCAGGAAGGCCTGCACCAGATTATAGGCTCCCGCATCGCAGGTGAATTCAAAGGTCGTGACCGGCTGATCCCCCTCCGGCCCCTGGACCGTGAACTGGCGCCGTGTCGGTGCGGGGCGGTCCTGGAGATAGGTCGGGCACTGCCCGTCGGTCTGAAGGGCCTCGAACAGGGCGACGGCCCGCGCCTCAAGGTCATCGGCCACCGCGGCATGGGGCAGGGCGAGGGTGAGGGCGAAAAGGAATGAGATCCGCATGATGTACCGCGCATTGTTGAGGTCGTTCGCCGGGCTGCGGACGCCACATGCTGTCTGCACCATGCCGGGAGGACAGGAAAGACGCCGCCACGCGGGAGCGGCGTCGCAGTCATCACAGCTTCATGATCATCATCTTGCGGAACGGAACGGAAGATCAGAAGGGCGCGGAACATAACGCCGCCGCTCTCTGTCCAGTTTAGTGTCCGGCGGGCGGTACATGGCCGGGAGCCTGGAAAAGGGCCGCTTGGCACGGTCCGGAACTGCCCCTATGGTCCAGAGCCTTGCCCCTTGCCGATCCGGACCTTCAGGATGAGCCGCCAGACCTTCCCTCAGCAGATCGCGGGCATGGATGGGCTGACCCTTGCGCGGCGGCTGGTCGGGGCCAGCCTGCTGGTCAGGGGCTGCGGCGGCATGATCATCGAGACCGAGGCCTATGGCCCGGATGATCCCGCCTCTCACAGCTTTCGTGGGCCAACGCGGCTCAACGGGTCGATGTTCGGTCCAGCGGGCCACGCCTATGTGTATCGCTCCTATGGCATCCACCTGTGCCTGAACGTCGTCGCGCGACCCGGAGAGGCGGTGCTGATCCGCGCGCTGACGCCGACAGCAGGGGTGGAGACGATGCAGGTACGCCGCAACAGCGCGATGCTGTGCAACGGGCCGGGGCGGCTGACACAGGCCCTGGCCATTTGCCCCGAAGATGATGGCGTGGCTTTTGACCGGTCGGATTTCACCCTCCAACTGGCGCCCCAGCGGACCGACCTGCTGGTCGGGCCGCGCATCGGCATCAGCAAGGCCCAGGACCTGCCTTGGCGCTTTGGCTTGGCCGGGGCCACGGGACTAAGCCGCCCGTTCCCCCGCTAGAAGGTCCGGGCGGCCGGTTTCGTCAATTGGCGGGAGCTTCGGTTTCCTCCGGGGGAAGAGGCTGGGTGCTGGGGACGGCGGGCGCGTCGTCAGCCTCCGCATCCGTAGCTTCTGCTTCAGTCTCCTCGACCGGCTCTGCTTCCGGCGCGGCTGCGGCATCCGGTTCCGGAGTCTCTGCGGCAGGTGCGTCCTCGGGGGCGGGGGCGGCTGCGGGAATCTCTCCCGCAACCGGGGCGGTGGCGGGCTCAGTGGGAGCCTGCGCGGCATCCTCAGCCGCGGGTTGCGGAGCGGCGGTTTCCTCGGCAGCGGCAGGCTCAGCCGGGGCCTCTCCTGCCTGCACGCGGTCCGTGCCCATCGGGCTGTCGGTCATCGAACCATCGGCAGGCGCGACGCGCCAGACCGTGTTGCCCGCATCATCGGCCACCAGCAGCGCGCCGGTCCCGTCGATCCCCAGCCCCACGGGGCGGCCGTGAACCTCGTCGCCGGCCAGAAAGCCGGTCACCACGTCCTGCGCCATCCCATCCGGCATGCCATCGGTGAAGGGCACGTAGGACACCTTGTACCCGTTGAACGTGTCGCGGTTCCAGCTGCCGCGCTGCCCCACGAAGGCGCCCTTCGCATAGGGTTCGGGCATGGCCGACCCTTGGGTGAACACGAGGCCAAGCGCCGCGACATGGCTGGACAGCGCATAGTCGGGCGCGATCGCGGTCTCGACCAGGTCGGGACGCGCGGGGCGCACGCGTTCGTCCACGTGATCGCCGTAATAGCTGTAGGGCCAGCCGTAGAAGGCGCCGTCCTGCACCGAGGTCATGTAGTCGGGCACCAGGTTCGGTCCCAACTCGTCACGCTCGTTGATGACGGCCCAGAGCTGCTCGGTCTGGGGATGGAACACCAGCCCATTGGGGTTGCGCAGGCCCGAGGCAAAGATCCGGGAGGCACCCGTCTCGCGGTCGATCTGCCAGATGGCGGCGCGACCCTTTTCGGCCTCCATGCCGTTTTCGGCCGCGTTCGAGTTCGACCCGACCGAGGCATAGAGCATCGTGCCATCGGGGCTGAGCGCCAGGTCCTTGGTCCAGTGATGGTTCAACGGTCCACCGGGCAGGGGGGTGACCGTCTCGGGCTCGGCGGTGATCACGTTCTCGCCCAGGGCGTAGGGATAGGCCAGCACCGCATCGGCGGCCGCAACATAGAGCGTGTCGTCGACCCAGGCCAGGCCAAAGGGAGAGTGCAGGTCGGTCAGCAGGTCATGACGCTCGTCCACCACGCCATCGCGGTCGCTGTCGCGCAGCAGGGTGATGAGGTTGCTGTCCTTTTGCGGACCGCCGCCGCCGCCGCCCGAGGCAAAGGACATGATCCAGCCCCGGATGTAATCCTTGGGCCGGTATTTCGGCTTGCCCTTGGGGGCGCGCGACTGGACCACCAGCACGTCGCCGTTGGGCAGGGTGTGCACGGTGCGCGGGTTGACCAGGTCGGTGGCATAGGCGGTGATGGTCAGATCATCGGGGACGGTCGGGGTCTGACCCTCGGACCAGCCGATGACCTCGCCCACCTTCATGCTGGGGATCAGGTCGACGAAATCGGGTTCGGGCAGCAAGGGATCGGGTCCGATCTGGCTGCTGATGTCGAAATCGCCCGAGTTGTCGTCCTGCGCGCGTGCCGCATGGGGCCAGGCCACGCCCAGCATCAGCAATGCGCTACCGGTCAGCAGCAGCGCCCGCTGCGAGGTAAAGTCATGGGTCATCATCAGGTTCGTCCCTTTCAGGCGCGGAGCAGAAGGCGATCATGCGTCGCACGGCGGTTCAGCAGGGCGGCGCCCAGCATCAGCAGGCAGGTCACGGCGGAAAGGCCGATCCCCCAGGGAACAACCCCCGTCCAGCCATCGCCCGCATGGATCAGGCTGTTGAAGAAGGCCGCGATCAGGACCAGCGCCTTCAGCAGGACCGCGCCCCAGACCGGACGGATGCGGTCGGTCGCAAAGCTGATGATCCAGAGCAGCGCCGCCAGCCCGCCCGCGATCAGGCCAAAGAACAGCAGCCAGGACGAAAAGTCCTGCCACATGATCACCAATGTCTGCGTGTAAGCCCAGTCCGATACCAGCGTCAGGGTGAAGAAGCCCGCCGCGAAATGGGTCAGGGTCATCACCCCCGGAAGGGGATGGTCGGCGATCCGAGCGCCGTAGGAGGAATGGATGGCCGCCATTGTGTTCCGCTCTCGTAAGGTCCCTATGCCTTCGGGAACGGCGGGGGTCACGGAATTGTTCCCTTGGATGCCCAAAGGATCACCGGTGCTGCGGGCATCATCGGTTGGGAAAATCGGGAAAGGGCAGCGTGCCTCTAAGGGCAGGGAATGGCCCGGGCGCGGCGGCCCGGGCCGAAGGCGATCAGGCGCTCCCAGCGACGGAGGGGTGCGACAGCGCGGTGGCGATGCCGCGCAGCTCCGCCAGCCCCTTGAGGCGGCCGATGGCGGGATAGCCCGGCTGCGCGTGCCGGTTCAGGTCGTCCAGGATGTCCTGGCCATGGTCGGGGCGCATCGGGATCTGCCAATCGCTGCGTCCCGCGGCCCGGCGGCGGCGTTCTTCGGCCAGGATCGCGCCGATCATCGCGACCATGTCGGTGTTGCCTTCCAGATGCGCGGCCTCGTGGAACGAGCCGCCCAAGGCGCGATCCTCCAGCGCGACATTGCGCAGGTGCAGGAAATGGACGCGGTCGCCCAGGCGCTCCATCATTCCCGGCAGGTCGTTGTCGGCACGCGCACCCAGCGATCCGGTGCACAGCGTGATGCCATTGGCGGGGATGTCCACCGCATCCATGACCGTCTTGTAATCCGCCTCGGTCGACATGATGCGCGGCAGACCCAGAAGCGGGAACGGCGGATCATCCGGGTGGCAGCAGAGCCGCATCCCCAGATCCTGCGCCAGGGGACTGACCTCGGCCAGAAAGTCGACCAGGTGCCCGCGCAGGCGGTCGGACGAGATCGCGTCATAGCGGGCCAGGTGGGTCTTGACGTCGTCCATCGTCATCCGCTCGGCCGCGCCCGGCAGGCCGAAGACGACATTGCCGGCCAGCTGCTCCTTGCGCGCGTCGGACATGCCGGCGAACCTTTCGCGGGCGGCCTCGGTCACCGGGGCGTCGTAGTCGTCCTCGACGCCCCGGCGGCCCAGCAGGAACAGGTCGAAGGCGGCAAAGTCGATCGCGTCATAGCGCATGCAGGTCGCGCCGTTCGGCAGGCGATAGGCCAGGTCGGTGCGCGTCCAGTCCAGGATCGGCATGAAGTTGTAGCAGATGACCTCGATCCCCGCGTCGCGCAGGTGGCGCATCGAGGTCTTCCAGTTCGCGACATGCTGCTTCCAGTTGCCGCTCTGCCGCTTGATGTCCTCCGAGACGGGCAGGCTTTCCACCACCTCCCACTTCAGGCCCGAGGGCGCGCCGTCCTTCATCACCGCCAACTCGGCCTGACGCTGCGCGATATCCTCGGGCGACCAGACCGCGCCGGTCGGCATGTGGTGCAGGGCGGTGACGACGCCCTCCACTCCCGCCTGCAGCATGTCGTCGATGGATACCAGGTCCTTGGGTCCGAACCAGCGCCAGGTCTGTCTCATAAGCTTGTCTTTCCGTCAGAGAGGCCGGTGCTCAGGCGCCGGCGAAGGAGAGTTGCACCTTGACCGACCGCGACCGGTCCAGGGCTGCATGAAAGGCGTCCAGCGCCTGCGTCATCGGATAGGTGGCGGTGATCATCGGGCGCGGGTCGATGGCGCCCGAACCGATCAGCGCGACCGCATCGGCGAATTCCACGTCAAAGCGCTGAGAGCCGATAAACTGGATTTCCTTGCCGACCATGACGTTCAGCGGCAGCGAGGTCGGGCCCGCCACGCCCACCTGCACCAGCGTCCCCAAGGGGCGCAGGCAGTTGACGGCATCGCCGATCGCGGGTGCGGCGGCCGAACATTCAAAGACCAGGTCGACCTTGCCCTTGCCGTCGCGCCATTGCGCCAGGCCCTGGGGGTCGGCCAGCGTGTTCACCGCGTGATCGGCCCCCATCTGCCGGGCCACGGCCAGGGTGGCGTCCTGGATGTCGGTCACGATGATCTGCGCCGCGCCGCGCTGGCGGGCCACCGCCACGCAGAGCGCGCCGATCGGGCCCGCGCCGGTGACCAGAACGGTCTTGCCCGCCAAGGGACCGGCGACCGCCTCGGCCCGGTTGGCCGCGTGCAGGCAGACGGCCAGCGGCTCGGCGCAGGCGGCGGCGCCGGGGGTGACGCCCTGGGGCAGCGCAAGACACTGGCCCGCGCCGATCACCATATTGTCGCGGAACATGCCCTGCTGGTGGGGCAGGTACATGGCCGAGCCCTTGAACTTCATCGCGGTGCAGTGGCGCGGCAGGTTCTGGCGGCAGAAGTCACATTCGCCGCAGGGATGCGAGGGGTTCATGGCGACCAGCTGGCCGATCTCCAGCCCCTCGACGCCGTCGCCCAAGGCCTCGACGCGGCCGGCGGCCTCGTGTCCCAGGATGATCGGCTCCTGCACCCGGATCGTGCCGATGCCGCCTTCGCGCCAGTAATGCAGGTCCGACCCGCAGATGCCGCCCGCCAGGACGGCGACCCGCACCTGTCCCGGACCGGGGTCTTCGGCGGGCCGGCTGTCCAGCCTCAGGTCATCCTGCGCGTGCAGGCAGACGACGCGGTTCTTGGTGTCTTGGGTCATTGGGGCCTCAGGGCATCAGCGTGTTGGGCAGCCAGGTCGACAGCTGCGGGATATAGCTGACCAGCAGCAGGACGATGATGTTGGTGATGATATAGGGGGTGATCGCGCGGATCACCGGCGACAGCGGCAGGCGGGCGATGTTCGAGGCGACGAACAGGCAGACCCCCACCGGCGGCGTGGTCAGCCCGATCATCAGGTTCAGCACCGCAAAGCAGGCAAAGTGCAGCGGATCGATGCCCACGGCCACCGCCAGCGCCTGCAGCGGCACGAACAGGATGATCAGCGCGGCGATGGTTTCCATGAACATGCCGACGAACAGCAGCAGAAGGTTGATCAGCAGGATCACAAGGAACTTGTTGTCGGTGATCGACAGGACGCCGTCGGCCAGCATCTGGGGAATGCGCTCGGCCACCAGGATCCAGCCGAAGACATTGGCGGTGCCGACCAGGACCAGGATGCCAGCGGCGCTGATAGCGCTGTCGATGATGATTTTCGGGATGCGCCGCACCGGCAGCTCGCGATAGACGAAGAGGCCCACGGCGGCGGCATAGAGGCTGGCCACGACGGCGGTCTCGGTGGGCGTGGTGATGCCGATCAGCAGCCCGCCCACGATCAGGACGGTCATCGCGATGGCCCAGATGGCCCCGGTGAACGAGGTGAGTAGTTCGCGCACGCCCTGCCAGGGCTCGCGCGGGAACTTCTGCTTGCGGGCGATGAAGTAGGTCGCGACCATCATCGCGCCGCCCAGCATCAGGCCCGGCACCGCGCCCGCCAGGAACAGCTTGCCCACCGACAGGCCCGACAGCGAGCCGACGATGATCATGGGAACGCTGGGCGGGATCATCGGCCCGACGGTGGACGACGCCGCCGTCACCGCCGCGGCGAAGGCGCCGGGATAGCCGACCTTCTTCATGCCGGGGATCATCATGCCGCCGACGGATGCGACGTCGGCCACGGCCGTGCCCGAGACGCCGCCGAACAGCATGGAAGCCGCGATGTTGGCCTGGGCCAGGCCGCCGCGCATCCAGCCGACCAGCGCATTGGCAAAGCGCACGATCCGTTCGGTGATGCCGCCCGAGTTCATCAGGTTGCCCGCCAGGATGAAGCCCGGAATGCACAGCAGGACAAAGCTGTCCATGCCCGCATACATCTTCTGCGGGATGACGACCAAGGGGATGTCGGCAAAGATCAGGTAGGCCATGGATGACAGGCCCAGGGTCACCGCCACAGGCAGGCCGATGACAAGGCCCAGCACGAAAGTGCCCAGAAGCAGGGTCAGACCCATCAATTGTCCTCCGAGGTCGGAATGGGGCGGCCGTCATGCCGGCCGGTCAGCATCTCGGCCATGCGCATCAACGCCCAGAGCGCCAGGGTGACGAACAGCACGACCATCGCGGCATGGATGAAATGCATCCGCCAGGTCAGGGCGGGCGCCGTCTGGCGGGCGCCGATCATGGTATAGTCCCAAGCCGCCGGCAGCAGCGCGATGGCAAAGCCCGCGGTGATGACCGCCGAGACCAGCCGAAGGATGCGGGGCAGGCGGCCGGGCAGGCTTTCGCAGACCAGGTCCACGTTCACCATGTCGCCGCTGCGCAGCGCCAGGCCCGCGCCAAGCGCGCCCATGAAGATCAGGCAGAAGCGCGTCAACTCCTCGGTCCAGACCGGCGCGGTGCTGAGGAAGGTGCGCGAGAAGACCTGCAGCAGGACCGCCCCCATCAGCACCACGAAAGCTGCGAATACCAGAAGGCGACACAGCCCCTCCAGTCCCTTGAACGCCTTGAACATCGGTTCCTCCCGGTGGCCCTGCCCCGAAGGGCAGGACCGGACATGGTCACTGGGCAAAGATCTCTTCGGCCAGCGGGCGGATTTCCTCGGCGACGGCGCCGATCACGGCCTCGCGGGCGCCTTCGGCAAAGGCGGCCTGGTCGACGTCGTGGAAGGTCACGCCGCGGCCCTCCAGATCGGCCACCAGTGCCTCCTCATCGGCCAGGAACAGCTCGCGCTCATAGGTCTGGGTGCGCTCGGCCGCCTCCATCAGGGCTGCCTGGTCCGCCTCGGACAGGCGGTCCCAGCTGCGCTCCGAGATGGCAAGGTAGATCCAGGACCGCACGTGCTCGGTCCGGTTCACGACCTTCTGCACCTCGTAGAAGCCGCCCGACTTGAACAGCGCCAGCGGGTTTTCCTGACCTTCGATCGTGCCGTTCTGCAGCGAGGTGAAGACCTCCGAGAAGGCCATGGGCGTCGGGTTCGCGCCCAGCGCCTGCCAGGCGGCCACGAACAGCGGCACGTTCGGCACGCGCAGCTTGAAGCCGTTCAGGTCGGCGGGGGTGGTGATCTCGCGATTGGCCGACAGGTTGCGCGGGCCGCGGGCGAAATAGGTCAGCGGGCGGATGTCGGCCTTTTCGATGATCTCGGCCTCGATCTGGTCGCCGATCTCGCCCGAGGCGACCTCGTCCATGTGCTCCAGCGACTTGTAGGCATAGGGCAGCGCCAGCAGCGCGGCCTTGGGCGCCCAGTTCTGCAGGCTTTCGCCGGTGATGGTCATGTCGGCGGTGCCCAGCTGCATGCCGTTGATCAGGTCGATCTCCTTGCCCAGCGATTCGTTGGGATAGACCTCGACCGCGACGCGGCCCTCGGTCAGGGTCTCGACCTCTTCGGCGAACTTGACGGCGGCCTTGTGCCAGATGTTCTCCTCGTTCGCGAGGTGGCCCAGCTTCAGCGTGACCTCCTGCGCCAGGGCGGCGCTGCCCATCAGGGCCGCGACGGTGCAGGATGCAGCCAGCTTGGCGATCTTGGCAAATGTCATTCTATCCTCCTCCAGGATGTTTTGCGCCGGGCGGGCCGGCGTCACAGAAAATACTCGGGGCGCTCCTGCCGGATGACCGGCAGATCGGACAGGATGCCCTTCAGGTGCAGCCGCATGGCGGCTTCGGCGGCATGCGCGTCCCCGGCGGCGATGCCGCGGACGACGGCGCCGTGCTGGGTGATCAGGCGCTCGACGGGGAAATGCAGGCTGGACAGGACCCGCACCCGGTCCATCTGCGCCTTCATCTCGACCACGACGCGCCAGGCATTGCCCTTGTCGGCGCCTTCGGCCAGCGTGTGGTGAAAGGTCTCGTCGGCCTCGATGAAGTCGCGGGCCGAACCGCCGATCAGGGTCCGCTGATGCGCCAGCTGCGCGTCCAGGTCGGCGATCAGCGCCGGGTCGGGCGCGGCTGCCAGCAGCTTGACGATGTCGGCCTCGACCGCCTCGCGGACAAAGCGGGCATCCATGACCTGGGGGATCGAGATCTTGGCCACGAAGGTCCCGCGCTGCGGGCGGATCTCCAGCAGGCTGTCGTTCGACAGCTTGATGAAGGCCTCGCGCACGGGCTGGCGGCTGACGCCGTAGCGGACGGCCATCTCGGCCTCGGACAGGCGGGTGCCGGGGACCAGGATGTTGTCGATGATCGCCGCGCGCAGTTCCGCACAAAGGCGGTCGGCCACGCTGACATGCACCGGCTGCAGATGAATCGGCTTTGTCATCACGTGCCCCTCCTGACGACAGTCTATACCATACTACCATACAATTCAAGCAGCCGTTGTGGAGCATGTTTGGCCGGCGCGTCACCGCGACATCATGAACAGGAACCGGAAAACACACCGCGCGTTCGGCGCGACAGGGATCAGGAAGAAGATGAGCAAGCGCATCGCGATCGTCGGCACCGGACCGACCGGCATCTATACCTTTCAGCAACTGATGGCTCTGGGAGAGCCGCTGTCGGTGACGCTGTTCGAAAAAGGCGATCGGGCCGGCATCGGGATGCCCTATTCCCCCGAGACCGCCAGCCGGTCGATGCTGGCTAATATCGCCAGCATCGAGATCCCGCCCGTCGTCATCCCCTATCTGGACTGGCTGGAGGAGCAGGCCCCGGCACGGCTGGCCTCCTATGGGCTGGACGCCGAGGATCTGGACGACCGGCAGTTCACGCCCCGGCTGCTGCTGGGCGAGTATTTCCGCGACCAGCTGCTGTCGCTGGTGGAACAGGCGCGAGGTGCGGGCCACCAAGTGGAGGTCCGCGAGGCGACCGAGGTCCACGACATCATCGCGGCCGAGGCGGGCCTGACGCTGCCGAGCTCGGCCGGAAACGACGCCGGACCCTATGACCGGGTCGTCCTGGCCACGGGCCACGACTTTCCCGACGAGGACGAGGCGACGCGCAGCTATTTTCCCAGTCCCTGGTCCGGCCTCATCGACGCGCATATCCCGGCGGTGCGGGTGGGCATCATGGGCACCTCGCTCAGCTCGATCGACGCGGCGATGGCGGTGGTCAACCAGCACGGTCGCTTCCGCCGCAAGGAGGGAGAGCTGCGGTTCGACGGGGCGCCCGACGACCTGCACATCACGCTGATGTCGCGGTCGGGCATCCTGCCCGAGGCGGATTTCTACTGCCCGATCCCCTACGAGCCTCTGGCCGTGATGACCGAGGCGGCGGTGGCCGCCTGCCTGTCCCGGCCCGAACCGCTGGATGCCCTTTTCGAGCTGGTGCGGGCCGAGATCATGCAGGCCGATCCAGCCTTTGCCCTGCGCATCGGTCTGGGCGGGCTGGATGCTGACAGCTTTGCCGACGCCTATTTCGCGGCGCGCGAGGCCGCCGATCCATTTCGCTGGGCGCGCGGGAACCTGGACGAGGTCGAGCTCAACAAGGCGCAGCGGATCACCGTTCCCTGGCGCTATGCGCTGCTGCGGATGCATGAAAAGGTCGAGGATATCGTGGCGGACCTGTCGGACGCGGACCGAGAGCGGCTGGATAAGGGTCTCAAGAAGGTCTTCGTGGACAACTATGCCGCTGTCCCCTCCGAATCCATCCGCCGCCTGCTGGCGCTGCGCGACGCGGGCCTTCTGTCGGTGCTGGCCTTGGGCGAGGATTACGATCTGGACCGCCAGCAGACCCGGACGGTCATCCGGACGGGGCATGAGACCCATGTCTTCCCCGTCTTCATCGACGCGCGCGGCCAGAAGGCCCTGACCAGCAAGGACCTGCCCTTTCCCAGCCTGCGCGCCGCCCTGCTGGCGGCCGACCAGGACATTCCCGAAGTCTCCGAGGATTACGGCCTGGTCGATGTGCCCGGCTATGCGGGGCGGCTGTCCCTGGGGTCGATCCCCTACCTGATGCACGACCGTCCCTTCGTGCAGGGGATCACCGCCTGCGCCGATATCGGCGCCGCCATCGCCAGTGGCGTCGCGACCCGCCGCCGCAGGCGGCTGGTATCCTGAGAACCGCCATGAAAAGGACCTGCCGATGCCGAAATTCGTGATCGCCTTGGGCGCCGCCCCGCATATGAAGCTGTCGCGGACGGGCACGGAATTCTCTGCCACGCTGGTGCCCATGTCCTTTGACAGCCATGACGGTGCCTATGCCTATGTGCTGGACCACACCGAACAGCCGCCGCTGCAGGGGGTTCGCGCCGAGATCGTCGAGGACATGTCGCTGGAGGAAGGCCGCCCCTAGTCCCCGCACTCCTGCGCGGCGAGGCGGGCGATGCGGGCGACATCCCGGCTGAGGGTGCCCATGCGGTCCAGGTCCTGCAGCGCGATCCAGCAGGCATCCAGCGCATCATCGGCGGCCTGCGGCTCTCCGCCCTGCCAGCGGCAGAGCACCGCCACCAGCACGAAATGACGCAGCAGGCGGCCATCCCCCGACCTCTCATGGACATCGACGGCGGTCAGGACCCGCTGCGCGACGGCGGCGACGCCGGTTTCCTCCTGCAATTCCCGCAAGGCGCCGTCCAGCAGCGTTTCGCCCGCCTCCAGCTTGCCGCCCGGAAACCCCCACAGGCGCGCATCCGGCGGATTAGCGCGCTGCACCAGCAGCACCTGCCGGTCGCGGATCACCACGGCCAGGACGGCGCAGATCGGTGGGGGCGGGGCAGGTTCCATGCGGGGCACGCTAGCCCGCGCGCGGCCCGTGCGGCAAGGGATCGTCACGGCCGGCGGCGATGCGCTAGGCTGGAGGCGTCAGCATCGAAAGGAGTGCCCATGCCCCGTTCCGACCTGCCGGATGACCCGGGCGCGCTGGACCGTTTCGTCCGTGCCCAAGAAGACAGCTTTCCCATCGCCCTGGTGGAACTGAAGCGGGGCCGCAAGCAGAGCCACTGGATGTGGTTCATCTTTCCGCAGTTGCGCGGCTTGGGACGCTCGCAGATGTCGCATCATTATGGCATCGCCGACCTGGACGAGGCGCGCCGCTATCTGGCCCATCCGGTGCTGGGACCGCGACTGGTCGCCGCCGCCGAGGCGGTTCTGGCCCATCGCGGCCAATCGGCCGAGGCGATCCTGGGCGGCATCGACGCGGACAAGCTCCGCTCATCGGCCACGCTTTTCGCGGCGGTGGACCGGAGGGATGGCGTCTTTGCCCAGTTGCTGGAGGCATTCTTTCAGGGCCAGCCCTGTGACGTCACACTGGCCCGGACGCGGTAATCTTGGGCGCATCTTGACTAGGTTGGACACCAACATTCGAAATACCTGCTTCAACGAAAATAAGAAAATCGTTCCGTTTCATGATGTTGTCCGATCATGAGCAGAATTTGGCCCATTTTTCAGGAACATTGGCCGCATGTCGCTGTTCTTGGGGCCACCTTCACAGCAAAGGAGAACAGGATGAAACGCCATTTGACAGGATTGTTTGCAGCATCCTTGCTTTCGACGACGGCAGTGACGGCCATCGCCCAACAGACCGACGCACCGGCTGTCGATGCCGACATGGCCGAGGCCTGCCAGCAGCTTGATCAGATCGTCGCCGACAACAGCGATCGGTTCCAGCAGGTCTGGCTGGACGAAGCCGGCGCCGTGGCCGAACGGGGCGAGGATATGGATTGCGCGCCCTATGTCCGTCAGGCCCAGGCGGTCGAGGCGCAGGGTGCCGATGCCCAGCAGATCGAAGGCCGCATCGTGGTCAGCCAGCCGCCCCCGAACGTCAACGTGCAGCAGCCGGCCCCCGAGGTGAACGTCTCGCAGCCCGAGCCGACCGTTTCGGTGACCCAGCCGCAGCCCGAGATCATCGTGCGCCAGGCGCCCCCCACCATTCGCATCGAGATGCCGGATCCGGTGGTGACCGTCGATCAGCCGCAGCCCGAGATCATCGTCCGCATGCCCGACCCCCAGGTCAACGTGCAGACGGCCGAGCCGCAGATCGAGGTGAACCAGGCAGAGCCCACGGTCAGCGTCGAGCAGGGTGAGCCGCAGGTCGACCTGGCCGTCCAGGACACGCCCGAGGGCGAGCAGGAAGCGCAGATCCAGGTGGATCAGCAGACGCCGCAGGTCCGCCTGCAGCAGAACCAGTCCGATCCGCAGGTCAATGTCGAGCAGGCCCAGCCCAAGGTGACCTATGAATCGGCCGAGCCGAAGGTCGAGTTCTCGGGTTCCAGCGAGCCCCAGGTGCAGTACACCGAAAGCGGAGAGGCCAACGTCTCCTTCGTCGAGGGTGGTGCCGAGGGCGAAGCCCAGGCGCAGCAGCAGGAAGGCGAGCAGCCCATGCCGGTGGAAGGCGAAGCCCAGGCCACCGCGCAGACCGATTGGCGTGGCGAGCGCCAGCCGCTGACCCCGCCGCAGATCGAACGCGAGGGCTATCAACCCGCCGACCCAAGCACCATCTCGGTCGACACGCTGATGGGTGCGGACGTCTATAGCGAGAACGACGAGAACATCGGTTCGGTCGAGGACGTTATGCTGTCGAACGATGGCCAGGTCGAATTCTTCGTCATGGACGTCGGCGGCTTCCTGGGCATCGGCAGCCATACTGTTGCCCTGGGTCTTGACGAGGTCACGGTCATGCAGGCCGAAGGCGACGAGTTGCGCGTCTTTGTCAGCGCAACCCGCGAGCAACTGGAGCAGGCGCCCGAATACGAAGGGTAAGCCCGCCTCCTGAACCCATAAAGGGGCGCCCCCGCGGCGCCCCTTTTTCACATTGGCCGCTTCCCGGCCCCGCTCAATTTTCGCAGGAGGATCCCATGCAGACCTTTGCCCTTCCCCTTGCCGCAGCCCTGGTCGCCTTGGCAGGCCCCGCCCTGGCGCGCGACTGCCCTGCGGCTGTGCCCTTTGGCCCGGGCGACAGCCTGGCCCAACTTTCGGCACGCTGCGGCGTACCGGCCGAACGGATCCTGCGCGCCAATGATGTGGTCGACGAGGAGGCCCTGCGCCAGGCCGGCGCCGTGGCCGTTCCCTTGGCGGGCGACGAGCCCCCGGCTTCGGAACCCGAGGCTGCCGGGCTTCTGGACCGCGCGCAGGATCTGGCACGGGACACCGCGCGCGAAGCGGGCGGCGTCGCCGCCGAGGCCGGCGAGGCGGTCTCGGGCTATCTGTCGCAGAACGACCCGGCCCGTGATCTGCTGGAACTGGGCGAATCCGCCGGCGTTCCGGGCATCGAGGCAGAGCCGCGTCGGGGTCCCGATCTGGCGGCGACGGTCCTCGAGGGTGACCGCCTGCGGATCGCCGCCACAGGCCTGCCCGGCAACCGTGAAGTCCAGCTGTCGCTGATCCATGACGGCCAGTCGATCCCGCTGACCGAGGCCACCACCGACGGCGACGGCGTGTTGATGACAGAGGTCCGGATGCCCGATCTGCCGCCTGCGGGCGAGGCCAGCGTCGCGCTGGAAACGGCGGAGGGCAACCTGCGCATCACGTCGGACCCGCTGGATCTTCGCTGACCCCCGGCCCTCATGCGGCGATGCGGCGCTTGCATGAGGTTGCGTCCAGCGATTAGCCTTGGAACATGATGACACCCGCGGGGCCCTTCCGGCTCACGTCCTGACCCGGCCCCGCCCGTTTCTGCATCGCCTGCGGTTGCGGGCATCGCCCCACGAGGCTTCGCCATGTTCGATACCGCCGATGCCGTGCTGCTGGCCCGGATCCAGTTCGCCTTCACCGTCAGCTTCCATTTCCTGTTTCCTGCCTTCACCATCGGCCTGGCCAGCTTTCTGGCGGTCCTGAACGGGTTGTGGCTGTGGACGAAGGAGCACCAGTACCTCGATCTCTTCCGCTACTGGGTCAAGATCTTCGCCCTGGCCTTTGCCATGGGCGTCGTGTCGGGCATCGTCATGTCCTATCAGTTCGGCACCAACTGGTCGGTCTTTTCCGACCGCGCGGGTCCGGTCATTGGCGCGCCCATGGCCTATGAGGTGCTGTCGGCCTTTTTCCTAGAGGCCGGTTTCCTGGGCATCATGCTGTTCGGCCGCGAACGCGTCGGTGCCACGCTGCACATGATCGCCTGCCTGGCCGTTGGGGTCGGCACCGCGATCTCGGCCTTCTGGATCCTCAGCGTGAACAGCTGGATGCACACGCCGGCAGGCTTCGAGATCGATCCCGACACCGGCCAGTTCCTGCCCACCGACTTCTGGCAGGTGATCTTCAACCCGTCCTTTCCCTACCGGCTGATGCACACGGTCACGGCGGCCTACCTGACCACGGCCTTCATCGTGGGCGGGGTGGCGGCGTTCCACCTGCTGCGCCACCGGCACCGTCCCGACCTGGTCAGCCCGGCCACGCGGACGATGTTCTCCATGGCCCTGTGGATGGCCACGATCTTTGCCCCGGTGCAGATCTTTTTGGGCGACCTGCACGGCCTGAACACGCTGGAGCATCAGCCCGCCAAGGTCATGGCGATGGAGGGCCATTTCGAAAGCCACCCCGAGGGCGCGCCGCTCTACCTCTTCGGGTTGCCCAACCAGGATGAGCAGCGGCTGGATTACGCAGTGGGCATCCCCAAGCTCAGCTCGCTGATCCTCAAGCACGACCTGAACGCGCCCCTGGACGGGCTGGACACCATCCCGCGCGAGGATCAGCCGCCGGTGGCCATCGTCTTCTGGTCGTTCCGCATCATGGTGATGATCGGCTTTGCGATGCTGGGGCTGGGCCTGTGGTCGCTGGTCGCGCGGGTGCGGCGCCGGCTTTATGACACGCCCTCGCTGCACCGCGCCGCGCTGATCATGGCGCCCTCCGGGCTGATCGCCGTTCTGGCCGGGTGGGTCACCACCGAGGTCGGCCGCCAGCCCTTCACCGTCTATGGCTTCCTGCGCACGGCCGACAGCGCCGCGCCCCTGGCGGCGCCGGCGGTCGGGGCCTCGTTGATCGCCTTCATCGTCATCTATTTCGCGGTGTTCGGGGCGGGGACCTACTACATCCTGCGCCTGATGGGCCGTGCGCCCGAACCGGCCGAGGCGCGCTACAAGGATGTCACCGACAGCCCGATCCGCACGGCCGGCACCACCCCCGCCCAGCAGCACGCCGCCCGCAAGGGCCGCCCCGCCCAGCCCGGAGTCTGACCATGCCCATCGCCGACGGAGTTTCCTTCGACCTGACCGTGATCTGGGCCTTCGTGATCGCCTTCGCGGTGCTGGTCTATGTGGTGCTGGACGGCTTCGACCTGGGGCTGGGCATGCTGTTCGCGGTCGAGCCCGAGGGCCGGGACCGCGACGTGATGATGAACTCGGTCGCCCCGGTCTGGGACGGGAACGAGACCTGGCTGATCCTGGGCGGCGGCGGGCTGTTCGCGGCCTTTCCCCTGGCCTATGCGCTGATCCTGCCCGCGCTTTACGCGCCGGTCATCGCCATGCTGCTGGCACTGATCTTCCGGGGCGTCGCCTTCGAGTTCCGCTGGCGCACGACGCGCTGGCGGCGGGTCTGGGACATCGCCTTCATCGGCGGCTCGGCCGTGGCGGCGCTGACGCAGGGGATCGCCTTGGGCGGGTTGCTGCAGGGCATCCAGATCGACAAGGCCGCCCGCAGTTATTCCGGCGGCTGGTGGGACTGGCTGACGCCCTTCACGCTGATGGTCGGGGTGGCCGTCATGGTCGGCTACATGCTGCTGGGGGCGACCTGGCTGGTGATGAGGACCAGTGGCGAACTGCAGGCCAGGATGCGCAACCGGGCTTGGGTCCTGGGCTTGGCGACGATCGGCTTTATGGGCATCGTCAGCCTGTGGACGCCCTTCCTGCAGGATGGCTATTACAGCCGCTGGTTCGGGGGCCTGAACATCCTGCTGGCGGTGGGCGTGGCCGCGGCCGTGCTGGCGCTGGCCTTCGGCATGTTCCACACGCTGCGGGTCCGCCACCACGACTACTGGCCGTTCCTCTGCTCGCTTGGCATGTTCGTGCTGGGCTTTGCGGGGCTGGGCTATTCGATGTTCCCCTATATCGTCCCGGTCCAGATCACCATCTGGGAGGCCGCCGCCCCGCGGAACAGCCAGATCTTCATGCTGGTCGGCGCGGCCGTGCTGATCCCGATCATCTTGGCCTATACCGCGCTGTCCTATTGGGTGTTCCGCGGCAAGGTCGATCCCGACGCGGGCTATCACTGATGCAGGGGCTGCGCCGTCTGGCTTGGTTCGTGGCGCTGTGGCTGGCCAGCGTGGCCATGGTCGGCACGGTGGCCCTGCTGATCCGATGGTGGATCGTCTAGCGGGTCAGCCCAGATAGGCGCGCAGGCCCGGCGGCGGGTTGTCCAGCAGCGGCCCGGTGGGGCGGGGCGGATGGACGCATCCCTCCTCGACCAGCACGGTGTCGGGCGCAAAACTGCGGGCATCGGCCGGATCATGCGTGACCATCAGCACCGTGGCGCCGGTGTCAGCGGCGATGCCCGACAGCAGCGCCAGCATCTCGGCCTTCAGCGCCGGGCCGAGGGCCGAGAAAGGTTCATCCAGCAGCAGCAGTGGCCGTGCGCGCAGCAGCACCCGCGCCAGCGCGACGCGGCTCTGCTGCCCGCCGGACAGCGCAGCGGGGCGGCGATCCTGCATTCCCCCCAGCCCGACCTGGTCCAGGACCTGTGCCACCCGCTCCTGCTGAGTGCGGTTCAGCCGCAGGTCCGGCCGCAAGCCCATCCCCACATTTTGTTTTACCGTGAGGTGCGGAAACAAATTGTGGTGCTGGAACAGCATCGATACTGGCCGCTGTCCCGGGGCAAGACCGGTAATGTCGCTGCCGTCCCAGAACAGCCGGCCCCGGTCCGGCATCAGGAACCCGCCCAGCAGCGACAGCAGCGTGGATTTGCCCGACCCGGAGGCCCCGATCACGGCATACTGCCCGCCGCGCGCCAGCGACAGATCCGCCTGCAGCTGGAAGCTGCCTTGGCGCAGCGCGATGTCCCGTAGTTCAAGCGTCAAGACGGCCCCCTTGGTCGAACAGCCAGAACAGGGCAAAGCTGAGGCTCATCAGCAGCACCGCCGCCGCCGCGGCATCGGCCATGCGATAGCTGTTCATCAGCTGATAGAGCTTCAAGGGCAGGGTCGGCTGGTCGCTGGCAAACAGCGTGATCACGCCCAGGTCGCCCATCGCCAGCGCCGCCGCCAACCCGGCGGCAAAGCCCAGAGGCCGCGCCAGCCGCGGCAGCGTCAGGTAGCGCAGTCGCGCCCAGCCCTGCAGGTCCAGTGCTGCGGCCAGGCGCCCGTAATCCTGCTGCAGGGCCTGCGCCGCCGGGATCAGCGCCCGCAACCCGAAAGGCAGCGCCATCGCGGCATTGATCGCCACCGTCACCGGCAGGGCCATCTGCTGCGGGCTGACGGCCCCGCGCAGCAGGATGAACAGCCCGGTCCCCAGAACCAGGGGCGAGGCGATCAGCGGCAGCATCCCCGCCGCCTCGACCCACCGTCCCGCGCCACGCGCGATGGCCAGCGCCAGGGCCAGGCAGGCACTGACCGCCAGCAGGGCCGAGGACACGGCCATGATCAGCGACCGCAGCGCCGCCTGCCAGACCTCGGCCGGCAGCGACGGGATGCGCGGCAGGCCGGTTCCGACCACCGCCATCATCGGCCACAGCAGGAACAGGGCGGCCAGCGTGATCACCAGGGCATCGGCGCCGCGCCTCCAACCGGCCGGAGCCGGCGGCCCCTCGCCCCCGTCCATCCCGGTGCCGAAGGCCTGCGGCACCACGATCCGGCGCGCGGCCAGCATTGCCCCCACGCACAGTGTGATCTGCAGCAGCCCCAGGGTCGCCGCCCGCCCCAGGTCGAAATCAAAACGGAAGGCCTGATAGATGGCCAGTTCCACCGTGGTGGCGCGCGGCCCGCCACCAAGCGCCAGCGCGACGGTGAAGGAGGTCAGGCAGACCAGGAACACCGCCAGCCAGGTTCCCGGCAGCACCGCCCGCAGCATTGGCCGTTCCAGATGCCGGACAATGTCGCGGGGCGCAAAGCCAAGCGAGGCCGCCAGCCGAAAGCGTTCGGAGGGGATCGCCTGCCAGCCCTGCAGGATCAGCCGCACCGACAGCGGCAGGTTGAAGAAGACATGCGCCAGGATCACCCCCTGCCAGCCATAGATGCCGACTTCGGGCAGGCCCAGGGCGCGCAGGCCCTCGTTCACGGCACCGTTGCGGCCGAAAACCGCGATCAGGCCCATGATCGCCACGATCACCGGCAGGATGAAGGGCGCGCCCAGCAGCGTGACCAGCAGGCCGCGCCCGCGAAAGCGCCGCCGCGCCAGGGCGCGGGCCACGGGCACGGCCAGCACCGCCGACAGCGTGGCCGACAGCGCCGCCTGCCACAGCGTGAACCACAGCGCCCGCCAGTCCCATTCGGTCAGGCCGCCCAGGCCCCCGGCCAGCCAGGTCACCGCCGCCAAGGTGCCCAGGATCAGCGTCGCAAGGGCCGCGGCGACAAGATGGCCCAGGCTCAGCGGAAGGCCCGCTGCCATTCGTCCAGGGCGGGTTGGCGCAGGGCCTCGGCCTCGTCCTCGGAATAGAACAGCGTCGTGTCGGGGCGGGGCAGGTCACGCATCACCTGCGGCCAGTCCGCCTGCGGCAGCTTGGCGGGCAGCGACCAGTTGGCCAGCGGGATGGCAGCCTGGAACTCGGGCGTCAGGATCCAGTCCATGAACTGCTGTGCCAGCTCGGGCTGGTCGCTGGAGGCAACCTGCGCCGCCAGCTCGGTCATGAAGTAATGCCCTTCGGGAAAGATCGCGGCCGTCTTGGTGTCATCATCCTCGGCCGCGATGTGATAGGCGGGCGAGGTCGTATAGGACAGCACCATGTTGGCCTCGCCGCTGGTGAACATGCCATAGCTTTCCGACCAGCCGCGCGTGACGGTCAGGACCTTGGGCGCCAGCTTGGCCCAGGCCTCGGGCGCGTCGTCGCCATAGACCTTCTTGACCCACAACAGCAGCGCCAGCCCCGAGATCGAGCTGCGCGGGTCCTGGATCACGATCTTGAGGTCGTCGGGCGCCTCCAGCAGCTCGGCAAAGCTGGCGGGCGGGTTGTCCAGCCGGGTCTTGTCATAGACAAAGGCGGTCTCGCCCCAGTTGTAGGGCAGGAAGATCTCGTCGCTCCATTCGATGGGCAGCGACATGTCGGTCGTGTCCTGCCCATGCGGCTTGAAGAGGCCGGAGGCGCGGGCGCGCGCGGTCACGTCGGTGTTCAGGCCGAAGACGATGTCGGCCTGCGTGCCCTCGCCCTCCATCAGCAGGCGGGGCAGGATGTCGCCGGTCACGAATTGCAGGTCGCAGTCGCAGAAGGCCTCGAAGCCTTCCTCGATCTTGGGGCCGGGGCCCCATTCGCTGGCGATGTAATCCTCGGCATAGACGGTCAGGACGCGGTCCTGCGCCAGGGCAGGGCTGGCCAGCAGCAGGGCAGGGATCAGGACGTATTTCAAGGCGGCCTCCTTTCGTTCAGGGTTCGAAAGAAAGGACAAGCCGCACCTTCCCTCCGCCGGTGACAAGCCGGATCAGGTTCAACGGGTCCGCAAAAGCGTCTCAGCCGGTCAGGCACCCCGAGGTGCGGCTGAATGTAGTGGTTTCACAGCCCCGCGCAAGCGGATAGAACCGCGCGCAAGACAAGGGACAGGACATGACCGACCAGCCCACCCCGATGATGGCGCAGTATCTGGCGATCCGCGAGGCGAACCCCGGCGCGCTGCTGTTCTATCGCATGGGCGATTTCTACGAGATGTTCTTTGACGACGCGGTGGCCGCCGCCGCCGCGCTGGACGTCGCGCTGACGAAACGCGGCACGCATGAGGGCCAGCCGATCCCGATGTGCGGCGTGCCGGTCCATGCGGCCGAGGCCTATCTGCTGACGCTGATCCGCAAGGGGTTCCGCGTGGCCATCGCCGAGCAGATGGAGGACCCGGCCGAGGCCAGGAAGCGCGGGTCGAAATCGGTCGTGGCCCGCGACGTGGTCCGGCTGGTGACGCCAGGCACCCTGACCGAGGAGAGCCTGCTGGAGGCGCGGCGGCACAATTACCTGGCCGCCTATGCCCAGGTCCGGGACGAAGGGGCGCTGGCCTGGGTCGACATCTCGACCGGGGCCTTCCAGGTCATGGACTGTCCGCTGCCGCGGCTGGCGCCCGAACTGGCGCGGCTGGCCCCGCGCGAGGTCCTGACCTGCGTGACCGGGCTGGAGGAACTGGTCACCGATGCGGGCGCCGCGCTGACCGACCTGCATGCCGGCGCCTTCGACAGCGGCGCGGGGGCGCGGCGGCTGTGCGGGCTGTACGGGGTCGAGACGCTGGACGGCTTTGGCAGCTTCAGCCGCGCCGAACTGGGCGCGATGGGCGCCATCGTCGATTACCTGGACATGACCCAAAAGGGCAAGCTGCCGCTGCTGCGACCGCCGCTGCGCGAACGCGCGGGCGGGGCCATGCAGATCGATGCCGCGACCCGGCGCAACCTGGAACTGACGCAGGCGCTGTCGGGGGGGCGGGAAGGATCGCTGCTGGCGGCCATCGACCGCACCGTGACCGCGCCGGGCGCGCGGCTGCTGGAGCGGCGCATCAGCGCGCCGTCGCGCGACCTGCCGCTGATCCAGGCGCGGCATGATGGCGTGGCGGCCCTTGTCGATGACCCGCGCCTGCTGGCCGATCTGCGCGCCGCACTGGCGCGGGTGCCGGACATGGACCGGGCGCTGTCGCGCCTGGCGCTGGAGCGGGGCGGCCCGCGGGATCTGACCGCGATCCGGGCGGGGCTGACGCAAGGCGCGGCGATTGCCGCCCGCCTGCCGGGGGACGCTCCGCAGGTGCTGCGCGAAGCGGCGGGTGATCTGGTCGGCCATGAGGCGCTGATCGACCTTCTGGACGATGCACTGGTGGCCGAGCCGCCCCTGTTGGCCCGCGACGGCGGTTTCGTGGCCGAGGGGCATGACGCGGACCTGGACCAGACCCGCCGCCTGCGCGACGAGGGGCGCGGCGTCATCGCCGGGATGCAGGCGGACTACGCCGCGCTGGCCGGGGTCGGCAGCCTGAAGATCAAGCACAACAATGTCCTGGGCTATTTCATCGAGACGACGACCACCCATGCCGAACGCATGATGGCGGCGCCGCTGAACCAGACCTTCATCCACCGCCAGACCACCGCGAACCAGATCCGCTTCACCACGGTGGAACTGTCCGAACTGGAGACCCGCATCCTGAACGCCCGCGACCGCGCGCTGGAGATCGAGCGCGGGATATTCGACCGGTTGCGCGCCGCCGTGCTGGAGGCTGCGGCCCCGGTCGGGCAGGCGGCCCGGGCGCTGGCCGAGATCGACCTGGCCTGCGCCTTTGCCGATCTGGCCTCGGGCGAGGGCTGGGTCAGGCCGCGCGTGGACGACAGCCGCGCCTTTGTGATCACGGGCGGACGGCACCCGGTCGTCGAACGCGCGCTGAAGCGCAAGGCCGAAAGCTTTGTCGCCAATGACTGCGACCTGACCACTGGGGCGACGCCGGCCATCTGGCTGCTGACCGGCCCGAACATGGCCGGCAAGTCGACCTTTCTGCGCCAGAATGCGCTGATCGCCGTGCTGGCGCAGGCGGGGGCCTTTGTTCCGGCGCGCGCGGCCCATGTCGGGTTGGTCAGCCAGCTGTTCAGTCGCGTGGGCGCCGCCGATGATCTGGCGCGGGGACGCTCGACCTTCATGGTCGAGATGGTCGAGACCGCCGCGATCCTGAACCAGGCCGACGACCGCGCGCTGGTCATCCTGGACGAGATCGGGCGCGGCACGGCGACCTGGGACGGCCTGTCGATTGCCTGGGCGGTGATGGAGCATCTGCAGGCCGCGAACCGTTGCCGGGCGCTTTTCGCCACCCACTACCACGAGATGACGGCCCTGTCGGCCAAGCTGCGGGGTGTCGAGAACGCCACTGTCGCCGTGCGCGAATGGGAAGGCGACGTGATTTTCCTGCACGAGGTTACGAAGGGCGCCGCCGACCGCAGCTATGGCGTGCAGGTGGCGCGACTGGCGGGGCTGCCCCCGTCGGTGGTGGATCGCGCCCGCGCCGTTCTGGACGCGCTGGAATCGGGGGAACGCGACGGCGCGGCCCGTCCTGCAGCCCTGATCGACGACCTGCCGCTGTTCCGTGCGGTCCCCCCTGCGCCGGCCCCCGCGCCCCGCGCCTCGGCTCTGGACGCGCGGCTGAAAGCGGTGCATCCCGATGCCCTGTCCCCGCGCGAGGCGCTGGACCTGATCTATGAACTCAAGGCCCTGACCCAGGAGACCGCCCCGTGAGCTACAACACCTTCGGCCGCGAATTCCGCTTCACCACCTGGGGCGAAAGCCACGGCCCGGCCCTGGGCGCGACGGTCGATGGCGTGCCCCCCGGTGTGCCGCTGACCGAAGACTACATCCAAGCCTTCCTGGACCGCCGCCGCCCCGGCACCTCCAAGCACACGACGCAGCGGCGCGAGCCCGACCAGGTGCGCATCCTGTCCGGCGTCTTCGAAGGCGTGACCACCGGCACCGCGATCCAGCTGATGATCGAGAACACCGACCAGCGGTCCAAGGATTACGGCGACATCGCGACCAGCTTTCGCCCCGGCCATGCCGACATCACCTATCACCTGAAATATGGCCTGCGCGATTATCGCGGCGGGGGCCGGTCCAGCGCGCGGGAAACGGCGGCGCGGGTCGCGGCCGGCGCCGTGGCGCAGGCAGTGCTGGCGCGGCTCGTGCCCGACCTGAAGATCACCGGCTACATGGTGCAGATGGGGGCGATGCATCTGGACCGCGACCGGCTGGACCTGTCGGCGGTGGACGGCAACCCGTTCTTTCTGCCCGATGCGGGGGCGGTGGAGGCCTGGTCGGACTATCTTGATGGCATCCGCAAGGACCAGAACAGCGTCGGCGCGGCGATCGAGGTGCGGGTGCGGGGCTGCCCGCCGGGCCTGGGCGCGCCGGTCTATGCAAAGCTGGACACTGACCTGGCCGCCGCGATGATGTCGATCAATGCCGTGAAGGCGGTCGAGATCGGAGAGGGCATGGCCTCGGCCGCGCTGACCGGCGTCGACAATGCCGACGAGATCCGCATGGGGCCGAACGGGCCGGAGTTCCTGTCGAACCACGCGGGCGGCATTCTGGGCGGGATTTCCACCGGGCAGGACATCGTCGTGCGGTTCGCGATCAAGCCGACCAGTTCGATCACCACGCCGCGCCGCTCGATCAATTCGCGCGGCGAGGAGATCGAGGTCATCACCAAGGGCCGCCACGATCCCTGCGTGGGCATCCGCGCCGTGCCGGTGGCCGAGGCGATGGCCGCCTGCGTGATCCTGGACCACTTGCTGATGGACCGGGCGCAGACCGGCGGAGTGCGCGGTCAGATCGGCTGATCTGCCAGGAAGGCCTCGACCTCGGCGCGGGTGGGGATGGCATCGCCCGCGCCCGCCCGCGTGACCTTCAACGCCGCCGCCGCTGAGGCCAGCCGCAGCGCCTGCGTCACGTCCAGCCCTTCGTCCAGGCCCGCCGCGAAATAGCCCGCGAAGGTGTCGCCCGCGCCGGTCGTATCGACCGGCGTGACGCGGAAGGCGGGCTGCTGCCAGGTCCGGCCGCTGGTCAAGTCGCGATATTCCGCGCCCTCCGATCCCTTGGTGATCAACAGCCCCGCCACCGGCAGATCGCCGGGGTGGCCCGCGAACAGCTGGCGCGCCTCGCCCGCGTTCATGGCCAGGATCGTCGCATGGGGCAGGATCGCGCGGGTCGCCTCCAGATCAAAGGGCGCGGCCGAATAGATGATGCGCGCGCCCCGTGCCCTTGCGGCCTGCGCGGCGGCAACCTGGCCATTGGTTTCGTTCTGGATCAGCAGCGTGTCGCGCGGTGTCAGGGCCGACAGCGTGTCGGCCAGCGCGGCCTCATCGATGGCGCGGTTGGCGCCGGCATGGATGACGATGGCGTTCTCGGCGTCGCGGTCCAGCAGGATGATCGCATGGCCGGTCGCCTCGTCCGGCAACCGCGCCACGGCCGAGACATCGACGCCGCTATCGGCCAGCCGCGCCAGCACCCAGTCATCGCCCAGGCCCATCGCCCCCAGATGATACGTGCGGGCGCCGGCGCGGGCGGATGCGACGGACTGGTTCGCGCCCTTGCCGCCCAGGCCCTGGCCATAGCTCCGCGAGGCCAGCGTCTCGCCCGGGCGGGGCAGGCTGTCCAGCCGGTAGACGTGGTCGATGTTGATTGAGCCCAGGTTCCAGATCGCCATGTCCATCTCCGTTGACCGATCCGCATCTGACCGGCCCGGCACGGTCTTGTCCAGCCACGAAAAAACGCGCCCCGGGGTCGGGGCGCGTTTCGAAAGGCGGCGGGCCTCAGGGATCAGTGCTTGCGCTTGACCTTGTGGTCGGCCCAGAGCCGCTTGTTGGTCAGATAGAGCAGCGCGGTCAGGACGATCAGGAACAGGACCGCGACCAGGCCGACCGACTTGCGGTCCATCAGCTTGGGTTCGGCCGTCCACATCAGGAAGGCGGCGACGTCCATCGACATCTGGTCCACGGTGGCAGGGGTGCCGTCCTCATAGGTGACGCGGTCGTCGGCCAGCGGGGGCGGCATGCTGATCCAGCCGCCCGGAAAGGCACTGTTGCCGTAAAGCAGCGTGCCGGCCTGTTCCTGTTCTTCACCGGTATAGCCGGTCAGGATGGCGTGGATGTATTCCGGACCGCCGATGCCGCGGACCAGCTGGTTGATGCCGGTGCCGTAGGGACCGTGGAAGCCCGAACGGGCCTTGGCCATCAGCGATAGGTCGGGACCCATGCCGGCACCCGAAACGGCCGGGAAGTGGTCGGTCAGGATGCGGGCACGCTCTTCGCCCAGATCCTCGTCGAAGATGGGCAGAAGCTCGGCCGCATAGGCGCGGACTTGGTCCTCGGGCAGACCCGGTCCGCCTTCGTCGGCCAGCGTCCGGATCGGGACGAACTTCATGCCGTGGCAGGAGGAGCAGACCTCGGTATAGACCTGAAGGCCGCGCTGCAGCTGGAACTGGTCATAGGCGCCAAAGGGGCCTTCGAAGCTGAAGGCGACATCCTCGACATGGCCATAGCCATGGTCGGCCTCACCTTCGGCATGCTCTTCGCCGGCTTCCTCGCCATGACCGGTCACGGCCTCGACCACGCCGGTCTCGGGGGCGAAATGCTCCTCGATGGGCTCGGTGCCTTCCTGGGTCGGCACCGGGACGGCCGCTTCGCCACCTTCCTGCAGCGCGACGGCGTCAACGCCCTCGTCGCCGGTGGAGGGGGGGCTGGCGGCCGGGTTCTGGGGCGCGGCGATGGTCTCGTCCTGGGCTGCGCCCGCAGCCTCGTCCGTTGCCGCCTCGACTTCTGCCGCAGGTGCCTCGGCGGGTTCAGCCTGAGCCTGCTCGGCATCGGCCGGCGCGACGTCGACCGGATCGGCTTCGACAGCTTCGATTTCCACGGCCTCGGCGGGCTCCGCCTCGGCTTGGGCAGGCTCCGCCTCAGCAGGGGCCGGTTGCGCATCGTCGACCGGCGTCGCCACGAAGGTCGTGCCGGTCTCGGGTGCCGTGACCGGCGCGTCCGCCGGCTGCATCGGCACCGTGGTGGTGGTGCCGTCCTGCGCCAGCGCAAAGCCGGTGGCAGAGATCGTCAGGGCCGCGACAGCCGTGAGCGTCTTGGTTCTCAGGGTCATTTACGGCTCTCCTTACTCAGCCATGCGCGTGGGCGCTTCGTAATGCGCCAGGTGGTCTTCCTCGATCGTCGCGGGCATCGGCTCGGGCTTCTCGATCACGCCCAGGACGGGCAGGATGACCAGGAAGTAGGCGAACCAATAGGTCGAGGCGGCAAGCGCGATATAGGGGTAGATGCCTTCGGTGGGCATGGCGCCCACCCAGGTCAGGACGACGAAGTCCACGGCCAGCAGCCAGAACCACCACTTGAACATCGGGCGATAACGGCCCGAGCGCACGCGGCTGGTGTCCAGCCAGGGAACCAGCGCCATCACGATGATCGCGCCGAACATGGCCAGCACGCCGAAGAACTTGGCGTCGACGATGCCGAAGGACAGGAAGTTGACCAGCTGCACCAGCCAGACCTCGCTGTCGAAGGCGCGCAGGATGGCGTAGAAGGGCAGGAAGTACCATTCGGGCACGATATGGGCCGGGGTCGCCAGCGCGTTTGCCTCGATGTAGTTGTCGGGGTGGCCCAGGTAGTTCGGCATGAAGCCGACGACGGCGAAGAAGACGACCAGGATCAGGACCAGCGCGAACAGGTCCTTCATCACGAAATAGGGCCAGAAGGGCAACGTGTCGCGCTGCGCTTCCTCCTTGCTGGTGCGACGGACCTCGACGCCGGTCGGGTTGTTGTTCCCGGTCGAGTGGAAGGCCCAGATATGCACCAGCACCAGGCCGGCGATGATGAAGGGCAGAAGGTAGTGCAGCGAGAAGAAGCGGTTCAGCGTGGCGTTGCCGACGGCGGGCCCGCCCAGCAGCCAGGTCTGGATTGTCTCGCCCACGCCGGGAATGGCGCCGAAGAGGCCGGTGATCACGGTCGCGCCCCAGAAGGACATCTGGCCCCAGGGCAGCACATATCCCATGAAGGCCGTGGCCATCATCAGGATGTAGATCAGCATGCCGATGATCCAGGTCACCTCGCGCGGCGCCTTGTAGTTGCCGTAGTAGAGGCTGCGGAAGATGTGCAGATAGACCGCCACGAAGAACAGCGAGGCGCCGTTCGCGTGCAGGTAGCGCAGCATATAGCCGCCGTTCACGTTGCGCATGATGTGCTCGACGCTGGCGAAGGCCAGGTCCACATGCGGGGTGTAGTGCATCACCAGGACGATGCCGGTGATGATCTGCAGCGCCAGGCAGAAGACCAGGACGATGCCCCAGATCCACATCCAGTTCAGGTTCTTGGGCGTGGGAATGACCAGCGTGTCATAGATCAGGCCCGCGATCGGCAGGCGGCGGTGCAACCAGCGTTCAAAGCCCGATTTGGGCTCGTAATGGTCGTGCGGAATTCCGGCCATGAGTCCCTCCTCAGCCCAGTTGAATGGTGGTTTCGTTCAGGAACGAGGCCACGGGAATATGCATGTTCTGGGGTGCGGGACCCCGGCGGATGCGGCCGGCCGTATCGTAGTGGCTGCCGTGGCAGGGGCAGAACCACCCGCCGAAATCGCCCGCGCCGTCACCGATGGGCACGCAGCCCAGATGGGTGCAGACGCCGATCTGGACCAGCCATTCGCCCGCCTCGTCCAGCGTGCGGTTCTGGTCCAGGGCGGGCTGGACGCCAGGCAGGTTCGGGTTCTGGGCCGTGGGGTCGGTCAGCTGGTTCAGCTCGACCGCGCGGCCGGCCTCGATTTCCTCCGGCGTGCGGCGGCGGATGAACACGGGCTTGCCCAGGAACAGCACGGTGATCTGCGAGCCGGGCGTCACGCCGCTGACATCCACCTGGATCGAGGCCAGCGCCTGAACGTCGGCCGAGGGGTTCATCTGATTCACTAGCGTCCAGGCGGCGGCCCCGGCGGCCACCGTGCCTGCGCCCGCCGTGGCATAGTAGAGGAAATCCCTCCGGGTGCCTACGTGGTCATCTGCGTGGGACACGGGTCATACTCCAATTCAGGCCGAAAGTCAGGCCGATACGACATTCCGGGCCGCGTCCGAACGCAGCCTTCGCGGGGGCGGTTCTAGCTGCCAATTCCCTGTCAGTCCAGATGATAACCCGGGACGCAGCGACGCAAATCGCCGCATCTGTCTGAATTCGGCAACGCGTTTGCGCCACCATCCGCCCGCGATGCCGCAGTGCAGCAGAGGCGGCGCCCGCGCCGGGGCCGGCGCAGCCTTGGGGCGACTCAGATCAGGCCTTCCGACCGGAAGCTGAGCTCGCGGGATTTGCCGATGATCAGGTGGTCGTGGATGGTGATCCCCATGCAGTCGGCCGCCTGCGCGATGCGGGTGGTCATGGCGACGTCGCTGTCCGAGGGGGTGGGGTCGCCGGAAGGGTGGTTGTGGACCAGGATCAGCGCCGAGGCGTTCAGCTCCAGCGCGCGGCGGATGATCTCGCGCGGATAGACCGGGACGTGATCGACCGTGCCGCGGGCCTGTTCCTCATCCGCGACCAGCACGTTCTTGCGGTCCAGGTAGAGGACGCGGAACTCCTCGATCTCGCGATGGGCCATGGCGGTGTGGCAGTAGTCCAGCAACGCCTGCCAGGAGGACAGGACGGGCCGGTTCATGATCCGCGCGCGGGCCAGACGCTGCGCCGCGGCCTCCACGATCTTCAGTTCGGTGACGACGGCAGGCCCCACGCCCTCCACCGCCTGAAGCCGGGCAGGCGGCGCGGACAGCACGCGGTTGAAGTCGCCGAAGGCCTCGATCAGCCGGCGCGCCAAAGGTTTGACATCCTGCCGGGGAATGGCGCGAAAAAGAACCAGCTCCAGCAGTTCGTAATCGGGCATAGCGGCCGCGCCGCCCTGCATGAAGCGGTCGCGGAGCCGGGCGCGGTGATCGGCCAGATAGGAGGGCGCGGCCCGACCCGGCGAAGGGGCCGCCGCCACGTCATCGGCGGCGGGCGCGAACAGCGGCAGGGGCATTTCGCCAAAGGCACGATTCGGGTCCATGCCCGAAAGCATGGTCCCGAAGCCGTGAAAAAAGGGTTAACGCGCGATCAGCGCGTCATCCCGTCCCAGAACCCCTTCACCTTGTCGAAGAAGCTGTCGGATTGCGGGCTGTTGTCCGCCTTGACCGCCTCGAACTCGCGCAGCAGCTCGCGTTGCCGGGGCGTCAGGTTCACCGGGGTCTCGACGGTCAGCTCGATCAGCATGTCGCCGAAATCGCCCGCCGCGCCGGGACCGTGCCGCAGGGGCGGCATGCCCTTGTGACGCAGGCGCATCTGTCGCCCCGTCTGGCTGCCGGCGGGAACCTTGACCCGGGCGCGGCCGCCGTCGATCGTCGGCACCTCGACCTCTCCGCCAAGCGCGGCAGTGGCCATGCTGACCGGCACCTGGCAGGCCAGCATCTTGCCGTCGCGCAGGAAGATCGCGTGTTCCTGAACCTCGATGAAGATGTAGAGGTCACCCGCCGGTCCGCCGCGCAGCCCGGCCTCGCCTTCGCCCGCCAGGCGGATGCGGGTTCCGGTCTCGACGCCCGCGGGGATGTTCACCGACAGGCTGCGTTCGCGTTCCATGCGGCCAGCACCCTGACAGGACTTGCAGGGGTTCTTGACGATCTGGCCAGCCCCGCCACAGGTCGGACAGGTGCGTTCGACGGTGAAAAAGCCCTGCTGGGCCCGCACCTTGCCCATGCCGGCGCAGGTCGGGCAGGCGGCCGGCTCGGTCGCGCCTTCGGCGCCGGTGCCGTTGCATTCGTCGCAGGCGATCGAGCCGCGCACGCTGATCGACTTCTGCAGCCCGGCATAGGCCTCTTCCAGCGTGACGCGCAGGTTGTAGCGCAGGTCCTGGCCGCGTTGGGCGCGGGATCGCCCGCCGCCACCGCCGCGCCGGCCCATCATGTCGCCGAAAAGGTCCTCGAAAACATCCGCGAAGGCTGCGCCGAAATCGCCGGGATGTCCGCCGGCGCGGCCGCCGCCGCCCATGCCGCCCTCGAAGGCCGCATGGCCAAAGCGGTCATAGGCCGCCTTCTTCTGGTCGTCCTTCAGGCAGTCATAGGCCTCGTTGACTTCCTTGAACCGGGCCTCGCAGGTCAGGTCGTCCTGGTTTCGGTCCGGATGCAGCTCCTTGGCCTTGCTGCGATAGGCTTTCTTGATCTCGTCGGTGGAGGCGCCGCGCGTAACCCCGAGCACCTCGTAATAGCAACGCTTGCCCATGTGTCGTCCCATTCAGCTGCCCAAAAAACAGGCCGGTCCGCGGCGGTGGCGGACCGGCCCTTTTCGGGAAGCGGCCCTGATCAGCCGCGCTTCTTGTCGTCGCCCAGATCTTCGAAATCGGCGTCCACGATGTCATCGTCCACGTTGCGCGGCGCATCGCCCGCGTCATGGCCGGCGTCCTCGCCACCCGACTGCGCCTTGTAGATCGCCTCGCCCAGACGCATGGACGCGTCCATGACGTTCTGGATGCCCGAGCGGATCTTGCCCGCATCCTCGGACTTCAGCGATTCTTCCAGCGCGCCGACGGCCAGTTCGATCGCTTCGACGGTCGAGCTGTCGACCTTGTCGCCATGCTCGTCCAGCGACTTCTTGGTCGAGTGGATCAGGCTCTCGGCCTGGTTCTTGGCCTCGACCAGTTCGCGGCGGCCCTTGTCGGCCTCGGCGTTCTGTTCGGCGTCCTTCACCATCCGCTCGATGTCCTCGTCGGTCAGACCGCCCGAAGCCTGGATGGTGATGTTCTGCTCCTTGCCGGTGCCCTTGTCCTTGGCGCTGACCGAGACGATGCCGTTGGCGTCGATGTCGAAGGTCACCTCGATCTGCGGCATGCCGCGCGGCGCGGGCGGGATGTCCTCCAGGTTAAACTGGCCCAGCATCTTGTTGTCCGCAGCCATTTCCCGCTCGCCCTGGAAGACGCGGATGGTCACCGCGTTCTGGTTGTCCTCGGCGGTCGAGAAGATCTGGCTCTTCTTGGTCGGGATGGTGGTGTTGCGGTCGATCAGGCGGGTGAAGACACCGCCCAGGGTCTCGATGCCCAAGGACAGCGGGGTCACGTCCAGCAGCACGACGTCCTTGACGTCACCCTGCAGCACGCCGGCCTGGATCGCGGCGCCAAGGGCCACGACCTCGTCGGGGTTCACGCCCTTGTGGGGCTCCTTGCCGAAGAACTCGGTCACCTCGGCCACGACCTTGGGCATGCGGGTCATGCCGCCGACCAGGACCACCTCGTCGATGTCCGACTTGGAGCATCCGGCATCCTTCAGGGCGTCCTGAACGGGCTTCATGGTGCGCTTGATCAGGTCTGCGACCAGGCTTTCCAGCTTGGCGCGGGTCAGCTTGACGACCAGGTGCAGCGGCGTGCCCGAATTCTTGTCCATCGAGATGAACGGCTGGTTGATCTCGGTCTGGCTGGAGGAGGACAGCTCGATCTTGGCCTTTTCCGCGGCTTCCTTCAGGCGCTGGAGCGCCATCTTGTCCTTGGTCAGGTCGACGCCGTGTTCCTTTTTGAACTCGTCGGCCAGATAGTTGACGATGCGCATGTCAAAGTCTTCGCCGCCGAGGAACGTGTCCCCGTTGGTCGATTTCACCTCGAACAGGCCGTCGTCGATCTCCAGGATGGTGATGTCGAAGGTACCGCCGCCGAGGTCATAGACCGCGATCGTCTTGGTTTCCTTCTTGTCCAGGCCATAGGCCAGGGCGGCCGCGGTCGGCTCGTTGATGATGCGCAGGACCTCGAGGCCGGCGATCTTGCCCGCGTCCTTGGTGGCCTGGCGCTGAGCGTCGTTGAAATAGGCCGGAACGGTGATCACGGCCTGGGTCACGGTCTCGCCCAGGTAGGATTCGGCGGTCTCCTTCATCTTCTGAAGGATCATCGCGCTGACTTGCGCGGGGGAATATTTTTCGCCCTTCACCTCGACCCAGGCATCCCCGTTGCCGCCGTCGACGATGTTATAGGGGACCAGCTTGCGGTCCTTTTCGACGGCCTCGTCGCCGATGCGACGGCCGATCAGGCGCTTGACGGCAAAGACGGTGTTGGTGGGGTTGGTGACGGCCTGGCGCTTGGCGGGCTGGCCGACCAGGCGCTCGCCATCCGTGAAGCCGACGATCGAGGGCGTCGTGCGGGCGCCTTCGCTGTTCTCGATGACCTTCGGCTGGCTGCCGTCCATGATGGCGACGCAGCTGTTCGTGGTGCCGAGGTCGATCCCGATGACTTTGGACATGTGAATGTAACCTTCTCTTGCGGCGATATTTGAGGCTTCGGGTCCGTTGCGGCCCCCGCGGCCCGATCCCTTGGTGAATGCCGCCCGGAACCTCCGGACGTCTTCGCGGCTGTATATAGGGATGCAATTCAGCCCCGCAAGCACCGCATGCCAGCAAAATCGGCGGTGCAGGCGGGGGTTTGCGTCCTTGCGGCGCTACTGCGTGGCACTCCAGCTGAGCGATTCATACTTGCGGGTGGTGAAGTTGATCAGCAGCCCCACCATCAGCGCCGCAAGCGAGAACCACAGCGGATAGAGCAGCGATGTCTTGTGCGGCGCATAGTTGATGAACAGGAAGCCCCGCTCCTGGTCGATCAGGTGGAAGAGCGGGTTCCAGGCGAACCAGGGCAGCAGGAAGTTCGGCATGGTATTGGCCACGAAGAACTTGCCCGAGGCGAACATGTTGATCCGCTGGTAGACCGTCGTCGCCACCTTGGCGCCCTGGGGCGACCAGGGGCGCAGGCCCAGGAAGATCAGCCCGATGCAGCAGCCCGAGAACCAGGACAGCAGGAACAGCGCGGCCGCGCCCACGGGATCGTAGATCGTGATCGGCGTGATGGCCAGGTGATAGGTCGAAAGGATCACGATGCAGCTGATGACCTGACGATAGAGCGTGGCCAGCGCCGCCCCCGAGATCAGGACGGCGGCGTTCAGCGGCTCGTGCTTGGCGATCCCCGAGGAGATCGAATGGCTGGAGGACACCGCCGCCACCGTCTGCACATGCAGCATGAAGACGAAGATGCCCGACATGATGTAGAGCAGGAAGTCGCCGCGCAACGGCGAGTGCCGGATGCCGATCAGCGTGTAGGTCCCCAGGAACACGACCACGAACAGCGCACTTTGCACGATGGTCAGGACCAGGCCCACGACCGCGTTCCGGTGTTCGGTGCGCAGGTTGTAGACCGTCTGGTGATAGATCAGGGCCAGGGTCGTCCACCCGGCCTGCGCCATGTTGGTGCTTTGCCGTTGCCTGAACAAGATGCCGACGCTCCGTCGCTGGAAAAGGTGCAGGATTGCCGCAAGCGAAACGGCGACGACAGCCCGGCGCTTGCCGTCATGCCCTTGGGGGATCATAAGGTTTGGCAGACCGCCATACAATCCGGCACTGGGCGCCGGCGTCCGGCAGGGAAAGGAAAAAGAATGCAATTCGATCGACTGACCACCGAAATGCGGCGCCTGGCCCTGCAGGCCGGTGACCGGATCATGGAGATCTATCAGGCCGACGATTTCGAGACCCGCAGCAAGTCCGACGATTCGCCCGTGACGGCCGCCGACGAGGCCGCCGACGCGCTGATCTCGGCCGGGCTGCGCGAGGCGTTCCCGGACATCCCCCTGGTCACCGAGGAGCAGGCCGAGACCCATGGCCAGACGCTGCGGACCTTCCTGATCGTGGACCCGCTGGACGGCACCAAGGAATTCGTGCAGCGGCGCGGCGATTTCACCGTCAACATCGCCTATGTCGAGGAATGCGTGCCGCTGCGCGGGGTGGTCTATGCCCCCGCCAAGGGGCGTCTTTTCTACACCACCGCCGATGGCCGATCGGTCGAGGAGAAGGGCCCCTTCGGAGAGACGCCGGGCCATGTCGAGCCGATCGGGGTGAACCCCACGCCCGACAACCGGGCGCTGATGGTGGTGGCCTCCAAGTCGCACCGGGATGCGGCCACCGACGCCTATATCGACCAGTACGGCCTGCGCGACATGACCAGCGCCGGTTCGTCGCTGAAGTTCTGCCTGGTGGCCACCGGCGAGGCGGACCTTTATCCGCGGCTCGGGCGCACGATGGAGTGGGACACGGCGGCGGGCGATGCGGTCCTGCGCGGCGCGGGCGGCGAGGTGGTGCGGTTCGACGACCACACCCGCCTGACCTATGGCAAGCCCGGTTTCGAGAACCCGTTCTTCATCGCCTATGCGCCGGGCGTGCTGCTGGTGAAGGGCTGACATGTCCACCGTCATCGTCATTCCCGCCCGCTTCGCCTCCACCCGCTATCCTGGCAAGCCCCTGGTCGAACTGCGCGGCGCCGGCGGCGAGTCCCGCAGCCTGATCCGGCGCAGCTGGGAGGCCGCCTCTGCCGTGCGCGGCATCGACCGCGTGGTGGTCGCCACCGATGACGACCGCATCCGCGACCATGCGCAGGGTTTTGGCGCCGAGGTCGCGATGACCAGCCCCGACTGCCGCAACGGCACCGAACGTTGCGCCGAGGCGATCGCCAATCTGGGCCTGTCGCCCGAAATCGTGGTGAACCTGCAGGGCGACGCGCCGCTGACGCCCTCCTGGTTCGTCGAGGACCTGGTGGCGGGCCTGCGGGCCGCCCCCGAGGCCGAGGTGGCCACGCCCGTCCTGCGCTGCACCGGGCGGATGCGCGAGGACCTGATCGCGGATCGCCGCGCCGGCCGGGTGGGCGGCACCACGGCGGTCTTCGGCCATGACGGCCGGGCGCTTTATTTTTCGAAAGAGGTGATTCCCTATGCGGCGGGTAATATTGCGCCCGATGCCGCCAGCCCTGTCTTTCATCACGTGGGCGTCTATGCCTATCGCCCGGCCGCGCTGGCGGATTACGCGACCTGGCCCGAGGGCAGGCTGGAGCAGCTGGAGGGTCTGGAACAGCTACGTTTCCTGGAGCGGGGGCGGCATGTCCTTTGCGTCGAGGTGGAGGCAAAAGGTCGGCAGTTCTGGGAACTTAACAACCCCGAAGATGTTGCGCGGCTGCAGCAGATGATGCTGGAAATGGGCCAGAACTGACGGTTTGCAGTTTTGATGTGCGAAAGTCGGAAAAGGAATGAATAATCTTCATGTCTTTGAACTACGGCTTGGCGGTGAATTGCCTACACAATAAACTGTTAATTGAAGTTCCGGCGGTTGCGTGTAGGCGTGGCGAAAATTCGGGCGGGCATGGGTCCTGCCAAGGCATCAGAGGTAATTGAAAATGGGTCGCAAGGTCACGAAAGCCATCTTTCCGGTCGCAGGTTTGGGAACCCGCTTCCTGCCGGCAACCAAGAGCATTCCCAAGGAAATCCTGTCGCTGGTCGACAAGCCCCTGATCCAGTACGCCATCGACGAGGCGCGCGCGGCCGGGATCAAGGAATTCATCTTCGTGACCTCGCGCGGAAAAGGCGCCCTGGAAGATTATTTCGATCACGCCCATGAACTGGAAGCCAACCTGAAAAAGGCCGGCAAGGACCAGCTTCTGGATGTCCTGCGCACGACCAATATGGAATCCGGCGCCATTGCCTATATCCGCCAGCACAAGGCCCTGGGCCTCGGCCATGCGGTCTGGTGTGCCCGCCGCCTTGTCAACGAGGACGAGCCCTTTGCGGTCGTGCTGACCGATGACGTGATTCAGGGCGAGCCCCCCTGCCTGCAGCAGATGATCGAGGCCTATGGCGAGACCGGCGGCAGCATGGTCGCCACGATGGAGGTCGCCCCCGAGAAGGTGTCGTCCTATGGCGTGCTGGACGTGGCCGAGGACATGGGCGCCATCGTGCGCGCCAAGGGCATGGTCGAAAAGCCCAAGAACGGCACGCAGCCGTCGAACCTGGCGGTGATCGGCCGCTATATCCTGGCGCCGTCGGTCATGACCAACCTCAACAAGCTCAAGCAGGGCGCCGGTGGCGAGATCCAGCTGACCGATGCCATCGCCGAGGAAATCGAGGCGGGGCGCGACGTCTTTGGCCTGCGCTTCCGCGGCCAGCGCTTTGACTGCGGGTCCAAGGCGGGCTTCCTGCAGGCGACCGTCGCCTTTGGTCTGGAGCGTGACGAGCTGAAGGACGAATTCGCCGAATACCTGCACCAGGTCATGGCGATGCGGCGGGCTGCTGAATAATCCTATGTCCAGAAATGTTCTTGTGACCGGCGGCGCCGGCTATATCGGCTCGCATGCCTGCAAGGCGCTGGCGCAGGCGGGGTTCACCCCCGTCACGCTGGACAACCTGTCCACCGGCTGGCGCGATGCGGTCAAGTTCGGCCCGCTGGTGCAGGCCGACCTGATGGACCGCGCCGCGCTGGACGCGGCCTTTGCCGAATGGCAACCGGTGGCGGTGCTGCATTTCGCAGCATTGAGCCAGGTGGGCGAGGCCATGGCCGAGCCCGGCAAGTACTGGCGCAACAACGTCTCGGGTTCGCTGAACCTGATCGAGGCTGCGGTGGCGGCGGGCTGCATGAACTTCGTCTTCAGCTCGACCTGCGCGACCTATGGCGACCGCGACGGAGAGGTCTTGGACGAGGAGACGCCGCAGGCCCCCCTGAACGCCTATGGTGCCAGCAAGCGCGCGATCGAGGACATGCTGGTCGACTTCGAGGCCTCGCACGGCCTGCGTCACGTGATCTTCCGCTATTTCAACGTGGCAGGCGCCGACCCCGAGGGCGAGGTGGGCGAATTCCACCGCCCCGAGACGCACCTGATCCCGCTGATCCTGGACGCGGTGGACGGCAAGCGCGCGGCGCTGACCATCCACGGCACCGACTACCCCACCCCCGACGGCACCTGCATCCGCGACTATGTCCATGTGATGGATCTGGTCGATGCGCATGTGAAGGGGCTGGAATGGCTGCAGGCGGGCCAGGGCAGCCGGGTCTTCTGCCTGGGCACCGGCGACGGGTTTTCGGTGCGCGAGGTGGTGGATGCCACGCGGCACGTCACCAACCGGCAGGTGCCGATGGTCGACGGTCCGCGCCGCGGCGGTGATGCGGTCAAGCTGGTCTGCGGCAGCCAGCGTGCCAAGTCCGAGCTGGGCTGGTCGCCCGACCGCTCGACCATGAAGCAGATGATCGCCGATGCCTGGCGCTGGCACCAGTCGGGCGACTATCAGCAGTGACCGGCCAACAGTGATCGGCGGCGGCCTCTGGCCGGCCTGGCAGGCCTATCGCTTGCGATGGAAACGACGTGAACTGCTGTGGCGCGCCCATCGTGCCCGCCACAGCCTTTGTCCGGTCGCCGACCGCAGCGCCGCGATCAGGCCCGCCGATGTCCTGGCCGTCACCACCCTGCGCAACGAGATGCCGCGCCTGGCTGGGTTCCTGGACCATCACCGCGCCTTGGGCGTCGCGCATTTCCTGATCGTGGACAATGACAGCGACGACGGGTCGGACCGCTTTTTGGCCGACCAGCCCGACGTGTCGCTGTGGCGGTGCGGCGCCAGCTATCGCCAGGCGCGCTTTGGGCTGGACTGGGCGAACGCGCTGCTGATGCGCCATGGCCATGGCCACTGGTGCCTGACCGTCGATGCTGACGAATTGCTGGTCTATCCCCACCACGACACCCGGCCGCTGCCCGATCTTGTGGCGCATCTGGACCGGCAGGGTCAGCGGGGCCTAGGCACGCTGATGCTGGACCTCTATCCGTCCGGCGCCTTGGGACAGGCGGATGCGCCCCCGGACCGCCCCGTGACGGAACAGCTGCCCTGGTTCGATCCCGGCCCCTATCGCCGCCAGCGCCTGCATCCTCGGCGCAACCTTTGGGTGCAGGGCGGCGTGCGCGAGCGGGTGTTCTTTGCCGATGTCCCGCGCCGCGCGCCGACGCTGAACAAGCTGCCGCTGATGCGCTGGAGCCGGCGGCAGGTCTATGTGAACTCGACCCATTCGATGCTGCCGCCGCGGCTGAACGACCTCTATGACGGGCCCGGCGATCCGCGCCTGTCCGGCGTCCTGCTGCACAGCAAGTTCCTGCCCGACATCGTGGACAAGTCCCGGATCGAGTTGGAGCGGCGCCAGCATTTCGCCGATCCCGACGCCTATGCCTTCTACCACCGGGCGATCGCGGCGCAGCCCGTCCTGCGAAGTTCCGGATCGGTGAAATACGAAGGCTGGCGGCAACTTGTCGATCTGGGGCTGATGGGAACAGGCAACTGGGACGGGAAAAGGGCCGGCTGAAAGCTCTTGCCAATTCGCCCGTCGGGGCACATTGCTTAACGCCATGACGTCTTGCCTTCAGACCTTCGCCCCCGGCCGGACCGCCTGATGCCCGCGGCGCGCTTTCCCATACCCGCGCAGCTGCGGCGCCGGGCAGAGCGCCAGTACCTGATCGTCAGGGCCTTCAACCGGCGCCGCGCCCTGAGGCCCGTGGTCAACCGGACCGCCCAGATCCGCAAGGGTCACATCCTGGCCTTCGTCACGATGCGCAACGAACGGGTTCGGCTGCCCTATTTCCTGGACTACTACCGCAGGTTGGGCGTGGACCACTTTCTCTTCGTCAACAACAACAGCGACGACGGCAGCGGGCAGTATCTGGCCGCCCAGCCCGACGTGTCGCTGTGGTGGACCGATGCCAGCTACAAGCGGTCGCGCTTTGGCATGGACTGGCTGAACCGGCTGCTGATGAAATACGGTCACGGGCACTGGTGCCTGACCGTCGATCCGGACGAATTCCTGATCTATCCGCATTGCGATTCCCGGCCGTTGGCGGCGCTGACCGGCTGGCTGGACGCATCGCAGCGGCGGTCGTTCCCGGCGATGCTGCTGGACATGTATCCGCGCGGCAATATCGAGGACGAGACCTACGAGGCGGACAGCGACCCGTTCCGGATCGCCAGCTGGTTCGATCCGGCCAATTACACGATCACCAAGAACGCCTATTACGGCAACCTGTGGATCCAGGGCGGGCCCCGCACGCGCGAGTTCTTTGCCATGGACCCGCTGGCGGGGCCGGCGCTGAACAAGATCCCGCTGGTCAAGTGGCACTGGCGCTATGCCTATGTCAGCTCGACCCATATGCTGCTGCCGCGTCACCTGAACCTGGTCTATGACGAAAGCGGCGGCGAACAGGCCTCGGGCTGCCTGCTGCACGCCAAGTTCCTGTCGGTCTTCGCGCAGAAATCCGCAGAGGAACTGGACCGGCGTCAGCACTATGCCAACAGCAAGGAATACAAGGCCTATCACGCGGGCCTGCGGCGCGGGACCAGCCTGTGGTGCAGCGAATCGCGGCAATATTCCGACTGGCGGCAGCTGGAGGACCTGGGCCTGATCTCGCGGGGGAACTGGGCGTGACACAGGACGTCCGCCTTGGGGTCGTGCTGCTCTGCCATGCCGAGCTGGATGCCGCGGCGCAGATGGTGCGCATCTGGGCGGCCGGTGGGGCGCGCGTGTCCATCCATATCGACGGCAAGGCGCCCGCCAAGGCCGTCGCGCGGATGCAGGCGGCGCTGTCCGATCTGCCGGACATCGTCTATTCGCGCCGCCACCGCTGCAACTGGGGCGGCTTCAGCCTGGTCAAGGCCACGCAGGATGCGGCGCAGCTGCTGCTGGACAGCTTTCCCGACACGACCCATGTCTACCTGGCCTTCGGGGTCCTGTCTGCCCCTGCGGCCGGTGCGGGAACTGGCGGCCTTTCTGGCGCTGGACCCGGAGCGCGACCATATCGAAAGCGTCAGCGCCTATGACGTCGGCTGGACGGTCGGCGGGTTGAATGAGGAACGCTTTACCCTGTTCCACCCGCTGGACTGGCGCCGCCGGCGCTGGCTGTTCGACCGCCTCGTGGCTTGGCAGCGCGCGCTGCGCATCCGGCGGCGCCTGCCCAAGGGCATCGCGCCGCATCTGGGGTCGCAGTGGTGGTGCCTGACGACCGCCACGCTGCGTGCGATCCTGGACGACCCGCGCCGCCCGGAATTCGACCGGTTCTTCCGCTACAGCTGGATCCCGGACGAAAGCTATTTCCAGACCCTGGCCCGCCGCCACGCCGGGCGGATCGAGAGCCGGTCGCTGACGCTGGCCAAGTTCGACCATGACGGGCGGCCCTATCAGCTCTATGACGACCATATCCTGATGCTGGAGGAATCGCGCTGCTTTGTCGCGCGCAAGTTCTGGCCGGGTGCCGAACGCCTGCTGGCGCATTTCCCGCGTCCGGGGGCGCCTGAAACCGGCGCGCCGCAGCCCCAGCGCTTCGAACGGCTGATCAACCGCACGGTCCGCCGCCGCCTGCTGGGCCGGCCGGGCCTCTACATGCAGAGCCGCTTTCCCCGCAAGGATGCCGAGAACGGCAAGACCTCGGCCCCCTATGCCGTCTTCCAGGGGTTTTCCGACCTCTTCCCCGAGTTCGAGACCTGGCTGGGCGACCTGGTGGAGGCCGATGTGCATGGCCACCTGCTGGGCCCGGAAATGGCAGAATTCGCAGGCCGTCCCCAGATCGGGCCGGGCGCGATCTCGAACAGCACGCTGACCCGCAACCGCGACCCCCTGGGCTTCCTGACGGCGGTGATCCGCATCTCGCCGCGCATCCAGATGTTCCAGTTCAGCCCGCGCGACAACCAGGCCCTGAACTGGTTCATGGCGACCGACCCGAACGCGCATCTCCATGTGATCACCGGGGCATGGATGCTGCCCCTGCTGGAATCGGGCATGCCCTTCGATGACATCCGCCGCGTGACGGCGCAGCTGCAGCGGGCGGAACTGGCGCAGCTGGACGTGCTCAATTCGGTCTGGGTCAAGGCGCGGGTCCATGTCCACGAACTGACCGATTTCCTGGCGCGCCCCGAGGCGATCCTGATGCAGACCCTGCAGCAGCTGCCGGTCACGCCCGCCGCAGCAGGGGGCATGCCGAAGATGCGCGATCCGGGCGGACTGGCCGCCCTGCTGCGCCGGCTGCGAAATTCCGGGCTGCGTCCGCGCCTGTCGGGCGACGGGCTGCCACTTCCCGAAACATCCCTGTCTGAAAGGACCGCCGCCGAATGACCGCACCGTTTCGCAGCTTTGTCATCTTTGCCGAGATGCGCACCGGGTCGAACCTGCTGGAGGCGACGCTGAACGCGCTCAAGGGCGTCACCTGCTTCGGCGAGGCGTTCAACCCCTACATGATGGGCTGGCCCGACAAGGACGAGCTGCAGGGCATCACCCGCGAGGAGCGCGAGGCGGACCCGATGCGGCTGCTGCGCAAGCTGTTCGACAAGCCGGGGCACCTGCCGGGTTTCCGCTATTTCCACGACCATGATCCGCGGGTCTTCGACGCGATCCTGGAGGACCGGCACTGCGCCAAGATCATCCTGACGCGCAACCCGCTGGACAGCTATGTCTCGACCTGCCTCGCGCGCGAGACGAACCAGTGGAAGCTGAACGAAACCGAGACCCCGATCCCCGCCGCCGTCACCTATGACGGCCCCGAGTTCCGCGAGATGCTGTCCGCGATCGAGCAGTTCCAGCAGCGCGTGATGCACCGGCTGCAGGTGACCGGGCAGAGCGGCTTCTGGCTGGGCTACGAGGACCTGCGCGACCCCGAGGTGATGACCGGGCTGGCGCATTGGCTGGGCCGGACCGATATCGCGCGCGTCGATCCCGCCCGCGACCAGGTGCCCCAGAACCCGCGCGAGCTGGCCGACAAGGTCCGCAACTTTGACCAGATGCAGGCCGACCTGCAGCAGATCGACCCGTTTTCCCTGTGGCGCATCCCCAGTTTCGAGCCGGGCCGCGGCCCCGCCGTGCCCAGCTTTTGCGCGACCGAGGCGGGGCATGGCCTGCTCTTCATGCCGGTGCGCGGCGGTCCGGACAGGCAGGTGCGAGACTGGATGGCGGGCCTGGGGCGGGCCCAGGCCGATTTCACCCAGTCCACCCTGCGCCAATGGAAGCGCAAGCATCCCGGCCATCGCAGCTTTGCGGTGCTGCGCCACCCGCTCTACCGGGCATGGACGGCCTTCCAGCATCTTCTGACCGACGCCTCGGCCGACCTGCGCCAGCTGATGCGCGACGTCCACCGCGTGCCGCTGCCCGCCGACGAGGCGCTGGCCGGGCTGTCGCAGGACGCGCAGCTGTCGCTTTTCGCCGATTTTATGGGCTTCCTGCGGCGCAACCTGAACGGCCAGACGACGCTGCCCACCCGGGCGGGATGGGCCAGCCAGACCGAAGTCATCGCCGGGTTTTCCCGCTTTTCCAGCCCCGACATGATGATCCGGGAAGAGCGGCTGCCCGAAGAAATGGCCGCCCTGGCCGCCGCCGCCGGCATCGCCACGCCGGGGCTGCAGGACCTGACACCCCCGCCGATGCCGGATTTCCTGCGCGACAAGGCGCTGCTGGAGGCGGCGCGCGGTGCCTATCTGCGGGACTATGTCACCTTCGGCTTTGGCGATCCGGCCTGAACGAAAAGGGCCGCGCCCCATGGCGCGGCCCCTGATCGTGATGCGGGGCGGTCAGCCCTTCAGGATGGCTGCCAGTTCGGCCTTCTTTTCGGCCACCAGGGCCGCGTCGCCATCCGCCTCGACGTTCAGGCGCACGACGGGCTCGGTGTTCGACTTGCGCAGGTTGAAGCGCCACGTGCCAAAGTTCAGCGACACGCCGTCCAGATCGTCGCGGCTGTCGGCCTTGCCCTCATAAGTCTCGATCAGCCGCGCGATGGCCGCATCCGGATCCTCGATCGTGTAGTTCGTCTCGCCCGAGGACGGATAGAGCCGCATCCGCTCGGACAGCAGCTCGGCCAGGGTCTTGCCCTTGCGGGACAGCAGTTCGATCATCAGCAGCCAGGGGAGCATCCCGCTGTCGCAGTAATAGAAGTCGCGGAAATAATGGTGGGCCGACATCTCGCCGCCATAGATCGCGCCGACATCGCGCATCTTGCGCTTGATGAAGGCATGGCCGGTCTTGCTGACCACAGCCTCGCCGCCGGCCTCCTCGATCATGGCGCGGGTGTTCATGATGACGCGCGGGTCATGCACGATCTTCTCGCCCGGCGACTTTTCCAGGAATGCGGCGCCCAGAAGGCCCACGATGTATTCGCCCGGGATGAAGCGGCCGTTCTCGTCGAAGAAGAAGCAACGGTCGAAATCGCCGTCCCAAGCCACGCCCAGATCAGCCTTCTCCTCGATCATCTTCGCGACAGTGGGGGGCTGGTTCTCGTCCAGCAGCGGGTTGGGGATGCCGTTCGGAAAGCTGCTGTCCACATCGTGGTGCATCCGCACGAAGGTCAGCGGCGCGCCCCGACGTTCCAGCTCGGCCGCGATGGCGTCAAAGGTCGGACCGGCGGTGCCGTTGCCGGCATTCACCACGATCTTCATCGGCTTCAGCGCCGCCACATCCACGAAATCCGCCATGCGGCTGGCATATTCCGCGCGGGCATGGCTGAAATCGGTGACGCTGCTCTTGTTGGCAGGGGCAAAATCGCCGCTGGTCGCCAGCTCCACGATCGGCGGCAGTTCCGTCGCCGGGTCCAGCGGCGCCGAGCCGCGGCCCACGATCTTCATGCCGTTGTAGTTGATCGGATTGTGCGAGGCCGTGACTTCGATCCCGCCATCGGTGTCCTGGTTGCCGGTGTGGAAATAGACCTCTTCGGTGCCGGCCAGACCCAAGTCCAGCACGTCGGCGCCGCCATCCGTCAGCCCCTCGATCAGCGCCTTGGCCAATTCGGGCGAGGATTCGCGGCTGTCGCGGCCGACCACGACCCGCTTGGCCTGGCGGGCCTGCGCAAAGGCGCGGCCGATCCGGTAGGCCACGTCGGGGTCCAGGTTCTTGCCCAGCTCGCCACGCACGTCATAGGCCTTGAAGCAGGTGATCTCGCGCCTGCCCAGCTGATCTTGTCCGGTCATTGGGTTCTCCGATTTATTTGCATCAGCGCTAGCAGGTTCAAGCCGGAATTCAAGGCATGGCGCCCCCTGATCGGCAGCCTGCAACCTTGGGCGGAGGTGACGGCCGGCGAATTTGGCGCTAGAGACATGCCACTGCCAAGGAGAGACCGATGGACGCCAAAGCCCTGATCGCCGCCTATTACGATGCCTTCAATGCCGGGGACACCGACCGGATGCTGGCCATGGTTCATGACCAGGTCGAGCATCACGTGAACGAGGGCCAGATCCGCAAGGGCAAGGACCTGTTCGCGTCCTTCAACGCGCATATGACCGAAAGCTATCGCGAGAACCTGACAGACATGGTGATCTTCGCCAACGAGGCGGGCGACCGCGCCGCGGCCGAGTTCGTGGTGAACGGCACCTATCTGAAGACCGATGAAGGCCTGCCCGAGGCCAAGGGTCAGACCTATCGCCTGCCGGCCGGCGCCTTCTTCACCATCCGCGATGGCAAGGTCGCCCGCGTGACGACCTATTACAACCTCGCGGACTGGATCGCACAGGTCAACGCATGAGCGTGACGACGCGCGTCCTGACCGGCGATGCCCTGGCCGCGGCGCTGGACGATGTCGCGCGTCTGCGCATCTCGGTCTTTCGCGACTTTCCCTATCTCTATGACGGAGATGCGGATTACGAACGCGATTACCTGCGGGCCTATCAGTCGCCGGGCGCCGTGGTCGTGGCGGCGCTGGACGGCGACCGCATCGTCGGCGCCGCGACCGGGGCACCGATGTCCGACCATGCCGCCGATTTTGCCGCCGCCTTCGCGGACCGGCCCGAGCCCTTGGACCAGATCTTCTACTGCGCCGAATCGGTCCTGCTGCCCCAGTATCGCGGGCAGGGCATCGGGCATGCCTTCTTTGACGCGCGCGAGGCGCATGCCCGCGACCTGGGGCTGCGCCATTCGGCCTTCTGCAGCGTGATCCGCCCGAAGGATCATCCCGCCCGGCCCAAGGGCTATCGCCCCTTGGACGAATTCTGGCGCAAGCGCGGCTATCAGCCCCTGCCGGGGGTGATCGCGCAGTTCGCCTGGAAGGACCTGGGCGAGGCCGAGGAAACCGACAAGCGCCTGCAATTCTGGATGAGAGAGCTGTGAAGATCGCTGCCGCCGCCTATCCCATCGACTGGTTCGAGGATTTCGACGCCTATCTGTCCAAGCTGACGCGCTGGGTGCAGGACGCGCAGGGCGCCGACCTGCTGGTCTTTCCCGAATACGGGGCGATGGAACTGGCATCCCTGGGCGGCGCTGCGGTGGCCGGCGACCTGGAGGCCAGCCTCCACGAGGTCGCGCGCCATTGGCCACATGTCGAGGACCTGCACCTGCAGCTGGCCCGCGACCACGGCTGCCATATCCTCGGCGCCTCGGGGCCGGTCTTCGAAGGCGGGCGCCCGGTGAACCGGGCGGTGCTTTACGGTCCGGACGGGCGCATCGGCCACCAGGACAAGCAGATCATGACCCGGTTCGAGCGCGAGGACTGGGACGTGACCGGCGCGCCGGGCCTGCGCATCTTCGACACGGCGCTGGGTCGGATCGGCGTCCTGATCTGCTACGACAGCGAGTTTCCACTGCTGGGGCGGGTCCTGGCCGAAGCCGGGGCCGAACTGCTGCTGGTGCCTAGCTGCACCGATACCGTGGCGGGGTTTCACCGCGTCCGCATCGGGGCGATGGCCCGGGCGCTGGAAAGCCAATGCGTCGTGGTCCAGGCCCCAACCGTGGGGGCCTGCGACTGGATGCCCGCGCTGGACGAAAACCGCGGCCGGGCCTCGGTCTATGGGCCGCCGGACGGGTTCTGGCCCGAGACCGGGATCATCGCCGAAGGCGGGATGGACCAGCCGGGATGGGTCCTGGCCGAGGTGGATCTGGCGCGCGTCCGGCAGAGCCGGACCGAAGGCGCGGTGCTGCCCTATGCCCATTGGCCGGAGCAGGAACGCAGCCGATTGGTCTAGGGCACAGCCGGAATTTACCAATCATTAACCCGATTGTGCTTTAACCGGCTGCACAAGCGCTCATATCCTATGGCCATGTTGTATATCACCGACACCATCGCCATCGAGGAATGGGAGCTGTCCGAACAGTTCACCCGGTCACAGGGACCGGGCGGGCAGAACGTGAACAAGGTCGAAACCGCGGTCGAGCTGCGGTTCGAGGCGGCGCGCTCTCCCAACCTGACGGACGCGGTCAAGCGGCGGTTGCAGCGGCTGGCCGGGCGGCGCTGGACGCAGGAGGGCGCGGTGCTGATCCTGGCGCAGGAAACGCGCAGCCAGGCCCGCAACCGCGAACTGGCGCGCGAACGTCTGGCCGAGCTGATCCGGCAGGCCCTGTCGGCCCCCAAGCGCCGGATCGCCACGCGCCCGACCCTGGGCAGCCAGCGGCGGCGGCTGAAGGCCAAGACCGTGCGGGGCGAGGTGAAAACCCTCAGGGGCAAGGTAGATGACGCCGAATGAAGCTATGGCGCCGATCCCTCCAGATGCTGCTGGGTCGCCGGCCGGCGGCGATGCAGGTGGGTGCCATCTGCCGCGATCCGGTCAGCGGGCAGGTGCTGTTGATCACCAGCCGTGACACGGGACGCTGGGTGATCCCCAAGGGCTGGCCCATGGAGGGCCGCACCCTGGCCGGCGCCGCAGCCCAGGAGGGCTGGGAAGAGGCCGGGGTGCGCGGCCGGATTGCCGGCCAGGAACTGGGCCGTTACCATTACGACAAGGCGCAGGAGCAGGGCTTTTCCGTCCCGGTCGAGGTGCGGGTCTTTCTGCTGTCTGTCGACAGCCGCGCCGCCAATTTCCCCGAGGCCGACCAGCGCCAGGCCCGCTGGTTCACGCCCGCCGAGGCGTCCGACCAGGTGGCCGAAGCCGGCCTGAAGCGCATCCTGATCTCGCTGGAAGATCTGCCCCTGCCCGACCCCTCGCGGCCTGCATGAGCGGCCGCGCCACTTTCCGCACGCTGGACAAGGACCTCGGCCGGATCACCCATGCCGAGGTCGCGCAGATGCACGCCTTTCGCCCGGTCTGGCGGCTGGGGCTGTCGGTCCTGTGCCTGGTGGGGGGGCTGCTGCTGATCATGGCGCTGTCGGACGCAGCCCCCGCCATGCTGACGGTGGGTGCCGGGCTGATCGTCGCCGGCTGGCTGGGAATCGCGATCGGATCGAACGACGTCGCCAACTCTTTGGGACCTGCGGTGGGGGCGGGGGCCATCGGCCTTCTGCCCGGCCTGATCCTGGTGGCGCTGGCCGGGCTGGCGGGTTCGGTCCTGGCGGGGGACGAGGTGACGGACCGGCTGGCGCGGGGGGTGGTGGAACTGGCGCCGCTGTCCGGCGCGGCAGAGATCCCGATGGTGATGCTGGCCGCGCTGATCGCCGCGGCGACCTGGATCACGCTGGCGACCGGCATCGGGCTGCCCGTCAGCACCTCGCACTCGATCGTGGGGGGCATCGCGGGGGCGGGGGCTGCGGCCTTGGGCCTGCAGGCGGTGGCCTGGGGCACCCTGGGCATGATCGCCTCGGTCTGGGTGGCGACGCCGGTCGTGGCGGGCGTGCTGGCCGGCGCCCTGCTGGTGCTGCTGCGGCTGAAGGTGCTGGAGGCGGAGGATCGCGGCCGTGCCGCGCTGCGCTGGCTGCCGGCCCTGGTGGCGGCGATGGGCGGGCTGTTTGCGGCCTATGTCATGCTGCTGCTGCGGCTGCCGTCGCTGGCCCTGCCGGTCGCGGCCGCCGCGGCCGCGGCCAGCTATGCCAATACCCGGCGGAACGTCCTGGAGGAACTGGCCCAGCATCCGCGCAAGCCGGGGGTCAAGCGCCTGCTGCGCCCGGCGCTGCTGACATCTGTCGTCATCATGGGCTTTGCCCACGGTGCCAATGATGTCGGCAATATCGCGGGCCCGCTGTCGGTGATATTGCGGGGGCGCGTGATCGAGGGGCAGATCGGCCTGGTGCCGACGCTGGTCCTGATCGGCGCAGGCCTCTCTATCGCCGCGGGGACGCTGTTCTTCGGGCGGCGGCTGGTGAACATGGTCGGCAGCGGCATCACCCGGCTGAACACCGGGCGGGCGTTTTGCGTGTCGCTGGCGACGGCGGTCACGGTCCTGACCGCCTCGGGCTTCGGGCTGCCGGTTTCGACCACCCATGTGGCGGTGGGCGGGATTTTCGGCGTGGGCTTTGCGCGGGAGTGGCTGGACCGCCGCCGGGATCGCCGCCCCGAGGCGCTGCCGGCCGAGGAGACCCGCCGCCGCATCCTGATCCGCCGCAGCCATGTGGTCACCATCATGGCGGCCTGGCTGGTCACCCTGCCGATCACCGGCCTTCTGGGGGCATTGACCAGCGTGCTGGTCCTGTGGGTCGCGGCGCCCTGATCAGACGGTGACCGGTTCCGCCGCCTGCTCGCCCACGCCGAAGACCCGCTTGTAGCGCGCGATTTCGTCGGCCGGGCCGGTGGCCTTGGCGGGATTGTCGGACAGCTTGACCGTGGGACGCCCGTCCGCCGCGACCGCCTTGCAGACCAGGCTGAAGGGGGCCAGCCCGTCGCCCGGCACCAGCCCGCGAAAGTCGTTCGTCAGCAGCGTTCCCCAGCCAAAGCTGACCTTCACGCGGCCATGGAACTGCCGGTGCAGCGCCACGATGCGCTCGACGTCCAAGCCGTCGGAAAAGATGATCAGCTTGCTTTTGGGATCCTCGCCCCGGTCCTGCCACCAGCGGATGGCGGTTTCGGCGCCCGTGGCCGGGTCGCCGCTGTCGATGCGGATGCCCGTCCAGCCGGCCAGCCAGTCCGGCGCCCCGGCCAGAAAACCCTCGGTCCCATAGGTGTCGGGCAGGATCATGCGCAGGTTGCCGTCATGCTCCTCGTGCCAGTCGGCCAGCACGTCATAGGGCGCGCGCCGCAGCGCCGCGTCGTTATCGGCCAGCGCGGCATAGACCATCGGCAGTTCATGCGCATTGGTGCCGATCGCCTCGATGTCGCGGCGCTGCGCGATCAGGCAGTTCGACGTGCCGATGAAGCGTTGGCCCAGGCCCTCCATCATCGCCTGCACCGCCCAGTCCTGCCACAAAAAGCTGTGCCGCCGGCGGGTGCCGAAATCGGCGATGCGCAGGTCCGGCAGGACGCGCAGCGCCTCGATCTTTTCCCACAGGCGCGTCATGGCGCGGGCATAGAGGACCTGCAGCTCGAACCGGCCCAAGTCGCGCAGGACCGCGCGGGACCGCAGCTCCATCAGGACCGACAGGGCCGGGATCTCCCACATCATGACCTGCGGCCAGGGGCCCTCGAAGGTCAGCTCGTACTGGCCGTCGCGCTTTTGCAGGTGATAGGGCGGCAGGCGCATCCCCTCCAGGAACTCCATGAAGTCCGAACGGAACATCTGGCGCTTGCCATAGAAGGTGTTGCCGCGCAGCCAGGTGCTTTCGCCCCGCGTCAGGGACAGGCTGCGCACATGGTCCAGCTGTTCGCGCAGCTCGCCCTCGTCGATCAGGTCGGCCAAACGGACCGAGGGGCTGCGGTTGATCAGGCTGAAGGTCACCGTCGTGTCGGGCCGGTTCCGGAACACCGACTGGCACATCAGAAGCTTGTAGAAGTCGGTGTCGATCAGCGACCGGACGATCGGGTCGATCTTCCATTTGTGGTTGTAGACGCGCGTGGCGATATCGACCATCTGTGCTGATCCTTCGGCATTTTTCCCTTGGTGCCCGGATCGGACAGGGGGCGCAAGCCCAGGGATCAGGCCAGATCGACCCCGGCCTGCCGCATGGCATCGCGCGCCGCGGCCAGGCTGCCGTCCAGGTCGATCGCCCGGCAGGCCTCTTCGATCACCCGTGCCCGGAACCCCAGCTTGGCGGCGTCAAGCGCGCTCCAGGCCACGCAGAAATCATGGGCCAGCCCCACGAAGCTCAGCTGCTGCAGGTCGCGGTCGCGCAGATAGCCGGCAAGGCCGGTGGGAGTCGCGTGATCATTTTCGAAAAAGGCCGAATAGCTGTCGATGCCGGGGCGAAAGCCCTTGCGCAGGATCAGGTCGGCCCGCGTCACCTCCAGGTCGGGATGAAAGCCCGCGCCTGCCGTGCCGATCACGCAATGCGCGGGCCACAGGACCTGCGGGCCATAGGGCATCTGCACCTGGTCGAAGGGCTTTGCGCCCGGATGATTGGCGGCAAAGCTGGCGTGATCCGCGGGATGCCAGTCCTGGGTCAGGATGACCGCATCGAAATCGCCCATCATGGCGTTGATCGGGGTGACCAGCTGATCGCCGCCCCCGACCGCCAGCGCGCCACCGGGACAGAAATCGACCTGCATGTCGACGACGATCAGGGCATGGGGCATGGCAGTCTCCGGCAGGGTGGGTGCCAGTAAGGCAAGCCGGGCGGGGCAGGGTCAAGTCCCGTGACGAAAATCTCGGGCGCGGCCGTGGCGGCGACCGCGCCGGTGCGATAAGTGCAAACAATTCTGCGCAGCCAAGGAAAAGGACGCATCCGATGGGTATCAAGGACGATCTGCACCATCCCGTCGAGCATGACGAGAACGAAATCCCCCTCCGGTCCGCCGCGATGACCTGGGGCCTGCGGGCCCTGGGCCTGGTTCTGGCGGGGCTGGTCTGGTGGCTGCTGGGCGGGCAGCAGGATCTGTCGCCGGATGCGCGGGTCGTGGCCGCCATCGGCACGCTGATGGCGGTCTGGTGGATGACCGAGGCGATCCCGCTGTCGGCCACCGCGCTGTTGCCCATCGTGCTGATCCCCGCCCTGACCGAACGCACCGTGGGCGAGACGACGCAGCCCTATGCCAGTTCCATCGTGTTCCTGTTCCTGGGCGGCTTCCTGATCGCCATCGCGATGGAGAAATGGCACCTGCACACGCGGATCGCGCTGCTGACGCTGCGCAAGGTCGGCGTGGCGCCGCGGCGGATCGTGCTGGGCATGATGCTGGCCACGGGTTTTCTGTCGATGTGGGTGTCGAACACCGCGACCACGCTGATGATGCTGCCCATCGGTCTGTCGGTCCTGTCGCTGGTGGTCGAACGCGGTTCGCGCCAGGACGGCGCGGCGGCGGGCGAGGCGATGGCGGGCGGGGCGGCGATCACCGATGTGGTGCGCGACCCCGACATCAGCGCCTTCGGCGTCTGCCTGGTGCTGTCCATCGCCTGGTCGGCCTCGATGGGGGGGCTGGGCACGCTGCTGGGCAGCCCGCCCAATGCCATCGTGGCGGGCTATGCCGCGGATGAACTGGGCCGCAACATCGGGTTTCTGGAATGGATGATGCTGGGCACGCCGCTGGCCTTCATCTTCATCATCCTGGGCTGGCTGCTGATGACCCGCGTCCTTTACCGCTTCGACCTGCCCGAGATCCCGGGCGGGCGTCAGATGATCGAGGAGCAGGTCCGCGACCTCGGCCCCCTCAGCCAGGGCGAGCGGATGGTGCTGGCGGTCTTTCTGGGCGCGGCCTTCCTGTGGGTCGTGCCGGGGCTCCTGACCTCCATCCCCGGCGTGGGCGATGCGGCGCCCTGGCTGGACAGCTTTGACGACACCGCGATCGCCATCGGGGCAGGCCTTGTGATGTTCCTGCTGCCGGGGCGCGGGCGGAACCAGATGGTGCTGGACTGGAAGGATGCCGAACGCGGCCTGCCCTGGGGCGTGCTGCTGCTGTTCGGCGGCGGCCTCAGCCTGGCCTCGGCGGTCGCGTCCTCGGGTCTGGACAGCTGGTTCGGCCAGCAGGTGACGGGTCTGGGCGCGCTGCCCATCGTGCTGCTTGTCGCGGCGGTGGTGACGATCATCCTGTTCCTGACCGAGGTGACGTCGAACACCGCCACGGCGGCCACTTTCATCCCGATCCTGGGCGGCGTCGCGCTTGGCATCGGCGTGGACCCGATGACGCTGCTGATCCCGGCCGCACTGGCGGCGACCTGCGCCTTCATGCTGCCGGTGGGCACGCCTCCGAACGCCATCGTCTTTGGCACCGGGACGGTCACGATCGCGCAGATGGCGCGCGGCGGGGCGGTGCTGAACGTGGTCGGCGTGGTGCTGATCACGCTGCTGACCTGGCTGCTGGGCGGGCTGGCCCTGGGCCTGACCTTCTGACGGCGGGTCTTGCCTGCCCCGGCGCGGCCCGCTAAGGCCGCGCCCATGCTGACCGTTGCCGCACTGTATCATTTCGCCCGTCTTCCCGACCCCCAGGCCTGCCAGGGGCCGCTTCTGGACCTGTGCCGGGCGCAAGGCCTCTGCGGCACGCTGCTTCTGGCGCCCGAGGGTGTGAACGGCACCATCGCGGGGCCGCAGGGCGGGATCATGACGGTGCTGGACCACATCCGCGCCTGGCCGGGCTTTGCCGCGCTGGACTGGAAGGAAAGCACCGCCGAGACGCCGCCCTTTGCCCGGATGAAGGTCCGGCTGAAGCGCGAGATCGTGACCATGGGCCAGCCCGACGTGGACCCGACCGCCGCCGTCGGCCGCTATGTCGCCCCCGCCGACTGGAACGCGCTGATCGAGGCGCCTGATGTGGCCGTCATCGACACGCGCAACGATTACGAGGTGCAGATCGGCAGCTTTCAGGGCGCCGTCGATCCCGGCACCAAAAGCTTTCGCGACTTTCCGGCCTGGTGGCAGCAGAACGCCGAGCGATTCCAGGGAAAGCGCATCGCGATGTTCTGCACCGGCGGCATCCGCTGCGAGAAATCCACCAATTACCTGATCTCGCAGGGCGTGGAGGAGGTCTATCACCTTCAGGGCGGCATCCTGAAATACCTGGAGGAGGTTCCCGCCCAGGACAGCCGCTGGCAGGGCGAGTGCTTTGTCTTCGACCAGCGTGTCAGCCTAACCCATGGGCTGAGCCCAGGGCGGCACGGGTTGTGTCACGCCTGCCGCCGTCCCCTGGCGCCCGAGGATCGCGCCCGCCCCGAATTCGAGGAGGGCGTCTGCTGCCATCGCTGCGCGGAGGAATATTCCGCCGACGACCGCGCCCGTTTCCGCGAGCGCCAGCGCCAGTTCGACCGCGACGCCTGATCAGTTCTGCGCGCCCACGCCGCCCGCCGCGATGGCCGCCATGTTCAGGATGTCGCTGACGGTCGAGTTGGTCGAGCAGATCTGGATCGGCCTGGACACGCCCGTCAGGATCGGCCCGATGACCGTGGCCCCGGCCATCTCCTGCATCAGCTTGACCGAGATCGAGGCCGAATGCCGCGCCGGCACGACCAGCACATTGGCGGGCGCGGTCAGGCGGCTGAACGGGTAACGCGCGGCGGCCTCGGGGTTCAGGGCGACGTCGACGGTCATCTCGCCCTCGTATTCGAAATCGGCACCACGGCGGTCCAGCACCTTGGCCGCCTCGGCCATCTTGATGGCACGTTCGCTGACCGGATAGCCGAAGTTCGAAAAGGACAAAAAGGCCACGCGCGGATCGAGGCCCAAGCCCCGCGCCACGGCCGCGCCGCGGGTGGCGATGTCGGCCAGATCCTCGGCCTCGGGCCATTCATGGACCAGCGTGTCGCCGATCAGCACGATCCGCCCCCGGTGCAGGACGGCCGTGATGCCCACCGCCCCGTCCTGGGGCCGCACGTCGAAGACATGGCCGATCTGCGCCAGCACCGGCGCGTTCTTGCGCGTGGCCCCGGTCACCAGCCCGTCCCCATGGCCATGCGCCAGCATCAGCGCCGCAAAGATGTGGCGATCGCGGTTGGCCAGCTTGGTCGCGTCCTCCCGGTCGACACCCTTGCGCTGCAGGCGCTCGTAGAGGAACTGGTGATAGGCCTCCATGTGGCGGCTGTTGGCGGCGTTGATCACGCTGATCTCGCGGAACGCATCGCCCATGCCCAGGGCCTGAAGCTCGGCCTTGACCTCCGCCTCGCGGCCGACGACCAGCGCCTGGCCCATGCCGCCACGCTGCCAGGCGACGGCGGCGCGCAGCACGCGCGGGTCGTCCCCTTCGGCAAAGATCATCCGGGCCTGTTTCTGGCGCGCGCGGGCATGGATGCCCTGCAGGATCGCCGCCGTCGGGTCCATGCGGTTCTTCAGCGACTGGACATAGCCATCCATGTCGATGATCGGGCGCCGCGCGACGCCCGTGTCCATGCCTGCGCGGGCCACGGCGGGCGGCACGACATGGATCAGCCGCGGATCAAAGGGCGTCGGGATGATGTAGTCGCGGCCGAACTGCAGCTTGCGGCCATAGGCGATGGCGACCTCGTCGGGGACATCCTCGCGCGCCAGCCGGGCCAGGGCCTCGGCGCAGGCGATCTTCATCTCGTCGTTGATGGCGCGGGCATGGATGTCCAGCGCGCCGCGGAACAGGTAGGGAAAGCCCAGGACGTTGTTGACCTGGTTCGGGTAATCGCTGCGCCCCGTGGCCACGATGGCGTCGGGGCGGACGGCATGGGCATCCTCGGGCGTGATCTCGGGGTCCGGGTTCGCCATTGCAAAGATCACCGGGTTGTCGGCCATGCTGGCGACCATGTCCTGGGTCACGGCGCCCTTGGCGCTGACGCCCAGGAAGACGTCGGCGCCCTTCATGGCGTCTTCCAGGCTGCGGGCGTCGGTCACGACCGCATGGGCCGATTTCCACTGGTTCATGCCCTCGGTCCGGCCCTGGTAGATGACCCCCTTGGTGTCGCACATGATGCAGTTCTCGTGCCGCGCGCCCATCGACTTCAGCAGCTCAAGGCAGGCGATACCCGCAGCCCCTGCGCCGTTCAGGACGATCCTCACGTCCTCGATCCGCTTGCCCGACAGTTCCAGCGCGTTCAACAGGCCGGCAGCGCAGATCACCGCCGTGCCGTGCTGGTCGTCATGGAAGACCGGGATATCCATCAGCTCCTTCAGGCGCTGCTCGATGATAAAGCATTCGGGCGCCTTGATGTCCTCCAGGTTGATGCCCCCGAAGGTCGGGCCCATCAGCTTGACGGCGTTGATGAACTCATCCGCGTCCTCGGTGTCCAGCTCCAGGTCGATGGCGTTCACGTCGGCGAAGCGCTTGAAGAGGACCGCCTTGCCCTCCATCACCGGCTTGGAGGCCAGCGCGCCCAGATTGCCCATCCCCAGGATCGCGGTGCCGTTCGAGATGACGGCGACCATGTTGCCCTTGGTGGTATAGTCATAGGCCGTTTCCGGTCGGTCGGCGATGGCCTGCACCGGCACCGCGACGCCCGGCGAATAGGCCAGCGACAGGTCGCGCTGCGTGGTCATGGGGGTGGAGGCGACGATGTCGTATTTCCCCGGCCGCGGCTCCATGTGATAGGCCAGCGCCTCTTCGGGGGTGATGCGGGTGCGGCTGGTCTTGTCGGTCATGGGGTCCCCCGGAACTGGTCTGGGGACTGCTTAACGCGACGGCCCCGGTGCGGCAACGCGCATGGGGTCGGAGAGGCGCCAAAAACTCCCGGAAATGACCGGCCGCGCCGTCAGATCGTGACCTTGACAAAGCTGTCGCGCAGGGCGGCGGACCAGGCGGCGCTCATCCGGGCGAAATCGGGGTCGCCGTCCAGGATGCGCCGCCGGGTGGTCACGCGGCAGGCGTCGCGCTCGATCACCGCCAGGTCCAGCGGCATGCCGACGGACAGGTTCGACCGCAGGGTCGAATCCATCGACAGCAGCACGGCCTTCTGCGCATCGGCCAGGCTGGTCGCGGGCGTCACCACCCGGTCCAGGATCGGCTTGCCGTATTTATGCTCTCCGATCTGCAGGAAGGGCGTGTCCTCGGTCGCCTCGATGAAGTTGCCCTCGGGATAGATCAGGAACAGGCGCATGTCGCCGCCGCGTCGCTGGCCCCCGACGATCATGCTGGCCGAGGCCTGCTGTTTCAGGTCGCGGAACTGGTCGGCAATGTCGCGGCGGGTGCGGGACAGGGTGTCGCCGATGATCGTGGCCACGCGCAGCATGGTCGGCGCCTTGAGGATCGAGGTCGTCTCGTCCGCCAGGTCGTCCTCGATCGCCTCCTCCAGGCGGGCGATGGTGGTCTGGGTGATCGAAAGCGAGCCCGCGGTCATGATGGTGATGACGCGTTCGTCCCGGTTCCCGAAGAAGAACATCTTGCGGTAGCACGAGATGTTGTCCAGCCCGGCATTGGTGCGGGTATCGGACAAAAGCACAAGCCCGGCATTCAGTTTCAATCCGACGCAATAGGTCATTGCCAGGTCTTCCCGTTCCATGTCCGGCAGGCAGGCTAGGGCCTGCGCGCCGGGGCTGCAATCGGTTGTTTGGGGACCGGATCGGGCGCGGCGGCTACTGGGCCATCTCCTCGACCCGGACGCTGACATCCAGCTGCTCGGACCCGCTGCCCAGGGCCACGCCGCGGATGGGCGCGGCCTCGGCCGCATCCAGACCCGATCCCAGCCGCACATAACGCTCATCGGGGCAGCAGCGGTTGGCGGCGTCGAAACCGACCCAGCCCAGGCCCTCGACATGGATCTCGGCCCAGGCATGGGCGGCGTCATGGGCCTGCCCGTCCACCGTCGAATGCAGATAGCCCGAGACATAGCGCGCGGGCATCCCCCGCAGGCGCGCCAGCGCGGTCAGCGCGTGGCTGTGGTCTTGGCAGACGCCTTCGCCCAGAGCCAGCGCCTGCGCGGCGGTGGTGCCGGACTGCGTGACGCCCGGGCGAAAGGCGATGTGGTCGCTGATCAGCGCCGACAGCCGATGCGCAAGGTCTAGGCTGTCCGCAGCCCCGGTCACGGAACGGGCCAGTTCGCGCAGGGCAGGGTCGGGCATGGTCGGAGCAGTGTCGCGCAGATAGGTCAGCGGGTGGATCGCCTCGCGGTGGCCGCGCAGGACGCCGGCCATGTCCCGGGTGTCGATCCGGCCCTCGACCCGGACCGTCACCTGGTCCACCGGGCCGCGCACGGTCCAGCCCTCGATCCAGTCGCCCGCCCCGTCGCGGAAGCCGGGCCCCCGGATGCCCCCCGACACGTCGATCTGCCAGTCATGGGTCTTCTGCCCCTCGAAGACCGAGGGCGTCAGGCGCAGGCTCTGCACCAGGTTCCGGATCGGGCGGTCATAGCGATAGACGGTCTCGTGGCTGATCCGCAGCTTCATGGCTCATGCCCCCCCAAGCAGGTAATCCTGGTGCACCAGGTTCGACACGGTGCCCAGCTCGTTGATGAACCAGCTGAGGAACTCATGCAGGCCCTCGTCGAAGATCATGTCGATCTGGCGCGCCTGCAGGCCGGTCAGCACCTCGCGCGCCTTGTCGCGGGCGCTGGTCGGCACCCCGTCGCCATAGCGGCGCACCAGCCCGTCCAGGTGCCAGACCGCCTCATAGAGGGAGGTGATCAGCGACCGCGGGCTTTCGCCGTTCAGGATCAGGAAATCCGCCACCTGGCCCGCCGTGATGTCGCCGCCATAGGCCCAATGATAGGCCCGGTGCGCCGACAGCGCCCGCAGGATCACCTGCCACTGATAGGTGTCCAGTCCCGAACCCACGAACTCGATCCGCGGCAGCAGGACGAAGTATTTCACGTCCAGAAGGCGCGCCGTCGCGTCCGCCCGTTCCAGCCCATAGCCCAGGTTCATGAAATGCCAGCCGTCGTTGCGCAGTTGCGTCGCGTTGATCGCGCCGCGCACGGTCGAGGTGTGGCCGGTGGTGAAATCCGTCAGCGAGGCCGTGTCCAGTTTCGCACGCGGCATGCGCTCGATGCGCCGCAGCTCCTGGTAGGAGACGTTCAGCGCGTCCCAGACCTGGCTGGTCAGCGCCGTGCGCACGATCCGCCCCGCCTCGCGCGCCTTTTCCAGGCAGCTGGCGACCGAGGAGGGGTTGTCGCGGTCGAAGAAGATGAATTCCTCGATCTTCTCCTGCGTGATCTCGCCATATTTCTGCGCGAACAGCGACGCGGTGCCCGACGCCTGCAGCAGCGAATTCCACTCGTTCTGGTAGCCGGCCTCGGTGTTGGGCAACAGCGTGATGCGCTGGCCCACGTCCAGGAGGCGCGCGGCGGTTTCGGCGCGTTCCAGGTGGCGGCCCATCCAGAACAGGTTCGAGGCGGTGCGGCTGAGCATGGTGTTCCCCCCTCTCATTCCGACAGGACCCAGGTGTCCTTGACACCCCCGCCCTGCGACGAGTTCACGACCAGCGACCCCTCGCGCAGCGCCACGCGCGTCAGGCCCCCCGGCACCAGCTCGATCCGGTCGCCGCAGAGGCAATAAGGGCGCAGGTCCACGTGGCGCGGCGCGATGCCTTCCTCCACGAAGGTCGGACAGGTCGACAGCGCCAGCGTGGGCTGGGCGATGTAGTTCGAAGGGTTGGCCTGGATCTTGGCGCGAAAGGCCTCGATCTCCTCCCTGGTCGACTTGGGACCGACCAGCATGCCATAGCCGCCCGATCCGTGGACCTCCTTGACGACCAACTCGCCCAGGTGCTCCATGACATAGCGGTAATCGTCGTCCTTCCACAGCGTCCAGGTCTGGACGTTGTTCAGGATCGGCTCCTCGCCCAGATAGAACCGGATCATCTCGGGGACGAAGGTGTAGATGGCCTTGTCGTCGGCCACGCCGGCGCCCGGTGCCGAACAGATCGAAACGCCCCCCGACCGATAGACATCCATCAGCCCCGGAATGCCCAGCATCGAATCCGGGCGAAAGCACAGCGGGTCCAGGAAGGGATCGTCGATCCGGCGATAGATCACGTCGACGCGCTTGGGCCCCGTCGTCGTGCGCATGTAGACGAATTCGCCGTCCACGAACAGGTCCTGCCCCTCGACCAGCTCGACCCCCATCAGGTTGGCCAGAAAGCTGTGCTCGTAATAGGCGCTGTTGTAATGGCCCGGCGTCAGGATCACGCAGGTCGGCCGGTCGCTGCATTTCGCGGGCGCCACCGATTCCAGCGTGCGGCGCAGCAGGTCGGGATACTGGTCCACCGGCTCGATCCGGTTCTGGCGGAACAGCTGCGGGAACATGCGCATCATGATCTCGCGGTTTTCCAGCATGTAGCTGACCCCCGACGGCGTGCGGCAGTTGTCCTCCAGCACGTAGAATTCGTCCTTGGCGGTGCGGACCAGGTCGATGCCGATGATGTGGGAATAGACGCCGCGCGGGGGCACGAAACCCACCACCGCCTTTTCATAGGCGTCGTTCTGATAGACCAGGCGCGCCGGGATGCGCCCGGCCCGGATGATCTCGCCCCGGCCATAGACGTCCCGCAGGAAGGCGTTCAGCGCGCGGGCGCGCTGCTTGATGCCGCGCTCCAGGCGGCGCCATTCGGCCTGTTCAAAGACGCGGGGCATCATGTCGAAGGGGATCAGGCGGTCAGGATCGCCCCCTTCGCCATAGACGGCGAAGGTGATGCCGATGCGGCGGAACAGCGCCTCGGCCTCGGCCTGCTTCATCTGGCGGAAGTCGTCGGGCATGGTCTCGACCCATTCGCGAAGCCGCGCATAGGGCTCACGGACGCGATCGCCCTCGAACATCTCGTTATAGCAACTCATCATCCCCCCTCTGCTTGGCGCATTCTTATCCGGGTCGTCCCGCCCGATGATCCGGGAGCGGTTGCGCGAAGTCCACTGCAGAACCGCCGCCCTTGCCCGATAGTTTCGCAATCGCCGGGGCAGGCGCGCCCTGATCTGCCCCGAAAGCAGGCCGGGTGCCGCATTCGCAGGCAGCCCCCGCGGCGTCAGCGGTGCGGGCATCGCTCAAATGCGCGGCTTTTCCGGCCCTGCACGCGCGGCTTGCGCTTACGGGATCGTAACGAATTCGGGCTAGTCAAGGCAAGGAAGCGCAAGGAAGGTTTGATCATGCAGTTCATCGTCGAGGATGCCGAGACCCATCTCAACATCAAGGTGACCGAGCCCCGGATCGATGCCGCGATTGCGACCCTGTTCAAGGACAAGCTGCGCGAGATCGTGGTCAAGAACCGCAAGCCCGTCCATCTGGACATGGCCTCGGTCGATTTCATGGACAGTTCGGGCCTGGGCGCCATGATCGCCGTCCGCAAGAGCCTGCCCGAGAACCTGGCCCTGGTGCTGTGCGCCCTGACCCCGAACGTGGAGCGCGTCTTCCGGCTGACGCGCATGGACAGCGTCTTCGACATCCGTCCCACCCCTGCTCAGAAGGAGCCCCTGTGAATGACCCCGACCAGTCGATCCGACCCCGGCCTGGGCAACCGCCCTTCGGCCCAGACCCAGCCCATGTTCCACAGGATCCTGAACGCCCATCCGATCACCGTGCGCGACACGCTGCAGGATGTGCGCCATCGCTTTCGCGACGAGGTCAGCGAGGATACCCTGGGGCGGCTTGAGCTGGTTCTGGCCGAGGTGATGAACAATGTCGCCGAACATGCGCCGATCTGCGACGATCCGCAGCTGATGGGCGCCGGGCGCCTGCCGGTGATCCACCTGTCGATCGTGCGCCACAAGTCCGGCCTGGCCTGCGCGCTGACCGATGACGGGGTGTCGCTGCCCGAGGAATGCCTGCTGCCCCGCAGCCTGCCCCCGCTGCTGCCAGACGACCTGCCCGAGGGCGGCTTCGGCTGGTTCCTGATCCAGGACCTGACTCAGGCGCTGTGCTATTACCGCGAGGGCAGCCGCAACTACCTGGCCTTCTGCATCCCCTTTGCCCAGTCCTGACGCGCCTCAGTTGACAGGCGCCACCAGGTCATAGCGCCCGTCCTGAAAGGCGCCGAACATGTCACCCACTTCGGGGTGATCCAGCGGCTCTCCGGAGCAGTCGGGCTCGAGGTTCTGCTCGGAGACATAGGCCACGTAATAGGTGGCCTCGGTCTCGGCATAGAGATGGTAGAAGGGCTGGTCCTTGTCGGGACGGCAATCCTCTGGGATCGACTCGTACCATTCCTCGGTATTGGCGAATTCGGGGTCGACGTCGAAGATGACGCCCCGGAAGGGACGGCTCCGATGCCGCACCACCTGTCCCAGGCTGTACTTGGCGTGGCGGCTTTGGGCCTGCATCCGGATGATGTCCTCTTGCTTCGGAAATGCGAAAAATCAGCGCGCCTTTTAGGGGGCGCAGGCGATTCTGTCCACCGCTCCCCAACCGCCGCCGTTCCGGGTCAGCCGCGTGCGGCCTCCAGCGGCACGCGCCCCTCATCCGTGAGCAGGTGCACGGCGCCCGGCTCGATCACCACCGCCGTCAAGGGGCGCCCATAGGCCGCGCCCCCGTCCAGGTTCAGCCGGTTGGAATAAAGCCTCGGCGCCTCCAGCGCGGTATGTCCATGCACGACCAGCGGCCCGAAATCGGCGCCACTTTCCAGGAACGGGCCGCGGATCCAGACCAGGTCATCCTCGACCTGTCGCTGCAGATCGACGCCGGGGCGGATCCCCGCATGCACGACCAGCGCCAGGGGATGCAGGTGCCACAGCGGCAGGGCGGCCAGGAAATCGGCATGACTGGCAGGGACGGCCCGTTGCGCCTCGGCCAGCAGGGCAGGGCGCGGCTGGTCGGAGTCGATGCCATAGGAGCGCAGCGTCGCCGCCGCCCCCAGGCCGGGATGGTCCACCCAGTGCTGCCCCGAGGAGAGGCCGGGGTCGATCCAGTCGGCATCGCGCAGAAAGGCCGGCAGGAAGCGATCGTGATTGCCGCGCGTGACGATCCAGGGGCGGCCGGCGCGCTGTCCCCGCATCAGGTGGTCCACCACCCCGCGCGAATCCGGCCCCCGGTCGATCAGGTCGCCCACATGCGCGATCGGCGCGTCGGGCCCGCCATCGCGAAAGATCCGCTCATGCGCGGCCTTCAGCAGGTCCAGATGTCCGTGGATGTCGCCGATCGCGTAAAGTCGCATCCTGTCGTCCTTGCCGTGGCGCGGGCTGGGTCAGGCGGGGCCGCGCGCCCTTGGGTAAGGGCGCGCGACTGCAAGGTCAAACCTCGAATTGCAGCCGGCGGGCCTGCAGGAACTTGCCCGTGGACTCCAGGGCGGCCAGGGCCTCGTCGCCGATCGCCTCGTCCAGGTACAGGATCGCGATCGCCTCGGCCCCGCTGGCCGAGCGGCCCAGAGTAAAGTTCGCGATGTTCACGCCCAGGTCGCCAAGCGTCATCCCCAGGGCGCCGATCACGCCCGGCACGTCCTTGTTGCGGGTATAGAGCATGTGCTGGCCCACTTCGGCGTCCACGTTGATCCCGCGGATCTGGATGAAGCGCGGCTTGCCGTCGCTGAAGACCGTGCCCGCGATCGACCGCTCGCGCGTGCCGGTCACGCAGGTCAGCTTGATATAGCCCTCGAAGACGCCCGCCTTGTCCTGCCGGGTCGTCGACACCTGGACCCCTCGCTCCTTGGCCATGACCGGGGCCGAGACCATGTTCACGTCCGGGTTCGTGGCCTTCATCACGCCCGCGATGACGGCGGCGTTCAGCGCGTTCAGGTTCATTTCCGACACGACGCCGTCATACAGCACGTTGATCGCCTTGATCGGCTCATCCGTCATCTGGCCCACGAAGGCCCCCAGATGCGCGGCCAGCTTGATCCAGGGACCCATGACCGCGGCCTCCTCGGCGGTGACCGAGGGCATGTTCAGCGCGTTCTGCACCGCGCCGGTCAGCAGATAGTCCGACATCTGCTCGGCCACCTGCAGGGCGACGTTCTCCTGCGCCTCGGTCGTGGAGGCGCCCAGGTGCGGCGTCACCACGACGTTCGGCAGGTTGAACAGCGGGCTGTCCGTGGCCGGTTCGACCGCGAAGACGTCGAAGGCTGCGCCTGCCACGCGGCCGTCCTTCAGCGCCTCGGCCAGCGCCTCCTCGTCCACCAGGCCGCCGCGGGCGCAGTTGATGATCCGCACGCCCTTCTTCAGCTTGGCGATGGCGTCCCGCGACAGGATGTTCTTGGTCTTTTCCGTCAGCGGCACGTGGAAGGTGATGAAATCAGCCCGGCCCAGCAGGTCGTCCAGCTCGACCTTGACGACGCCCAGCTCCTTGGCGCGCTCCTCTGACAGGAAGGGGTCAAAGGCCAGCACCTTCATGTGCAGCCCCAGGGCGCGGTCGATCACGATCGAGCCGATATTGCCCGCCCCGATCACGCCCAGGGTCTTGTTGAACAGCTCGACCCCCATGAAGCGGTTCTTCTCCCACTTGCCCGCATGGGTCGAGACGCTGGCCTCGGGCAGCTGGCGTGCGACCGCGAACATCATCGCGATGGCATGTTCTGCCGTGGTCACGCTGTTGCCGAAGGGCGTGTTCATCACGATGACGCCCTTCTTGCTGGCGGCCGGGATGTCCACGTTGTCCACCCCGATGCCGGCGCGGCCGATCACCTTCAGGTTCGCGGCCTGCTCCAGCAGCTTCTCGGTCACCTTGGTCGCGGACCGGATCGCCAGGCCGTCATACTGCCCGATGACCTCGGCCAGCTTTTCCTTGTCCTTGCCCAGATCGGGCAGGTAATCCACCTCGACGCCGCGATCGCGAAAGATCTGGACGGCAGTTTCCGACAGCTTGTCGGACACGAGAACCTTCGGCATGTCATTCATCCTTGTCTGGGAACGTCCGGGCCTGGCCACGCTGACGTCCTGCTTCTTCGTTAAAAATATCCGGGCTGTCCGGGGGCTGGCCCCCGGCGTGGTCGCTTACTGCGCGGCCAGTTCGGCGCGATAGGCCCATTCGATCCACGGCATCAGCGCCGCGACATCGCTGGTTTCGACCGTCGATCCGCACCAGAGGCGCAGGCCTGCGGGCGCGTCGCGATAGGCACCGGCGTCCAGCGCCACGCCTTCCTTCTCCAGCCGCTTGGCCACGGCCTTGGCGAAACCCGCGCCGTCCCTGATCGCCGGATCGGTGAATTTCAGGCAGACGCTGGTGGTCGATGCCGTCGCCGGATCCTCGGCCAGATCGGCGATCCAGTCCTTGTCGGCGATGAAATCGCGCACGGCCGCCGCATTGGCATCCGCCCGCGCGATCAGCGCGGACAACCCGCCCAAGCCTTGGGCCCATTTCAGCGCGACCAGGTAATCCTCGACCGCCAGCATCGAGGGCGTGTTGATCGTCTCGCCCTTGAAGATGCCCTCGATCAGCTTGCCGCCCTTGGTCATGCGGAAGATCTTGGGCAGCGGCCAGGCGGGGGTATAAGTCTCCAGCCGCTCAACCGCGCGCGGGGACAGGATCAGCATGCCATGCGCGCCCTCTCCGCCCAGCACCTTCTGCCAGCTGAAGGTGACCACATCCAGCTTGTCCCAGGTCAGGTCCATGGCAAAGGCCGCGCTGGTCGCGTCGCAGATGGTCAGGCCGTCGCGACCCTTGGGGATCGCATCGCCGTTCGGGACGCGCACGCCGCTGGTGGTGCCGTTCCAGGTAAAGACGACATCGCGGTCAAAGTCGACCTCGGCCAGATCAACGATCTTGCCGTAATCGGCCTTGCGGACGGTGGCGTCCAGCTTCAGCTGCTTGACCGCGTCGGTGACCCAGCCTTCGCCAAAGCTTTCCCAGGCCAGCATTTCGACCGGGCGCTGGCCCAGCAGCGACCACATCGCCATCTCGACCGCGCCGGTATCGGAACCGGGGACGATGCCGATGCGGTAATCGGCCGGCACGCCCAGAACCTCGCGGGTCAGGTCGATGGCCTCGGCCAGCTTGGACTTGCCGATGGCGGCGCGATGCGACCGGCCCAGGGGCGCGTCCGACAGCATGTCCAGATTGTAATGGGGGATCTTGGCGCAGGGGCCAGAAGAAAAACGCGGATTTGCCGGCCGCGCGGCCGGGATCGGATGATCGTTCATGTGGCTAGCCTTCCAGCTAAAAGCCCCTCGTTGGGGAGGGGTGTCCCACGGACCGGGGTAAAGCCCCGCCGTCTCTGGCGCAAGAAAAATCTTTGGCTTACACCGCACCTGTCGACCAAAGGATGACCGTCCCATGTTCACCGTCTCGCTGATCGCCTCGCCCGCCGCCGCCAACCTGGATGGTGACCTGCCGGGCGGGCTAGCCAGCCGCTGGCAGGGCAGCGCCCCGCGGGTCCTGGCGCCGGGGATCGCCGCCGAATTCGACATCGGCCCTGTCCCCGCCGATGCGGACCAGGTCTGGTCGGACCTGCAGCGGATCGGCATCGACCTGGCCATTCAGCCGACCGAGGGGCGGCGCAAGCGTATCCTGATCGCGGACATGGATTCGACCATGATCGACCAGGAATGCATCGACGAACTGGCCGATTTCGCCGGCGTCGGCGCCCGCGTGGCCCAGATCACCGCCCGCGCCATGAACGGCGAGCTGAACTTTCACGAGGCGCTGATCGAACGCGTGAGCCTGTTGGCGGGCCTCTCCGAGGAGGTGATCGGCACCGTGCTGCGCGACCGCATCACGGTGGCCGCGGGCGGGGCAACCCTAGTGGCCACGATGCGCGCGCATGATGCCCATACCGCGCTGGTTTCGGGCGGCTTCACGGCCTTTACCGCGGCGGTGGCGGATCGGCTGGGCTTTCACGAACACCGCGCCAACACGCTGCTGGCGGAGGATGGCGTGCTGACTGGCCATGTCGCCCTGCCGGTGCTGGGCCGCGAGGCCAAGGTCGAGGCGCTGCAGCAGATCGCCGCGCATCTGGGCACCACCGCGCAGAACGCCATCGCCGTGGGCGACGGTGCCAATGACCTAGGCATGATCCAGCTGGCGGGGGCGGGCGTCGCGCTGCATGCCAAGCCGGTCGTGGCCGCGCAGGCCCAGATCCGCATCAACCACGGCGACCTGACGGCGCTGCTGTACCTGCAGGGCTACGGCGCGGACGATTTCGTGACGCCCTGACCCGGGCGGCCCCCTCTCACCGACATGTTGCAGGGCGCCATGCCCGTCCCTGCGGAGCGATGCCATGATCGACCTCGGCCCTGACCTGTTCCTGCTGCTGATCGGGGCCGCCTTTGCGGCGGGCTTTGTCGATTCGATCGCGGGGGGCGGCGGGCTGATCACGCTGCCGGTGCTGATGCTGGCGGGGCTATCCCCGGCGCAGGCGCTGGCCACGAACAAGGTGCAGGGCGTCTTTGGCGCGGGAACCGCCGCGCTCAATTATGCGGCGCGCGGTCTGGTCGATCTGCGCAGCCAGTGGGGCTCGGCGCTGCTGGCCGGGGCGGCGGGCGCCGCGGGGGCGGTGCTGGTCAGCGCGATCCCGATGGACGGCCTGCGCCTAGTGCTGCCGGTGATCCTGATCGGCATCGCGCTGTTTTTCGCCTTCAAGCCCGGCCTGAACGACCTGGACCGGACGCGGCGGCTGACGCCCGCGGTCTTTGCCATGACGGTCGTGCCCTTTATCGGCTTTTATGACGGGCTGATCGGGCCGGGCGCGGGGGCCTTCTACATGATCGGCTTTGTCACGCTGGCGGGATACGGCGTGCTGAAGGCGACGGCGCATACCAAGCTGCTGAACTTCGCCTCGAACCTGGGCGGGCTGGGGGCCTTTGCGCTGGTCGGGCAGCCGATGTGGCTGCTGGGCATCGCCATGGGCGCGGCCCAGATTGCCGGCGCGATGCTGGGGGCCCGGCTGGCATCACGGGTGGGCGCGCGGCTGATCAAGCCGCTTCTGGTGACGACCTCGACCGTGCTGGCGCTGCGGCTGATCTGGCAGATGATCTGACCCTGCTGCCGGCGCCCGCTCTGCCAAGGGGCACCGGCCTGGGACATGCGGGCAAATGGGGACCGGCCCACGGCGGCAATGAAAGAATGGTTGCGCGTCGTTTTCGTGACGCTGGGGCGGCCAACCGCAGGTTCAGGCAGGAAACCCCGATGCGCAGCGCAATTCGCCGGTCTTCAGGCCGCGCCAGTTCAGGATCGGGCCGTTCAGGTAGCGCTGCGCAACCGGGTCCGCGGCATCCAGCACGCCCAGGTGGATCAGCAGCGCGGTGATCGCGGCCTCGCTGGCGCGGGTGGCGCCGTCGCTGATCTTCAGCGCGACGCCCAGGCCCTGCTGGGGGAGGATCGCGACAAAGACCGCCTCGGCCCCGGTCTTGACCGCCACGCCGCCGCCCATGGCGCGCATCAGCGCCGTGCAGGACCGACCTTCGCCCGCCACCATCTCAGGGTAGGCGCGCATCGCGTCCACCAGCCGCCGCATCGCCTCGCCGCGCCGGTCCGCGCCAGGATTGGCAAAGCGCGCCATCGCCCGCGCCAGACCCTCCAGCGAACTGGCCCAGTTCGGGGCCGAGCAGCCGTCGATGCCGTAGCCGGGGCTGGTCTCTTCGGTGACCTCCTCGAAGGCGGCCTTGACGGCCTGCTGCACCGGATGGGCCGGTTCGACATATTCCGGCCCGCCCTGCAGGTGCCGGTTCAGCGTCAGGAACCCCGCATGCTTGCCCGAGCAGTTGTTGTGCAGCTGGCAGGGCGCCGTGTCCGAACACAGCAGCCGCCGGTATTCGGCCGGGTCGCCGGGCATGTGGCTGCCGCAGCGCAGGTCGCCTTCGGCCATGTCCAGCCCGGTCAGCCATTCGTCCACCGCGCGCACATGCATGGCCGATCCGGAATGGCTGGCACAGGCCAGGGCCAGCTGCCGGTCGGTCAGCCCCGCCGCATCCGCCGCGCCGCTTTCGATCAGCGGCAGGGCCTGTATCATCTTGCACGAGGACCGGGGAAACACGATCTGCGAGGGCTTTCCCCAGGCCTCGACCACGCCATGGGCGTCGCAGATGATCGCATGGCCGCGATGCAGGCTTTCGCGCATGTCGCCGCGCCGCAGTTCGATCATCTCGGCAGACCGCATCGTGATTTTCTCCCTGACAATTGCGCGATTTCGCTTGCGTGCCCTTTCTCGGGCGGCGATTTTCGCTATTCTGGCGGCAGATGGTTGAAAAGACCACAGCAATCGCGGAACAACGCCGCACAAGTGGCGAAACGAATGGCAGGAGGCCAGAGCATGATTACCACCACGCTGCGCGGCATCGGCGCAGGCCTTGTCCTGATTGCCGGACTGGGTACGGCGGTCGCGCAAGAATCGAACAACGTCGTGGCGACCGAGGGCGACTGGACCGTGTTCGCGGCGGACAACCCGCGCGAATGTTGGGCCGTCTCGCCCCCGAAATCGACGATCAACACCCGCAACGGCCAGCCCACCGAGGTGGCGCGCGGCGACATCCGGCTCTATGTGGCCTATCGTCCGGGCCAGAACGGCGAAGTCTCCTTTACCGGCGGCTATCCCTTCGCCCCGGATTCGACGGTCGAGGTCGATGTGGGCGGGCGCAAGTTCAACCTGTTCACCGAAGGTGAAAGCGCCTGGACCGGCAGCGCCTCGGACGACGATTCCCTGATCGGCGCCCTGCGCGGCGGGTCCTCGGCCGTTGTGACCGGGCGCTCGGCCCGCGGAACCACCACAAAGGACACGTTCAGCCTGTCGGGCATCACCGCCGCGACGAACACGGCACGCGCACGCTGCCAGTAAGGCCAAGCGGATGGGGGGCTGTGCCCCCCGTCACCTGCCCCGTCACCTCGGGGTGACCCTTTCAGAACATCCACCCCATTCCAGAACATCCGGCCAGGGGCCGTTCGGGCAAGGCCGGTTGATTTCCGGCCTCGCCTGGCCTATCTGCAGGTCTTCACGCAGAATCCCGGTAGGCTCATGACCGTCCTTCTTCCGCAGGCCGCAGGCGCGGCCCCGATCACGCAAGACGTGCTGACCATCCCGCGCAAGCTGCCGGAAGGTGGGCTCGTGAACATCGTGGGCCTGACGCGCGACCAGCTGCGCGAGGCGCTGATCGTCGCCGGCACGCCAGAAAAGCAGGCCAAGATGCGCGTGGGCCAGGTCTGGCAGTGGGTCTATCACTGGGGCGTGCGCGATTTCGCCCAGATGACCAACCTGGCCAAGGACTATCGCGCCCTTCTGGCCGACCGGTTCGAGATCTCCCTGCCCGAGATCGTGACCCGCCAAGTCAGCGCCGACGGCACCCGCAAATACCTGCTGAAGATCGCCGGCGGCCACGAGGTCGAGGCCGTCTATATCCCCGAAGAAGGCCGTGGCACGCTTTGCGTCAGCAGCCAGGTGGGCTGCACGCTGACCTGTTCCTTCTGCCATACCGGCACGCAGAAGCTGGTGCGCAACCTGACCGCCGGCGAGATCGTGGGCCAGCTGCTGGTCGCGCGCGACGACCTGGGCGAATGGCCCGTGCAGGGCGCGCCCAAGGACGAGACGCGCCTGGTCAGCAACCTGGTGCTGATGGGCATGGGCGAGCCGCTCTACAACTTCGAGAACGTGCGCGACGCGATGAAGGTGGTGATGGACAACGAGGGCCTGTCCCTGTCCCGCCGCCGCATCACCTTGTCGACCAGCGGCGTCGTGCCGGAGATTGCCCGCACGGCGCGGGAAATCGGCTGCCTGCTGGCCGTCAGCTTCCACGCCACCACCGACGAGGTGCGCGACCGTCTGGTGCCCATCAACAAGCGCTGGAACATCGAGACGCTGCTGGCCACGCTGCGCGAATACCCGCGCCTGACCAACAGCGAGCGGATCACCTTTGAATATGTGATGCTGGCCGGCGTCAACGACAGCGACGAGGATGCCCACCGCCTGGTGCGGCTGATCGAGGGCATTCCGGCCAAGATCAACCTGATCCCGTTCAATGAATGGCCCGGCGCGCCCTACAAGCGGTCCAGCAACAACCGCATCCATGCCTTTGCCGACATCATCCACAACGCCGGCTATGCCAGCCCGATCCGCACGCCGCGCGGCGAGGATATCATGGCTGCCTGCGGCCAGCTGAAATCGGCCACCGAACGGGGCCGCAAGTCGCGCGCCCAGATCGAGGCCGAGGCCGGCTGATCAGGGCAGCACCGCCCCCAGCCGTTCCAGCAGCGCCTTCAGCGCGAGGCGCTCTTCGGCCGTCAGGCCGGCCAGCAGCCGCGTCTCATTCGCGGCATGGGGCGCGATGGCGTGGTCGATCAGCGCCAGCCCCTCTTCCGTCAGTTCGACCAGCGTGCCGCGCCTGTCCTGCGGATTGGGCAGGCGCCGGATCAGGTCGCGCCGCTCCAGCCGGTCCAGGCGGGCGGTCATGCCGCCCGAACTGAGCATCGTCGCCTCGTAAAGCGCGGTGGGCGTCAGGCGAAAGGGCGCACCGGCCCGGCGCAGGGTCGCCAGCACGTCGAATTCTCCGGCCTGCAACCCGAACTCGTCAAAGACCGCCTGCAGCTGGCGCGACAGCAGGGCCGACAGCTCGTTCAGACGGCCGATGATCTCCATCGCCTCGACATCCAGGTCGGGACGCTCGCGGCGCCAGGATTGCGCGGCCCGCGCGGCGCGATCGGCAGAACTCATTTATCTTTCCATAAAGATTGTTTATGGTAAGATAATAGCAGATCGATCGGGGCAGGACAATGAACGACAATCACGGATCGCTGATGATGCTGGGCTGCCTGGTGACCGCCGGGGCGGCGCTGGCGGTGACGATCCTGATCTCGCGCATCGCCTCGGACAGCGGGGCGCCGATGATCTGGTTCCTGGGGACGGTGCTGGCCGGCGGCGGCGCCGTGCAATTGCTGCTGGCGGCGATGATGGGCCAACTGCGGGGCGCGGCACGGATGCTGCCCTATGCAGCGGGGGCGGGGGTGCTGCTGGCGGGGCCGATGGCCTTGGGGTATTTGGCCGTGGCGCATGTCGGGGCCGGCTACATCGCGCTGACCTTTGCCTTTCCGATCCTGCTGACCTGGGGGCTGGCCCGCCTGCTGGGACTGGAGCGTGCCGATCCCCGCCGCACGCTGGCCGTGGTCCTGGGATTGGCGGGCGGGCTGATCCTGGCGCTGGCCAAGCTGACCGAACTGCCGGCGCAGGCGACTGCCTGGCTGATCGCCGCGACCGCGATGCCGGTGGTGATCGCCCTGGGCAACATCTATCGCAGCCGCTATTGGCCCGCCGGGGCGCGCCCCCTGACCCTGTCGGCGCTGACGCTGCTGATGGCGGGACTGGCCTGCGTGCCGCTGGCCTTGGTCCTGGAGGCGGGGGCGGGGCCGCTCTGGCACCAGCCGGGGCTGCGGTCGCTGGTCGGCCTGGATATCGCGATCTTCGTGATCCAGTACCTGGCCTTCTTCCAGCTGCAAAGGCTGGGCGGGCCGGTGACGCTGTCGCTGCTGGGGCCGGTGGCGGCCGTGACCGGCGCGGCCGGCGCGCTGTGGCTGTTCGCCGAGCCGCTGCCGCAGGCGTTCCTTTTGGCGGGGCTGCTGGTCGGGGCGGGCGTCCTGCTGATGCTGATGCGCCGCCCCCAGCCGGTCGGCTCCGCCTAGAAGTCCGGCTTCGGCCAGCTGTCGATGATCTGCACCGCGTCTTCGGCGGTTTCGACATAGCGGATCAATTGCAGGTCGCTTTGGCTGATCGTGCCCGCATCCGCCAGGGCCTGCCAGTTGATGATGCCGTCCCAGAAGGCCGCGCCGAACAGCAGGATGGGGATGCGTGCCATGCGCCCCGTCTGGATCAGCGTCAGCGTTTCGAACAGTTCGTCCAGGGTGCCGAAGCCGCCGGGAAAGACGGTGACGGCGCGGGCGCGCATCAGGAAATGCATCTTGCGGACCGCGAAATAGTGGAAGTTGAAGCACAGGTCCGGCGTCACATAGGCATTGGGCGCCTGTTCGAACGGCAGCACGATCCCCAGGCCGATGGACACGCCGCCCGCTTCGGCCGCACCCTTGTTGCCGGCCTCCATGACGCCGGGACCGCCGCCGGTACAGATCACGAATTCCCTACCCTTGGCCGCCAGGCTGCGTTCGGTCATCCGGTGGGCGAAAAGGCGGGCCTGCTCGTAATATTCCGACAGCTCGGCCAGGGCGGTGGTGCGCGCCGTCCGGATCCCGTCGGGCGACGGGATCCGGGCGCCGCCGAACATCACCACGGTCGATTCGATGCCGTATTCGTCCATGATCATCTGCGGCTTCAGCAGTTCCAGCTGCAGCCGGACGGACCGCAGCTCTTCGCGCAGCAGGAACTCGCGGTCGGTGAAGGCCAGGCGATAGGAGGGGGCACGGGTCTGGGGCGTGTCGGGAACATGGCCGGCGCGGGCGACGTCCTCATCGCTGTGGGGCAGGGTGTGGACGCGGTCCTCTTCGGGCAGGTCGTCGTTCATCAAAGCCTCATAAGCGCCCTTGCGCGGATTGCGCGGGCTTTCCCCGACGCATATAGCCCGGAACGGAGATTTTCCACCCACCCGCCTGCCCGAGGAGAGGCCGCCATGACCCAAGCCCTGGAAACCGCCATCGAAGCCGCATGGGAAGGCCGCGCCGACATCACCAGCGCCACCCGGGGCGAGACCCGCGATGCGGTCGAGGACACCCTGCGCCAGCTGGACAACGGCACCCTGCGCGTGGCCGAAAAGCGCGGCGCGGACTGGCATGTGAACCAGTGGGCGAAAAAGGCTGTGCTGCTGTCCTTCCGCCTGAACGACATGGAAGAGATGTCGGGCGGTCCGCAGGGGTCGAACTGGTGGGACAAGGTGCCGTCGAAATTCCACGGCTGGGGCGACAACCAGTGGCGCGAGGCGGGGTTCCGCGCCGTGCCGGGCGCCATCGTCCGCCGCAGCGCCTTCATCGGCAAGGGTGCGGTGCTGATGCCCTCCTTCGTGAACCTGGGCGCCCATGTGGGCGAGGGCACGATGGTCGACACCTGGGCGACCGTGGGCTCCTGCGCGCAGATCGGCCGCAACGTCCACCTGTCGGGCGGCGTCGGCATCGGCGGCGTGCTGGAGCCGCTGCAGGCCGGTCCCACGATCATCGAGGACGACTGCTTCATCGGCGCACGCTCCGAGGTGGTCGAGGGCTGCATCGTCCGCGAGGGCTCGGTCCTGGGCATGGGCGTCTATATCGGCCAGTCGACCAAGATCGTCGACCGCGAGACGGGCGAGGTGACCTATGGCGAGGTTCCGGCGGGTTCGGTCGTCGTCTCGGGCACGTTGCCGTCGAAGAACGGCGTGAACCTGTACTGTGCGGTGATCGTCAAGCGGGTCGACGCGCGGACGCGGTCCAAGACTTCGATCAACGAGCTGCTGCGCGACTGATGACCACGCTCTACATCGATGCGGACGCCTGCCCGGTCAAGGCCGAGGCCGAGCGGGTCGCCGTCCGCATGGGTGTGCCGATGGTGCTGGTCTGCAACGGCGGGCTGCGGATGCCCACGCATCCGCTGGTCCGGCTGCAGATCGTGGCCGCGGGCCCGGACGAGGCTGACAAGTGGATCGCCGACAGCTGCGGGCCGGGTGACGTCGTGGTGACGGGCGACCTGCCGCTGGCCGATCGCTGCATCAAGGCCGGGGCCATGGTGCTGACCCATGCCGGCGAGGTGCTGGATGCCAGGAACATCGGGCCGCGCCTGGCGACCCGCGACCTGATGGCCGACCTGCGGGCGGCTGACCCGTTCCGGCAGGGCGGCGGCGCGGCGTTCGGCAAGGCCGACCGGGCGCGGTTCCTGCAGGCGCTGGACCGGCTGCTGATGGCGGCCAGGCGCACGGGCTGAGGCGAAACCCTGGCGCGCGGCCCGCGTTGGGCGGCGCAGATGCAGGAGCAGGCCATGCCCGACGACCAGATCATCACCAACCTGATCGGCCGCGTGCGCGGGGCGGCGGATGACGACAGGGTCAGCGTCCAGCGTGTCGTTCAGGCCCTGGGCGAGGATTCGCTGCCGCCAAACCTGATGATCCCGGCACTGGCGGTGGTGTCGCCCCTGTCGGGGGTGCCGCTGTTCTCCAGCATCTGCGGGATGCTGATCGCGCTGATCTCGGCGCAGATGCTGATCGGGCGCCACCACGTCTGGCTGCCGGGCTTCCTGATGCGGCGGAAGGTGCCCGGGTCTAGGATGCGGACGGCGCTGGACTGGATGGAACGGCCCGCTCGGTTTCTGGACCGGGTCACGGACAAGCGGCTGACGCCGCTGGTGCGCCGCCCGATGCGCTGGATCGTGCAGGCGGTCTGCCTGTGCTGCGGGCTGGCGATGCCGGTCCTGGAACTGGTGCCCTTCACCTCGTCGCTGATGGGGATCGTGGTGAGCCTGCTGGCCTTCGGCCTGCTGGCGCGGGACGGGATCTTTGTCCTGCTGGGCTTCCTGGCGATCGGCGGGATCGCGGGCCTGGTCCTGTTCCTGCTGCCCTGAGCCCCGTTCTAGGGGGCGGCCGGAGCATCAAGCCACGGCCGCCCGCTGCCCCCCTGCCTGCCGGCAAACCGGCATGGCGCCCCTAGTCGACCGGCTTGATCCGGGCCGCCGTCCCGTCGGCAAAGGCCGCCAGCCGCTCGCGCGCGGCCTCCTGGGTGTTGACCATCCCGGCCACGACCGCTTCGGCATAGGCGGCGTCCAGCGCGCTCATGTTCTGCATGTGGCTGATGGCCGAGCAGATGGCGAAGTTCGACAACGGCGGGTTCTGTGCGGCCGCGCGCGCGATCTGCAGGGCGCGGGCCTCGGCATCCTCCTCCAGATACTGGCACAGGCCGACATCCACCGCCTCCTGTCCGCGATAGAGCCGCCCCGACAGCATCATGTCGATCATCCGCGCCTTGCCGATCAGGTCCGCCACGCGGATGGTCGCGCCGCCGCCGGTGAACAGGCCGCGCTGGCCCTCGGGCAGGCCGAAATAGGTGTCCGGCCCCGCCACCCGGATATGCGCCGCCGAGGCCAGCTCCAGCCCGCCGCCCACGACCGCGCCCTTGAGGACCGCGATCACCGGGACGCCGCCGTATTCCATCTTGTTGAACGCCTCGTGCCAGCGCAGGCAGACCTGCATGAACTCCGCGGCCGAGCGGTTCTGGCGGTGATGTTCCACCAGGTCCAGACCGGCGCTGAAATGCGGCCCGTTCGCCCGCAGGATCGCCACCCGGACCCCGGCCCGGGGCAGGGTGGTGAAGATGTCCACCAGTTCCTCGATCGTGGCCAGATCCAGCGCGTTGCGCTTGTCCGGGCGGTTCAGCGTCACGCTGGCGATGCCGTCGTCGTCGACCTCCAGCAGGATGTTCGACAGCTTCAGGTCCCCGATGTCGCGCATGACGGTCTCCTCCCCTTTTGCACATGACGCAATCGGGATAGCCCGCGCATCGGCCCGGGTCGAGGGTCAGAAGGTTGAGGGTCAGAAGGTCGGCGGCGTGCAGGCGCTGACGGCCTCGACCGGTTCGGGGCCGACGACGCGAAAGCGGTGCGGCAGTTCGCTGGGAAAGGCAAAGGAATCGCCGGGTCCCAGGATCTTGCGCTCGCCGTCGACGGTGATCTCCAGCCGGCCGGACAGGATCACGCCGGCCTCCTCGCCCTTGTGGGACAGGGGAACCTTGCCGGTGTCGGCGCCGGGCTGCCAGGTTTCGCGCAGGACCTGCAGCATGCGCCCGGTGCCGGGCACGCCCACCTGCCGCAGCGCGATGCGGCCGCGGCCCAGGTCGGGCATCTCCTCGGCGGTGAAGAAGAACTTGCGCGGGGCCTGCGGCTCGAAGGCGAAGAACTCGGCCAGGCCGACCGGCAACCCGTCCAGGATGCGCTTCAGCGCCCCGACCGAGGGATTCATGGCATTCGATTCGATCAGCGAGATGGTGGAATTGGGCACCCCCACCCGCCGCGCCAGCGCCCGCTGCGACAGCTTGCGCGCCAGCCGCAGCGCCCGCAGCCTGCCCCCGATGTCGATCTCCATGAGGTCCCCGCTGTTGTGCATGTTCATCATAGACAAACACCCGGTCCCGGGCCACGCTGTTTCAGGGGCTTGGCCGCAGCGAAAAACAGAATTGTCAGGCCCGCGACCAGACGCCACCCTGACGCGCGACAGGACCGGCCCTTGCCGTCCGCCGCAAAGGAGAGACCGCGATGAAGGACCTGACCCAGAACAACGAGACGCTGGCCACCCGCCGCCGCGCCGCCATGGCCCGTGGCGTGGGCGTGATGACCGACCATTTCGCCGCCCATGCCGAGAATGCGACCGTCACCGATGTCGAGGGCAACCGCCTGATCGATTTTGCCGCCGGCATCGCGGTGGTGAACACCGGCCACCGCCATCCCCGCGTGATCGAGGCCGTGCGCGCCCAGCTGGACGCCTTTACCCATACCTGCCACCAAGTCCTGCCCTATGAGAATTACGTCCGCCTGGCCGAGCGCCTGAACGACAAGGTGCCGGGCGATTTCGCCAAGAAGACGATCTTTGTCACGACCGGCGCCGAGGCCTGCGAGAACGCCGTCAAGATCGCCCGCGCCGCCACCGGCCGCAACGCGGTGATCGCCTTTACCGGCGCCTTTCACGGCCGGACCTTCATGGGCATGACGCTGACCGGCAAGGTCGTGCCCTACAAGAAGGGCTTCGGCGCGATGATGCCCGATGTCTTTCACGCGCCCTTCCCCTGCCCGCTGCACGGGGTGACGACCGACGACAGCTTTGCCGCGCTGGACAAGCTGTTCAAGGCCGACCTGGACCCGGCGCGCGTCGCGGCCATCGTCTTTGAACCCGTGCAGGGCGAGGGCGGATTTTACCCCGCGCCGACCGATTTCGTGGCCCGCATCCGCGCGCTTTGCGACGCGCATGGCATCGTGATGATCGCCGATGAGGTGCAGACCGGCTTTGCCCGCACTGGTCGGCTGTTCGCGATGGAGCATCACGGCATCGCCGCCGACCTGACCACGATGGCCAAGGGCCTGGGCGGCGGCTTTCCGATCGCCGCCGTGACCGGCCGGGCCGAAATCATGGACGCGGCCGAACCCGGCGGCCTGGGCGGCACCTATGGCGGCAACCCCCTGGGGATCGCGGCGGGCCTGGCCGTGATGGACGTGATCGAAAACGAGGACCTCTGCGCCCGCGCCGAAACCCTGGGTGCCAAACTGCGCGATCGCCTGACGGCCCTGCAGCCGCGCGTGCCCGAGATGGCGGATATCCGCGGCCCCGGATTCATGGTCGCGGCCGAGTTCATCGGCACCGACGGCACGCCCGACGCCGCGATGACCAACCGCATCCGGCAGGAGGCGCTGGCCCGCGGCCTGCTGCTGCTGACCTGCGGCGTGCATGGCAACGTGATCCGCTTCCTGGCGCCGATCACCATCCCGGACGACCAGTTCGCGCAGGCGCTGGACATCCTGGACGACGCGATCCTGGCGGCGCGGGCCTAGGCCCCGATCAGCAGGATCAGCGCGGGGATGGTCAGGATGCTGGCCGCGGTCGAGATCAGGATCGCGGTCGACACCCGCTGCTGGGCCACGCCGAAATGCTGGGCCAGGATATAGACATTGCCCGCCACGGGCAAGCCCGCCGCCACCACCATGACGCCCGCCGCGGTCGGATCGACGCCAAAGCCCCAGGCCGCCAGCCCCACGGCGGCGGGATGCAGGACCAGCTTGGCCCCCGACAGCCAGGCCGAAGGCGCCAGCCGCGCCAGCCGGCGCCCCGCCAGGCTGGCGCCGATGGCGAACAGCGCCCCGGGCGTGGCGGCCGCCCCCAGGATCGTCAGGAACTCGTCCAAGGGTTCCGGCAGGGGCAGGGCCAGCCCGCCCCAGACCAGGCCCGCGACCATGGCCAGGATCATCGGGTTCGACGCCACCCCGCGCAGCACCGGCACCACGGCGGCAGGCCGCAACCCGCCCTGGCGCGCGGCGTGGATGATCAGCGTGATCAGCGTGGAAAAGACCAGCATGTCGATGGTCAGCACCATCAGCACAGGTCCGATGGCCGCGGGCCCCAGCAGCACGACCAGCATCGGCACGCCCAGAAAGCCGGTATTGCCGATCATGCAGCATTGCGCCTCCATCGCGGCCTCGGCGATGCCGAGGCCGCGCGCGCGGGCGACGGTGATGCCGATCGCCCAGACCGCACCCGATCCCAGCAGATAGGCCAGCACAAAGCGCAGGTCGAACAGCGCAGCCATGTCCAGCCCCGCCGCAAAGCGGAACAGCATCGCCGACAGCGCGAAATAAAAGACGAATCGCGTCAGCCAGGCCGCGCCCTCGGCCGGAAAGAACCGGATGGCGGCGGCGGCCCAGCCCAGCCCGATCAGGGCAAAGAAGGGCAGGGTCTTCAGCAGGATCTCAGTCATCGGCCCCCCAAAGGGGCCCGTCAGCCCGATCCGATCAGCACCCCAACGGCCAGCACCAGACCACCGCCCACCACGACTTGCAAGGTGGCCCGCCAGAAGGGGGTCTGCATCCAGCGGTTCTGGATCCAGGCGATGGCCCACAGCTCGACAAAGACGACCAGGATGGCCAGGGTGGTCGCGGTCCAGAAATCGGGGATCAGATAGGGCAGGGCATGACCCATGCCCCCCACCGCCGTCATCACACCCGAGGCCAGCCCCCGCTTGAGCGGCGAGCCGCGTCCCGACACCACCCCGTCATCCGAGGCGGCCTCGGTAAAGCCCATGCTGATGCCCGCGCCGATGCTGGCCGCCAAGCCGACCAGGAAGGTCGTCCAGGGGTCCTGCGTGGCAAATGCCACCGCGAAGATCGGCGCCAGCGTGGACACGCTGCCGTCCATCAGCCCGGCCAGCCCCGGCTGCACCCAGGTCAGCACGAACTCGCGATGGGCGACCGCGTCCTCGTCGGCGCGGGCGGCGGGGTCCAGATGCTCGGTCGCCAGCTCATGGGCCCGGTTCTCGTGGCCGCGCTCGGCCGCGGCCAGGTCGCCCAGCAGCTTGCGGGTGCCGGCATCCTGGCTGTACTGCGCGGCGCGGGCATAGAATTCGGCCGCGTCCCGCTCCATCCCGGCGGCCTCGCCCCGGATCGTCTCCAGCGACAGGTTCTCCATCATCCAGGCGGGGCGGCGGGTCAGGTAGCCGGCGACATGTTCGCGCCGGATGACCGGGATCGCCTCTCCGAACCGGGCCCGAAAGGCCTCCAGCAGCAGGCGGCGGTGGCCATCCTCCTCCAGGCTCATGGCGTCAAAGACCGCGGCCGTTGCCGGATAGTCCCCGCGCAGCGTCTCGGCCCAGTTGCGATAGATGCGGGCGTCGTCCTCCTCCGAGGCGATAGCCAGCGCCAGGATCTCGCGTTCGGACAGTTCCGACAGGCGCTTTCGTGCAGGCAGAAAGGGCAGGGTCATCTTCGTTGCTCAAATATCCTCGGGGGTGAGGCCGCCTGCGGCCGAGGGGGCAGAAGGCCCCCTGTGCACCGTGAATTCCAGCGCGCCCTCGTCCAGCTCGCGCATGGCCACCATGGCATGTCCGCCCTGCCGGCAGAAATGCGGCACATCGACCGCAGCCATCGGATCGGTCGCGATCAGCCGCACGGTCGCGCCCGGCGGCAGCTCCAGAAGCACCTTGCGCAACCGCAGCACCGGCAGGGGGCAGAGCAGCCCGCGCGCATCCACCCTCCGCTCAACTGTCATGGGACGTCCGCGAATCGGCCCAGGCACCACTCCGCAAGGTCGGCGGGCGCAACCTGCACCGCCAGTTCGCCCGCAAAATCCAGGAACGCCTCGCGCTGCTGGCGCGGCACATAGAGGACCACCGGCAGGCCTGCGGCCGCGGCCTCTGCGATCAGGCTGCGAAAGCCCCGGCCGATGGCCTCCTGCCGGCCGAACTTGGGCACGACGACGACATCCGCCCCCCGCAGATGCGGCGCCGCCCGCGCCACGGCCTGTTCCAGCGCGCCCGTGTCCAGCCGGCACCCCGAGGCGCCCGGCCCCAGGGACTGAGAGATGCGGATCGGCGCGCCCTCGTCCCCGATGACGATCATGTCCATGTCGCAGGGGCTGTCCGGCCCGATCTCCAGGTTGCGCTGCACCGCGCCGGCCAGCCGCAGCCCGCGTGCCTGCAGGGCGCGGGCCACATCCTCGACCAGCCGGTCGGCCTGGCCGGGGGCGGCGGTCTCGTCCATGGTGAACCATGCCAGCATGGGGTTCCTTTCCTTCAGACGCCGCTGTCCAGCGCGAATTTCATCAGCCCGTTGATGCCGTCCACGCCCAGCTTCTTCTTCAGCGCGGACGAGGTATTGGCCGCGGTCTTGTAGCTGACGCCAAGCCGGTCCGCGATGGTCTGCAGACCGTGGCCCTGCCCGATCAGGGTCAGGACCTGCCGCTCCCGGTCCGACAGCGCGCCCAGGGGGTCGTCGGCCGCCCCGGCCCGCAGCGTCGCCAGCGCCATCGCCTGCTTGGGCGCCAGGTAGAATTCGCCCGCCTCCAGCCTGCGGACCGCCTCGCGGAAATCGGCGGGCGGCGCGTTCTTGGACAGAAAGCCCTGCGCCCCGGCCTGCAGGGCGCGGGCGGCAAAGCCTGTCTGGTCGTTCATCGAAAAGATCAGGATGCGCCCCGCCGGCGCCGCGGCCTTCAGGGGCGCCACCAGGTCCAGACCCCCGGTGCCGGGCAGGCTGATGTCCAGGACGATCAGGTCCGGCGCGGGGTCCGTCGCCAGCTGCGCCAGCGCCTCCTCGCCCGACATGGCCTGGCCCACGGGGTCATAGCCCAGGTCGCGCAGCAGGCGGCTGGCGCCCAGATGGGTGATCGGGTGGTCGTCGATGACCAAGGCGCGTTTCGTCACGTCGTCGTCCTGTTCCTCTCCACCGCCCGGCGCGGCAGCCGGGCCAGCAGGCGCGTTCCTGCCCCGTCCGATTGGACGGCCAGATTCCCGCCCAGCAGGGTGATGCGCTCACGCATTCCCGTCAGGCCCGTCCCCTCGCGCCGGTCGGGGGCAATGCCCTGGCCATCATCGGACAGGATCATGCGCCAATGCGCCGGATCGGTCCAGAGCCGGATCGTCACCGACCGCGCCGCCGCATGGCGCAGGGCATTGGTCGTCCCCTCCTGCAGGATGCGGAACAGGGTCAGGGCCGTCGCCTCGTCGGGTTCCGGCAGGCCCGAGGCGATCTCCAGCGCGAACCGGGTGTCGGGAAAGCGGCGGTTCAGGTCGTCGACGTAGTCGGCCAGCACGGTGGGCAGGGGCAGCTGGCCCACCGCCATCGGGCGCAGGTCGTTCAGCAGCGCCCGGTTCACGCGGGCGATCTGTTCCGCGATGTCCGCGATCTGGGCGGCGGACTGGGCGGTGGCCGCGTCCGGGGCCGCCTCGCGCAGCGCATCCGCCTCGACCCGAAGGCCAAAGAGACAGGGCCCCATTTCGTCATGCAGGTCACGGGCGATGGCCATGCGTTCGGCATCGGCGCGGGCGACGATCTGCTGCTGCAGCCGGCGGCGGTCGGCCTGGGCCTGTTCCAGCGTCTCGGCCAGCCGGTCCACGTGCCGGGCCAGCGGCGCCAGTTCGGGCTGGGGCAGGGGGCCGATGCGGGTTTCCAGATCGCCCCGGATCAGGTCGGACAGGCGCGTGGCGATGGTGCCGACCGGGCGCAGCGCCTGCCGCACCGCCCAGGCAATCAGCAGCGCCTGCAGGATCGCCGTGACCAGCGCCAGGGTCATCAGGTCGCGCATGTCGCGCCAAGCGCGGGCGATCTCGGCCGCCGGGTCGCCGGTGATCAGGACATAGCCGCGCGGGCGCCCGCCCACGACCACCGGCAGGCGCATCTCCTGCGGGTCGGGCGCCACCAGGGCCGCGAACCAGTCCGGCCGGCGCAGGGCCGGGTCCGGGGGGCCGGGCGGCTGGCGCAGCGTTCCGTCCAGCGCGTCCACGACGCCGATGCGGGCGTGGTGCGGCTCGGTCAGCCGCTCGGGCAACAGCGCCATGATCCGGTCGGGCGGCACCGCCCCCTGCATCGTGCCGATCGTGGCCAGGACCAGGTCGCGGGCGGTCTGCGCACCCATGCGCGTCTCGGTCGCGATGTCGCGCCTCAGCCGGTCCAGGCTGCCGGCCGCCAGAACGCCGATCAGCAACAGCTGCATGGCCAGGATCACCAGAAGGATGCGGGTGCGAAGCGTCATGGCGCCAAACTGGCCCCGCGCGCGGGCGGCGGCAATGGGCGACGTGCCCGGCCCTGGGTTCAGGACCCATTTCGCCGCTTTCCTGTCCCGCCGGCCAAGGCTAGACAGGGGGAATGAGCGATTATGACGATCTGGCGGCGCGCATCCGCGCCCTTTGCGACGGCGAGACCGACGAGGTCGCGCTGATGGCGACCGTGGCCTGCGAGCTGCATCATTCCGACGACCGGTTCGACTGGACCGGCTTCTATCGCGTGGTGGGCCCTGACCTGCTGAAGATCGGCCCCTATCAGGGCGGTCACGGCTGCCTGGTGATCCCGTTCTCGCGCGGGGTCTGCGGGGCGGCGGCGCGCAGGCGCGAGGTCCAGATCGTTCCCGATGTCGAGGCCTTTCCCGGCCATATCGCCTGTTCCAGCAGCACCCGGTCGGAAATCGTTCTGCCCGTGCTGGGCCGGGGCGGGCGGCTGATCGGCGTGCTGGACATCGACAGCGACCGGCCCGACGCCTTCGATGCGCGCGACGCCGTGGCCCTGGGCGCGATTCTGGAGGAGGTTTTCGGTGGCACATGAGGTCAAGGGGCACTGCCTGTGCGGTGCCGTGCAGTTCAGCGGAACTTGGGTGGATGATGCCCTGCGCGCCTGCCATTGCGGCCAGTGCCGGCGCTGGTCGGGCCATGTCTGGGCGGCGGCCGGGGTCCGGGACCTGCAGGTCAGCGGCCCGGTCCGCTGGTTTGCCTCCTCCGAGGCGGCGGAACGCGGTTTCTGCACTGAATGCGGCAGCGCGCTCTTCTGGAAGCGCCGCGACGGGACCGAGGTCGATGTCGCCGCCGGCGCCCTGAACCAGCCGACCGGCCTGACGCTGGAGGCGCATATCTTTGTCGCGGACAAGGGCGACTATTACCCGATCGGGGATGGCCTGCCGCAATGGCCGCAGGAGGCCCCCGAATGATCTGGGACACGCTGGCCAGCATTCCCGCAGGCCAGTTGATGGCCTTTGTCGCGGGTGGGCTGGTCCTGAACTTTGCCCCCGGTCAGGACGTGTTCTTTGCCAGCGCCTGCGGCATCCAGGGCGGGCCGCGCGCCGGGGCCTGGGCGGGGTTCGGCGTGGGCCTGGGCGTGCTGATGCATGTGACCCTGGCGACCGTGGGCCTGGGGGCGCTTGTGGCCGCCCATCCCGAGGCGCTGCGGGCGATCAAATACGCGGGCGCCGCCTATCTGCTGTGGCTGGCCTGGAAAAGCTGGCGGGCGGGTGATGTCGACCCTTCGGCCCGCGGCAGCGTCCGGGTCTGGAACATCATCCGGCGGGGCTTTCTGTCCAACGCGCTGAACCCCAAGCCGGTGCTGTTCCTGCTGGCCTTCCTGCCGCAGTTCACCAACCCGGCCTGGGGTCCCGTCTGGCAGCAGATCCTGGGGCTGGGGCTGATCTTTGCCTTTACCGGGACGCTGGTCACCATGGGCTATGGGATCGTGGGCGGCGTGGCGGGTCACGTGATCGGCAAGCGCCTCGGGCTGGTCAACAAGATCGCGGCGGTGATGTTCGCGGGGCTGGCCGTCCGCCTCGTGGCGAAATGACCGAATTCGTCTATGCTCCGCCATCCGATGCGCCGGTGGTCATCCATGCCGATCACGAGGTGCTGGTGGTGGACAAGCCATCGGGCCTGCTGTCGGTGCCCGGGCGCGGCGAGGATCGGGCCGATTGCCTGATCGCGCGGCTGCGCAAGGCCTTTCCCACCGTGCTGCTGGTCCACCGGCTGGACCTGGACACGTCGGGGGTGATGGTCTTTGGGCTGACCCCGCATGCACAGCGCACGCTGTCGCGCCAGTTCGAGGAGCGGGTGGTGAAAAAGGCCTATGTCGCCCGCGTGGCCGGGAAGTTGGAGCCAAAGACGGGAAGGGTCGATCTGCCGCTGATCGTCGACTGGCCCAACCGCCCCCGCCAGAAGGTCGACCATGTCGAGGGACGCCCGGCCCAGACCGACTGGCGGGTGATCCGCGCCAACGATGACGAGACGCGGGTGCGGCTGATGCCCGTGACCGGCCGCAGCCACCAGCTGCGCGTGCACATGGCCCAGACCGGTCACCCGATTCTGGGCGATCCACTATATGCGACCGGGGCTGCGGCGGATCACCCGCGCCTGATGCTGCATGCCGAAAGCTTGCGCTTTCGCCATCCCGACAGCGGCGTGCAGATCGGCTTTTCCGCGCCGGTTCCCTTTTAGGAGCAGCCGCTCTAGGCTTGGGCCGAGGGTCCGCGCAGGCGCCGCGCCAGCCAGCGGGCGATCCAGGGAAAGACCGCCAGCACCGCGACGATGGCGATGATGCGCGGCCCCGCGATCTCGGCGATCTGGTCGATCTCGGCCAGTTCGGTGCCGGCGGCGGACAGGATCACCTTGTTGGGCAGGACGCCCAAGGCGCTGATCGCCGCGAACACGCCGATCCGCATGGAGCTGAGGCCCGACAGCAGGTTCAGCAGGAAGAAGGGCAGTGCCGGCGCCAGCCGCAGGCTGAGCAGCGCCAGTGCCCCGTCCCGTTCCACCATCCGGTCCAGTTGCGCTACCCTGCGCCCCAGCAGGCGCCGCACCCGGCCGGTCAGCAGGTGGCGCGCGGCCAGGAATGTCAGCAGCGCGGCCACGATCGTGCCCGACCAAACCAGTGCCAGTCCCAGCCAAAAGCCGAAGAAGGCGCCGCTCGCCAGCGACATCGCCACGACGACCGGCAGCGGCAGCGCGCCCCCCACCGCCAGCAGCGCCAGGAAGGCCAGGGCCGCCAGTCGGGGGTTGCGGGCGCGCCATCCCTGGCCCTGCTCGATCAGGTCATGCAGCGCGCCCAGATCCGACTGCAGCGCCGGCAGCGAAGGCCAGAGCCACAGCGCCAGGGCGGCCAGCCCCAAGGCAGCCAGCGCCGCCAGGATGATCAGGCGGCGCCGCCGCATGGCTTGGGCTCAGCTGTCGGCTTCAGGATACCACTCGGCCACCACCACCTCGGTGCCCGAGCCGCCTTCGGTCACCAGGCGGGTGAACTCCTCCAGGTCGCTGTCGCGGTGGTGATAGGGATAGACGACGTCCGGGGCAAAGGCGGCGACCGCCTCGGCCGCCTGCTCCACGGTCATGGTATAGGGCAGGTTCATCGGCAGGAAGGCCACGTGGATGTCGGTCAGCGCCCGCAGTTCCGGCGTGTCCTCGGTGTCGCCCGCGATCAGGAAGCGCTTGCCGCCCAGGGTCAGGATATAGCCGTTGTCGCGCCCCTCGGGGTGATACTGCAGGCGGTCCTCGGTGATGTTGTAGGCGGGGATCGCCTCGATCTGGATGCCAAGTGCCTCCTGGCTGTCGCCATTGGCCATGACCGTGCTGCGCGACTTCATGGCGTCGGGCAGCATGTCGTGGACGGCCTGGTTGGCGATGATCGGCACCTTGGGCAGGGCGTCCAGCGTGGGCTGGTCGTAATGGTCGCCGTGTTCATGCGTGATCAGGATCAGGTCGGGCGCGGGCAGGCCGGCATAGGCCTCGGCCCCGCCCACCGGATCGACCAGGATCACCCCGGCCGGGGTTTCCAGCACCATACTGGCATGGCTGACGGGATGGATCACCACTTCTCCACCCTCGACCGGGTAGCGGTGGTCCTGGGGCGCGTCCTGTGCCTGGGCCAGGGCGGGGATCAGCGCGCTGCCCATCAGGGCGGCGGCCAGCTTCAGTCCGGTGCGGCGGTTCAGTCGCATGGGAGATCCTTGTACCGAGGGGTGGGTAACAGCACGGAACACGGCATGCCGCGCGCCGGTTCCCTTCCTTGCGGCCTGCGTTTTCGTGACCTACACCTGCAGGCGACAGGGGTCGCAAGGAGGTGGGGATGACACATCTGTGGGTCAGGGCGGAAAGCCGTCCGAACGAGGATCGCGTGGGCATCACGCCCGCGGGCGTGTCGCGGCTGATCAAGCAGGGCATGACCGTCACGGTCGAGGAAAGCCCGCGCCGGGTCATCCCGACCGAGGCCTATGCCAAGGCCGGCGCCGCCATCGCGCCCGAGGGCAGCTGGCCCACTGCACCGGACGACGCAATCATCTTTGGCCTGAAGGAGCTGCCCGAGGACGGCACCCCCCTGCGCCACCGCCACATCATGTTCGGCCATGCCTTCAAGGGCCAATCCGCGGGCAAGGCCCTGCTGCGCCGCTTCAAGGAAGGGGGCGGGACACTTTATGACCTGGAATACCTGACGGATGACGCGGGACGGCGGCTGGCGGCCTTTGGCTATTGGGCGGGCTATGCGGGGGCGGCCGTGTCGCTGGACTGCTGGGTCGCGCAGCAGTCGGGCGGGATCTGCGGGCCGGTCGGCGCCTATCCGGACAAGCATCACCTGCTGGACGCGCTGCGGGCGCATCTGGACGCGACCGGCCGTCCGCGGCCCCGCGCCATCGTGATCGGCGCCAAGGGCCGGGTCGGGTCGGGCGCATGCGACCTGCTTTCCCAGATGGGGGTGTCGGTGACCAGGTGGGACATCGCCGAAACGGCCCATGGCGGACCTTTCCCAGAGGTGCTGATGCACGACATCTTCATCAACGCGATCCTGGCCCAACCCGGCGCGCCGGTCTTTGTCCCGGCCGATGCCACCGGGCCGAACCGGGCGCTGACCGTGATCGGCGACGTGGCCTGCGATCCGACCAGCGACTTTTCCCCGATCAAGGTCTATGACCGCACGACCAGCTGGGACCAGCCGGCGCTGCGGGTGGCCGAGGTGCCGCCGCTGGACGTCGTGGCGATCGACAACCTGCCCTCGATGCTGCCGCGCGAAAGCTCGGAGGATTACGCAGCCCAGCTGCTGCCGGTGCTGGAGGGGCTGGATGCGCCCGAGACCGGCCCCTGGGCGCGGGCGGGCGCGCTGTACCACGACCATGCGAAAGAGGTCTGAGATGAACATCCACTGGGTCGGAACCGGCCTCAGCGCGATTCCCGGCCTGCGCCGCCTGATCGATTCGGGCGCGCCGGTCTTTGTCTGGAACCGCACGGTCGAAAAGGCCCGCGCCGAGGTCGGCGACCTGACCGGCGAGATCCGGGAATATTCCCCCGAGGCGCTGGAGGCTGTCGTCAGCCGGGGCGATGTGGTCGTGTCGATGCTGCCCGCCGACCAGCATGTGCCGCTGGCGCGCATGGCCATCGCCAAGGGGGCGCATTTTGTCAGCTCCAGCTATGTCTCTCCGGAAATGGCGGCGCTGGACGCCGAGGCCCGCGCGGCGGGCGTGGCCCTGGTGAACGAGGTCGGGCTGGACCCGGGCATCGACCACCTGATGGCCCATGACCTGGTGGACGATTACCGGCAGGTCGCGCAGCCGGGCGACGTGGTGCGCTTTACCTCCTATTGCGGCGGTGTGCCGGCAAAGGCCAATCCCTTCCGCTACAAGTTCAGCTGGTCGCCCCTGGGCGTGCTGCGGGCGCTGCGGTCGCCGTCGCGGTCGCTGCGGGGCGGGGCGGTGCGCGACGTGGCCCGTCCCTGGCACGCGATCGAGGCCTATCAGGCGCCGCTGCCCGAGCCCGAAAGCTTCGAGGTCTATCCCAACCGCGACAGCCTGCCCTTCGTGCGGCAGTACGGTTTCGACGAGGCCTGGGACGTGCAGGACTTCGTTCGCGGAACCATCCGCCTCCAGGGCTGGCAGCAGGCCTGGACGCCGGTCTTTTCCGAGATCGAGACGCTGGAGGGTCCGGCCGGCGAGACGCGCCTGCGCGAGATGGCCGACCAGTTCTGGCGCGAGAACAGCTATGCCGAGGGCGAGCCGGACCGTGTGGTGCTGTTCGTGGCGCTGCGGGCCGAGCGCGGCGGCGAGGTGATCTGGGACAAGGAATGGGTGCTGGACGCGCAGGGCAATGACCAAGGCAGCGCGATGGCGCAGCTTGTCTCGGTGCCCGTGGCCCTGGCGGTCGAGGCCCTGCGGGAGGGGCGCCTGCCCACCGGCGTGCAGGCCGCGCCCCATGATCCCGCGCTGGTCCGCGACTGGCTGGACAAGGTGGCGGGCATCGCCCAACACATGGACAAGGTCGATCACCTGGCGTGACGGCTTTGCCGCCCCCGCCCCTGACGTGTTCGTGACGCGGGGGCGCGGAACGTCGGCGCGGCTTGGGGATTGTTAGGGCACAATCCCTGACCAGACCCGAGAGGACGACACAGATGCCCGCATTGCGCCGCCCGACGACAAGCCTGATCACCCTTGCCGCCACCGGCCTTCTGGCCTCTCTGGCCTCGGCGCAGGATTTCAACGCGACGCCGCCGCATGGCGCGGCCTATGACCAGACCCCCGCCTTCAAGAACCAGACCCGCGCCCCGGCGCTGGAGGGCGATATCGCCCTGACCCGGACGGTGCTGGCCGAGGGGCTGGAGCATCCTTGGGGGCTGGTGCAGCTGCCCGATGGCCACTGGCTGGTGACGGAACGGCCCGGACGGATGCGGGTCGTGTCAGCTGAGGGGCAGCTGTCAGACCCGATCGAGGGCCTGCCCGAGGTCGACAACCGCGACCAGGGCGGCCTGCATGACGTGTCGATCGCGGATGATTTCGCCGAAACGCGTCGCGTCTGGTGGACCTATTCCGAGCCGCGCGGCGACGGCAGGAACGGCACCGCCGTGGCCACCGGTATCCTGTCCGAGGACCGGACCCGGCTGGAGGATGTCCAGCGCATCTGGCAGCAGCAGCCGGCTTGGGCCTCCACCAAGCATTTCGGCGCGCGCATCGTGCATGACAGCGAGGGCCATATCTTCGTGGGGCTGGGAGAGCGTTCCGACCCCGAGCCGCGGCAATATGCGCAGGACCCGCAGGCGACCTTGGGCAAGATCATCCGCATCGATGCGGTGGACGGCACCCCGGCCGGGGCCGGGATCGAGGGCGCGCTGCCCGAGATCTGGTCCATGGGCCATCGCAACATCCAGGGGGCCGCGATGGGTCCCGACGGACAGCTGTGGATGAATGAACACGGCCCCAAGGGCGGCGACGAACTGAACCTGATCGAGGCCGGCGGAAATTACGGCTGGCCGGAGGTGACCTATGGCGTCGACTACAGCGGCGACGAGATGGGCGTGACCCAGAAGGAGGGCACCGTTCAGCCGGTCTATTACTGGGACCCTTCGCCCGCCCTCAGCGGCATGGTCTTCTATGACGGCGACATGTTCCCCGAATGGCAGGGACAGGCCCTGCTGGGCGGGCTGCAGTCCCAGGACGTGATCCGCCTGAAGATCGCAGATGAAAAGGTCACTGGCGAGGACCGTCACCTGCAAGGCATCGGCCGCGTCCGCGACCTGGAGGTCGCTCAGGACGGCGCCCTGGTCCTGATCACCGATCACGAGAACGGCCAGATGGTCCGCATCACCCCGGAAGGGTAGGCGCGGCCCGGGCCCAGACTGTTGTGTCAAGAGTAGTCGGGGCGGCCTTCGGGCTGCCCCATTTTTTCGTCCTCAGACCTGCCGCTGCAGGTCGTTCTCGATCTCGCCCGGAGAGATGCCCAAGGCCTCCAGCCCGGCCTCCAGCAGGTCGGCCAACCGGGGTTCCCCCATCAGGTAATCCTCGGTCGGGATGCTGCGTTCGACGCGCGCGGTTTCTATCGCCTCGGACAGTTCCTCGGGCTCAAAGCTGTCGCGGCCGATCCACATCACCGCCACCAGGCTGGCCTGTTCGTCCTCGTTCAGGTTGGCGATGAAGTCGTGCAGCTCGGTGCGGGTGCCATGTTGTCGGCCGCTGCCCTGGTGCGCCCAGGCATTGACGCCGCTGTCATAGTCGCGGGCACGGATGATGATATGGGCAATCTTGTCGGCGGCGATCTGCAGCATCGGTCCTTCCCCCGTTGGAACCTGCACGCCAAGCATCGCGCCGCCCGGGGCCTTGCGTCAAGCGGGCGCTGTCAGCCCTGCCTGCCGAACAGGCGCTCGATATCCGAAAGCCGCAGCTTGACCCAGGTCGGCCGCCCGTGGTTGCACTGGCCGGACCGTGGGGTGCGTTCCATCTCGCGCAGCAGGGCGTTCATCTCCTCGGCGGTCATGCGCCGCCCCGACCGGACCGACCCGTGGCAGGCCATCGACGACAGGACCGCATCGATGCGCGCCCGCAGCCGGTCCGAACTGCCCTGATCGGCCAGGTCGTCCAGGATGTCGCGGATCAGCGCGGCCGCGTTCAGGCGGGTCAGCATGGCCGGCGCCTCGCGCACCGCCACCGCCCCGCCGCCAAAGGGCTCGATCACCAGACCCAGCCGGGCCAGATCCTCCGCGACGGACAGGATGCGGTCGGCATCGGCCTGCGGCAGCTCGACGATCTCGGGGATCAGCAGGACCTGGGAGGCGATGCCCTTGGCCTCGGCCTGCGCCTTCAGGCGTTCATAGACCAGCCGTTCATGGGCGGCATGCTGATCGACGATCACCAGCCCGTCGGGCGTCTGCGCGATGATGTAGTTCTCGTGGATCTGCGCGCGGGCGGCCCCCAGGGGCGCCTCCTCGGGCGTGCTGTCCTCGACGGCATCATAGCGGGCCGAGGGCGCCTCGGCGAAACCGGCTGTCGGGGCCTGCAGGTCCAGCGCGGCGCGGATGGCCGGACCCGAGGGCGTCACGGGCCGCCAGGCCGGGGCGGCCGGTGCCGGGGGTTCGGGCCGGAGCGCCTCCAGCGTCGCCTGGCCCAGGGTTTGCGACGCGCGATGCCCCGCATGCGCCATCGCGTGGCGCAGCGCGCTGACCAGCAGGCCCCGCGCCGCCTGCGGATCGCGAAAGCGGACCTCGGCCTTTGCCGGGTGCACGTTCACGTCGACCAGCTGCGGATCGCAGTTCAGGAACAGCACCACCGCCGGATAGCGGTTGGCCGCCATCACGTCCATGTAGCCCGCCCGCAGCGCCCCGGTCAGCAGCTTGTCACGCACCGGCCGGCCGTTGACGTAAAGATGCTGGGCGACCGCCGCCCCGCGCGAATAGGTCGGCAGCGCCGCAAAGCCGGTCAGCGCCAGGCTGTCGCGTTCCGCGTCGATGGGCAGGGCGTTGTCGACGAACTCGCCCCCCATGATGCGGGTCAGGCGGGTGGTCAGCGCTCCGAACAGCTCTCCCTGCTCGGCATCGGCGCGAAAGATCTCGCGCCCGTCGGCGGACAGGCAGAAGCCGACATAGGGTTCGGCCATGGCCAGGCGGCGGACCACCTCGGCCACGGCCTGGGTTTCGGCCCGTTCCGTGCGCAGGAACTTCAGCCGGGCGGGCGTGGCAAAGAACAGGTCGCGCAGTTCCACGACCGTGCCGCGATTGGCGGCGGCCGGGCGCGGCGGGGTCAGGCGGCCGCCCGTGACGGCGATGACCGCGCCTTCGCCCCCCTGCACCCGCGAGGTGATCGTCAGCCGCCCGACCGCGCCAAGCGAGGGCAGCGCCTCGCCGCGAAAGCCGAAGCTGGTGATCGCCAGCAGGTCCGTACCGTCGATCTTGCTGGTGGCATGGCGCGACAGCGCCAGGGGCAGGTCGTCAGGCGTCATGCCGCAACCGTTGTCACTGACGCGGATCAGGCGCTTGCCGCCTTCCTCGATGCAGATCTCGATCCGGGCGGCGCCTGCGTCCAGCGCGTTCTCGACCAGTTCCTTGACGGCAGAGGCCGGGCGTTCCACGACCTCACCGGCCGCGATGCGGTTCGCGGTGGCCTCATCCAGTTGCCGGATGATCGGCCGTATGTTGGGGGCGTGGCTGTTCATGGCCCCAAATCTAGCAGGCCCATGCCGCCGCCGCCAGAGATTCGTGGGCGTCCGATACGACCGCGCCGCGCCCCGTCGGGGCGCGGCGCCTGTGGCATCCCTGGCTGCGCCTCACTCGGCGGCGGGTTCGGCCGGGGTCTCCTCGATCCCCTCGGGGCGGCCCACCAGCACAAAGCGCAACTGGTCGGTGTCCAGCATCTCCCCGGCCACGCGCGCGACATCCTCGGCCGTCACCGCCTCGACCTTCTCGTTGCGCGTGTTGATATAGTCGATCGGCAGCCCGATCAGCTGCATCCCCGAGAGGATCGAGGCGATGCGCCCGTTCCCGTCAAAGCGCAGCGGATATTCCCCGGTCAGGTAGGTCCTGGCATCCGCCAGCTCCTGCTCGGTCACGCCCTCGGACATGCGGCTCCATTCCTGGCGGATCAGGTCGACCGCCTCGGCAGTGGTGGCGTTGGACCCCGCCATGCCGCCCTGCCAGGTCTGGCCGTAAAGCCCCGAGGCCAGGCTGGTGCCCACGCCATAGGTCAGCCCGCGCTTTTCGCGGATCTCCGCCATCAGGCGCGAACTGAACCCGCCGCCGCCCAGGATGTGATTGGCCACGAAGGCCGCAAAATAATCGGGATGGTCGATGGGCAGGCCGGGCCCGGCAAAGGACACCACCGTCTGCGGGCTGTCCCAGTCGATCACCGTCACGCCGCCGGTCAGCTGCAGCTCTGCCGGCTCGGGCAGGGGGGCCGTCGCCTGTTCGGGCAGCCCGCCCAGGATCCGGTCCAGCAGCGGGCCCAGTTCCTCGGCGCTGATGTCGCCCGCGGCCCCCACGATGACCCGGTCGCGGGCCAGGGTGCGGTTCTTGGCCACCACCAGGTCCTGCCGTCCGATCGAGGCGACGCTTTCGCGCGTCCCGTTGATCGAGGTCGCATAGGGATGGTCGCCCCAGGCCTGCTGCGCCATCTCCTTGGCGGCGATGCTGTTGGGATCATTGGCCTCGGACCGGATGATGGCCTGCACCTGGGCGCGCACCCGCTCGACCGCCTGATCGTCAAAGCGCGGCTGCGTCAGGGCCTGGGCCAGCAGGTCGGCGGCCTCGTCGCGCGTCTCGCTCAGCGCCTGAAACCCGACCGAGATGGAATCGTCGCCGGCCTCGAAGGACAGCCGCGCGCCCAGATCCTCAACCGCCTGCGCAAACTGAGTCGCATCGCGGGTGCCGGCGCCCTCCTCCAGCAGGCCTGTCATCAGGTTGACCGCACCGCGCTTGCCCGACGCGTCCATGCTGGCGCCGCCCTTGAACTGGATGTCCAGCGCGACAAAGGGGATGCTGTCATCCTCGACCAGCCATGCCTGGATCCCGCCCGGAGAGGTGACCTCCTGGATCTCGATGGCCTGGGCAGGCAGGGCGATCAAGGCGATCACGGTGGCGATGGCGGCGCGGATCATCCTTGGACCTCGGGGCTTTGGGGTGCGGGGGCGGGCTGTTCGGGGTTCGGCGGGGTGGCGGCAGGCGGGGCGGGCGGTCCGGCCTCGGCCTCCGCCTCGCCGGGCAGCAGCCAGCCGGTGACGGTGCCCGGGCCGGACAGGACGTCGCGGGCCGCGGCCATGACATCCTCGGAGGTCACCGCCCCCAGGATATCGGGCCAGTCGTTCACGTCCTCGACCGTCAGACTGGTGGAGAGGCCCTGGCCGTAATCATAGGCCCGCCCATGCGCGGAATCGCGGGCATAGATCTGGGCGGCACGGATGCGGGTCTTGACCCGCTCCAGGTCGGCCTGGTCCGGGCCGCGCTCCAGGAACTTGGCCAGCGCGGCATCCAGCGCGGCCTCGGCCTCCTCCGGGGTCGAACCGTCGGCCGGGACCAGGGACAGCCTGAACTCCGTCCGGTCCAGCGACAGTCCGTCATAGCTGGCCCCGACCCACAGCGCCTTGCCCGGCAGCACCAGTTCGCGCCCCAGGACCGAGGTCTGGACCGACCCGCCCAGCAGTTCGGCCAGCACGGTCAGTGCCGCGGCCTTCTGCTGCTGGCCTGGATCGCGTTCCTGCGCCAGCACGCTGCGGGTCATCTGCGGCTGCGCCACGCGCGGGTCCGTCATCTCGATCCGGCGCGTGGTGCGCTTGGGCGGCTCCTGCGGGCGGATGCGGGGCGCGGCCTCTCCCTTGGCGGCAATCGCCCCGTAATGCTCCTCGGCCAGGCGCCGGACCTCATCGGCCGACACGTCCCCGGCGATGACAAGGATCGCCTCCTCGGGGGAATAATGCGTGTCGTACCAGGCGATCGCATCCTCGCGGGTCAGCGCCTCGATCTCGTCGCGCCAGCCGATGATCGGGCGGCCATAGGGGTGGTTGTCATAGACCAGCGCGTTCATCTCTTCGGCGAACAGCGCGCGGGGATCGCTGTCGACCCGTTGCGCGCGCTCCTCCAGCACGACCTGCCGCTCGGCCATCCAGTCGTCATCCGAGATGGACAGGTTGGCCATCCGGTCGGCCTCCATGTCCATGACCAGGGGCAGGCGGTCGCTGGCGATGCGCTGGAAATAGGCCGTGTAATCCCAGGAGGTGAAGGCATTGTCGCTGCCGCCATTGGCGGTGACGGTCTTGGACAGCTCGCCCGCCTCCAGCCGGTCGGTGCCCTTGAACATCAGGTGTTCCAGGTAATGGGCGATGCCGGACTTGCCCGGCTGCTCGTCGGCGGCGCCGATCTTGTACCAGACCATCTGCACCACGACCGGCGCGCGGCGATCTTCGATCACGACGGTTTCTAGCCCGTTCGGCAGGGTGAAGTGGCTGATGCCCTCCGGCATCTCGGCCAGGGCGGGCAGGGCCGTCAGCGACGTGGTCAGCGCCAGGGCCGCGGCCAGGGCGGGACGGAATGCGGGACGACACATGTTTGCGGCAACCTCCTCTTGCTGCCCGAAACTTGGACCGGGGGCCGCGGGCGTGCAAGCGCCCCTCGCGGGAATGTGCGGCGCGGCGGATGCGGCGCCGGGGCGCAGCTTTCCGGATCCCCGCCCGCTTCGATGGGGCCGGGATCGTGCCCCGGCGCCCCAGGCAGCGGGTTCAGGCCGTCAGGCGCAGCGGCAGGCAGGTCGGGCCATGGGCCTGCAAACCGGACTTCCACGTCACCGGCCCGTCCAGCGCAAGACCGGGCGCGCGGGCCAGAAGGGCAGTGAACAGGATCTCCATGTTCAACCGCGCCAGGTTGTTGCCCAGGCAAACATGCGGCCCCGCGCCAAAGGCCAGGTGCACGTTCGGGCGCCGCGTGATGTCCAGCCGGTCGGGCATCGGAAAGGGTGCGGGATCGCGGTTCGCCGCCGCATAGAGCAGGCCGAACTTGCTGCCCCGCGGCCAGTCCTGTCCGCAGATCGTCAGGTCCTCGGAGGCATAGCGGTGGAAGAAGGGCAGCGGCGCGGCAAAGCGGAACATCTCCTGCACGGCCTGCGGCATCAGGTCGGGATGCGTGCGCAGCAGCGTCAGCTGGTCGGGATGGGTCAGCAGCGCGTGCAGCCCGCTGCCCATCACGTCGATCGTGGACCCGTGCCCGGCATGCAGGATCTGCATGATCGTGGCGATCAGCTCGTCATGGGTCAGCAGGCCCGCCTGCTCGGCCTCGATCATCGCCGACATCAGGTCGTGCCGCGGGCGGGCCCGGCGGGCGGCGTGCAGATCCTCCAGCACTTGCGCGAAAAGCCGCGTGGCCTCCTCGGCGCGGGCCTTCTTGGTCGGGGTGCGGTCGATGTCGAAATAGCTGACGACGTGGTCGGACCATTCCGTCATCTGCGGGGCCAGGGCGGGTTCGGTCCCGATCAGGTGGCCGATCACCTGCCCCGGCAGATGCGCGGCCAGGTCGGCCACGAAATCGATCCGGCCCTGCGGGATCAGCCGGTCCAGCGCCGCATCCACCCAACCCGTCACGAAGCCCCGCAGGCTTTCCAGCCGGGTCTTGGTGAAGAAGGGAAAGACCGCGCGCCGCAGGCGGTCATGGTCCGGCCCGTCCGTGTCCAGCATCGAGGTCTGAACATAGCGTTCATGGAACGGCATGTCGTGGAAGTTGCCCGCGACCTGAAGCCGGCGCACCTCGTCGGGCGGGCAAAAGGCAGCGGGGTCACGCACCATGCGCCGGTCCAGCGCGATCGCCCTGACATCCGCCATGCGCGCGGCCAGATGACCGTCAAAGCCCGGCCAGAAGGGCAGGCCCGGCTGCGCCCGCAGCGCGGCATAGGCCGACCAGGGATCGGCCCCGAAACCGGGCGCCGACGGATCGAAGTCGGCCGTCATCAGCGGGCGGCGGGGGCGGGCGCGGTCGAGGTGATGGCGCCGGCGCGCTGCCAGCGCAGCTGTTCGGCCGCGGCGTCCAAGGTCATGGGCACATAGGCACGCAGATAGGCCGAGGTGCCGAACAGCCGCTCCAGCGGGCGGCGGCTGTTGCGCGCCCGCCATTCGGCGTCGGACTGGGCCAGCCGGGCGCGGATCTGCGGGTCGGTGCCAAGGCGGCTTGCCTGCGCCACCAGCGCCTGGTCGGCCGCGCCGATGCCCTGGTCGGCCAGGCGGGCCGGGTTGCCGCCCAGGGCGGCAACCGCGTCGCCCTGCGGGTTGGGGTCGGTGATGTTCGTGCCGCCCGGCGTGGGCGCCGGCAGCACCGACAGGTCGGGCGGCATCGACAGGGCGCGGGTGGGCAGGATCGCGAATTCATCGGGGCCCGACTGGTCGGCCTTGATGTTGTTCAGCTGCGAGCCGCCCGAGCAGGCCCCAAGGCCCGTCACGATCCCCAGTCCGATCACCAGCGCCAGCGTCCGCATGTCCTGCCCCCTTGTGCTTTGCGCCGTTCTAGCCCGGTTTTCCGTCGCCGTCACGGGCTTGATCGCGCGATGCCTGCTGGGACTTGTCGAACAGGTCCCCCTGCCGCGCCTGCGGCAGGAAGGGCTCCTGCGGCTTGGCGGGCGCGGCGCCCTTGGGCTGCGCGGGCCGGACCTTGGGGGTGCCGGTGCCACGCTTGCGGGCGGGGGGCGTCGTCTCGGGCTTGTTCTGCGGCATCAGGACCAGGCCGATGGCACCCGCAAAGATCGCGATGTCGGCCACGTTGAAGCTGAAGGGGTTCTGCCAGCCCGGCACCGACATGTTCAGGAAATCGGCCACCGCGCCGTAAAGGATGCGGTCCACGACGTTGCCAAGTGCGCCGCCGATCAGCAGGCCCGCCGCCACCCGGGCAAAGCGCCCCAGCGCCGCGCGCCAGACCCAGATCCAGACCCAAATGCAGATGGCGACCGCGATCCCAACCAGCACCCACCGCATCACGTCCTGTTCCGAGGACAGCAGCCCGAAGTTCACGCCCTGGTTCCAGGCCATCCGCAGGTTCAGCCAGGGCGGCAGCACGTCGATCTCGCGCAGGCGGTCCAGCTGCATGACGTGGACAACCAGGTATTTCAGCGCCTGGTCCAGCACGAAGATGGCCGCCGCCACCCAGGCCACCAGGCGCATGCCGCTGCGGGGGCGCGCATCGGGATGATGCCCGCGGGCGGCGTGCGGCGGGGTGGCCGTCCGTGGCGGGGCGGCGCGGCTGGCCTTGGGGGCGGCGCCCTTGGGGGCGCCCTTCTGCGGGGCGCGGGCCATCAGTGGCGGAAATGCCGCTGGCCGGTGAAGACCATGGCCAGCCCAAGCCGGTTGGCCGCCTGGATCACCTCGTCGTCGCGCATCGAGCCGCCGGGCTGGATCACGGCGCGGGCGCCGGCCTCGGCCAGCGCCTCGATGCCGTCGGCAAAGGGAAAGAACGCGTCCGACGCCACGGCCGAGCCGATGGTCAGGGGCTGGGCCAGGCCCAGGGCCTCGGCCATGTCCTCGGACTTGCGGCGACCGATGCGGGTGCTGTCCACGCGGCTCATCTGGCCTGCGCCCACGCCGACGGTGGCGCGGTCCCTGGCATAGACGATGGCGTTGGATTTCACATGCTTGGCGACGGTCCAGGCGAACATCAGGTCGGCCAGTTCGTCCTGCGACGGCTGGCGCTCGGTCACGATCTTCAGGTCGGCCGGCGCCACATGGCCATTGTCGCGGCCCTGGATCAGCATGCCGCCCGAGACCTGCCGAAAGGTCAGCCCCCCTGCCCGCGGATCGGGCAACCCGCCCGTGGTCAGCAGGCGCAGGTTCTTTTTCGCGGCAAAGATGCGGCGGGCATCCTCGTCGGCGTCGGGGGCGATCACGACCTCGGTGAAGATCCTGACGATTTCTTCCGCCGTGGCGCCGTCCAGCGGCTGGTTCAGCGCGATGATCCCGCCAAAGGCCGAGGTGCGGTCGCAGTCAAACGCCCGCTTGTAGGCTTCCAGCGCGGTCGCGCCACGGGCCACGCCGCAGGGGTTGGCGTGCTTGATGATCGCGCAGGCGGGACCGTCGGCGGGATCGAATTCGGCCACCAGCTCAAAGGCCGCGTCCGTGTCGTTGATGTTGTTGTAGGACAGCTCCTTGCCCTGATGCTGCTTGGCGGTCGCCACGCCCGGGCGCGCGTCGCCGGTGACATAGAAGGCCGCCTGCTGGTGCGGGTTCTCGCCATAGCGCAGCCCCTGGGCCAGCGTGCCGGCAAAGGCCCGGCGGCGGGGCGTGGTCTCTCCGATGGCATCGGCCATCCAGGTGCTGACGGCGGCGTCATAGGCGGCGGTGCGGGCATAGGCCGTCTGCGCCATCCGCTGGCGGAAGGGCAGGGTGGTGCCGCCATTCGCGTCCAGTTCCGCCAGGACCGCGTCGTAATCCTGCACGTCCACGACCACGGTGACGAAGCCGTGGTTCTTGGCGGCGGCGCGGATCATCGCCGGGCCGCCGATGTCGATGTTCTCGATGCAGTCGCCGTATGCCGCACCCTTGGCCACGGTCTCCTCGAACGGATAGAGGTTCACGACCAGCAGGTCGATCGCGCCGATGCCGTGCTGCTCCATCGCGGCCACATGATCGGGGTTGTCGCGCAGCGCCAGCAACCCGCCATGCACCGCCGGGTGCAGCGTCTTGACGCGGCCGTCCATCATCTCGGGGAAGCCCGTGACATCGGCCACGTCGGTGACGGTCAGGCCCGCCTCGCGCAGCGCCTTGGCGCTGCCGCCGGTGGACAGGATCTGGACGCCGCGCGCGTCCAGCGCGCGGGCGAAGTCGATCAGGCCGGTCTTGTCGGAAACGGAGATCAGCGCGCGCTTGAGGGCGACGGGGTCGGTCATGGGGGCCTCGAGGATCTGGTTCCCCGCCCGATTACCGAAACCTCGCGCGAAGGTCCAGCGTCAGCCCGCCCCCCTTCAGCCTGCCTTGCGCAGCCGCGCCATGTAGAATCCGTCCATGCCGCCCCGGTCTGCCCAGTAATCGGGGCGCAGGCGCAGCCCGCCCTCTTCGGTGATCCAGGCGGGGTCGATGCCGGGCAGATCGGGGCGTTCGACGGTCAGGCCGGGATGGCGCGCCAGCGCCTCGTCGATCTGCACCTCGCCCTCGTCCGGGATCAGCGAGCAGGTGGCATAGACCAGCCGCCCGCCGGGCCGCAGCAGCGACAGGGCGTGATCCAGCAGCGCCGCCTGCAATTCGATCAGCTCGGCGATGCCATGCCCGTCGCGGATGAAGGGCAGGTCGGGATGGCGGCGGATGGTGCCCGTGGCCGAACAGGGCGCATCCAGCAGGATCGCGTCCAGCGGCTCGACGGGCCGCCATTCCAGCGCGTCGGCGGCGACCAGCCGGGCCGAAAGGCCGCAGCGGGCCAGGTTCTCGGTCACGCGCTTCAGGCGCTGGTCGCTGATGTCGACGGCGGTCACCTGCGCGCCGGCGGCGGCCAACTGCATGGTCTTGCCGCCCGGCGCCGCGCAGAGGTCGGCGATGCGTTCGCCCGGCTGCGGGTCCAGCAGGCGGGCGGGCAGGGCGGCGGCGGCATCCTGGACCCACCAGTCGCCGACGTCGAAACCCGACAGGGCGGACACCTGGACCGGCCCGTGCAGGCGCAGCGACCCGGTGGGCAGCATCTCGGTATCCGGCAGGACGTTGGCGCCCGGTTTCAGCGTCAGGTCCAGGGGGGCGCCCCGCTGATGCGCGGCCTCGATGGCGCGCATGACGCCGTCGCCATAGGCATCCTCCAGCGGCCCGCGCAGCCAGTCGGGCAAAGGCTGCGGCGGCAGGTCGGCCCAACCGGCATGGGCGGAGGCCTTGCGCAGCACGGCATTCACCATGCCGGCGGCGGCCTGCCCGCGCTTGCCAAGCGTGCGGGTCAGATCCACCGCGGCGCCCACGACGCCATGCGCGGGCGCGCCCAGTTCCAGCATCTCGACCACGCCCAGGCGCAGCACGTCGGCGATCTGCGGGGCCGGCTTGCGGCTGACCAGCGGTTCGATCACCGCATCGGCGCGACCCTGGTGGCGCAGCGTTTCCGCCGCCAGCCGCGCGGCGCGGGCCTGTTCGGCCACGGCCAGGCTGCGCAGCGCGCCCTGCTGGTCCGACAGGGACCGGCCCTCGCGCACTCCCTGGATCAATCGCAATGCGCCCCTGCGCGCCATATCGCCGCCCGGCTTTGCCAAAACGCTTTCCTTCGCCTACATGTTCGTCAAGACTGACCGCGACCCATACGCCCATTCGGGGGATGTTTCCATGAGTGATGACACCGACCGCCCCGCTGACGCCGCGCCCCAGGCCGGGCCCGACCTGCCGCCCGCCGCGCAGCGCGCCCTGGCCGAGGCCGAAGAGCGTCGCCGCGCCCGCGCCGCCCAGATCCTGCCCGAGGAATATGGCGGCCGCGACGGGCCCGAACCGGTGCGCTATGGCGATTACGAAAAGAACGGCATCGCGGTGGACTTCTGAATGGCGCGGGTCGTTTCATGGATTGGCTGAAGGCGTCCGCCACCCAGCAGGGCCGCGCGATCATGGCGGGGCTTCTGGACCCGATCGACCAGACCGAGGCCTATCTGGCCGCGGCCAAGGCGCATCCCGACTGCGACCGGATCTTTGCCCGGCTGACGCCCGCGCGCGCCCGGTCCGAGGCCGTCGCCGCGCATGACCGCGCCAAGCTGGGGCGCCGCCACAGCCTGCTGGACGGTGTCGCCATCAGCTGGAAGGACAATATCGACAGCGGCGGCACGGTGACCGAGGCCGGATCGAAGCTGCTGGAGGCGCGGGTGCCGCGCAAGGATGCCAACATCCTGGCCCGCGCGGCCCGGCGCGGCACGATCTGCCTGGGCAAGACCCATATGACCGAACTGGCCTTTTCGGGCCTGGGCCTGAACCCGGTGACGGCGACGCCGCCCAATGCGCTGGACCCGGCGCTGGCGCCGGGGGGCTCGTCCTCGGGGGCGGCGGTGTCGGTGGCCCTGGGGCTGGCGGCGGCGGCCATCGGCACCGATACCGGCGGATCGGTCCGCGTGCCGGCCGCCTGGAACGGCCTGGTCGGTTTCAAGCCGACGCAAGGCGCGCTGCCCGAAAAGGGTGTGGTGCCCCTGGCGCGCAAGTTCGACATCGCGGGTCCCCTGGCCCGCACGGTCGAGGATTGCGCCGAACTGTTCGCGATCATGGCCGACCAGCCTGCGCCCGACCTGACCGAGGCCACCGCCCAGGGCCTGCGGCTGATGGTGCTGGACGGGCTGCCCTTTGACGGGGCCGAGGCCGGACCCGTCGCCGCCTTCGAGGATGCGGTGGACCGGCTGGGGCGCGCGGGCGCGCAGGTCACGCATGTCGCCACCGACTGGATCGACCGCGCCATGGCGCTGTCGCCGCAGCTGTTCGCCCCCGAGGCCTATGGCATCTGGCGTGCGCAGATCGAGGACGCGCCCGAACTGATGTGGAAGCCGATCCTGGAGCGTTTCCGTGGCGGCGCCGAGGTCAGCGCGCCCGATTACGTGGCGGCTTGGGAAAGCCTGACCCGCGTGCGCCGCAGGTGGATCAAGGAGGTCGTCGGCGGCTATGACGCCGTGCTGATCCCGACGGTGCCGATCATGCCCCCCGCCGTGGACCGCCTGATGAAGGACGAGGCCGAGTTCGTCCGCGCCAACCTGCTGACCCTGCGCAACACGCGCATCGCGAACCTGCTGGGCCTGCCGGCGATCACGCTGCCGACCGGGCATGCGGCCTGCGGGATCTCGATGCTGGGCCACGCGGGGCATGACCGGCACCTGCTGCGCGTGGCTGCGGGGGCCGAGGCGGCGCTGGCGGCGGATTAGGCGAGGGCCTGCCCGTTTGCAGGTCTTTTGCTGGACGCAAGGCCGCGTTCACGCTAATGTTTCTGCAAAAGGAACGGGGCGCAGACCCCGAGAAGCGAGGCAGAGATGGCATTCCCCGAGCGGTTCTCGAACCTGCCCGACTACGCGTTCCCGCGCCTGCGGGCGCTGTTGTCCGACATCACGCCGGATCTGGCGCCGGGCGAATCCCCTATCGTGCTGACCATCGGAGAGCCGCGCCACGCGATGCCGGAGTTTGTTCCCGGGGTCATGGCCGACAGCATCGGCACGCTGGCGAAATATCCGGCGAACGAGGGGATACCCGAACTGCTGGCTGCGATCGGCGGCTGGCTGGACCGCCGCTATGGGTTGGAGGTGGGGGCTGACCGCCTGATGGTGCTGAACGGCACGCGCGAGGGGCTGTTCAACGCGGCGCTGGCGCTGTGCCCCGAACGCAAGAATGGCCAGCGCCCGGCGATCCTGGTGCCCAACCCCTTCTACCAGGTCTATGCCGTCGCCGCCGCCGCCGTCCAGGCCGAGGCGGTGTTCGTTCCCGCGACGCCCGATACCGGAAACCTGCCCGACTACGCGGCGCTGGACCCCGCGCTGCTGGACCGGGTCGCCGTGGCCTATCTGTGTTCGCCCGCCAACCCGCAGGGTGCCGTGGCCGGGCGCGACTATCTGGAACGGCTGGTGACGCTGGCCGTGCGGCATGATTTCCTGATCTTCGCCGACGAGTGCTATTCCGAGATCTGGCGCGACGCGCCTCCGCCGGGCGCGCTGCAGGTCGCGACCGCGATGGGCCTGCCCGACCGGGTGGTGATGTTCAACTCGCTGTCCAAGCGGTCGAACCTGCCGGGGCTGCGCTCGGGCTTTGCGGCAGGCGGCGTCGCCCAGATCCGAGAGATGCGGCGCCTGCGCAATTATGCCGGGGCGCCCCTGCCGCTGCCCGTTCAGCATGTCAGCGCCGCAGCCTGGGCCGACGAGGCCCATGTCGAGACCAGCCGCGCGCTGTACCAGGAAAAGTACCGCATCGCGGACCGGGTGCTGGGCGATGTTCCGGGCTATCAACGACCGGACGGCGGGTTCTTTCTCTGGCTGCCGGTCGAGGATGGCGAGGCGTCTGCGCGCAGGCTTTGGGCGGAGGCGGGCATCCAGGTCCTGCCCGGCGCCTATCTGTCGCGCGAGGTAAACGGGTTCAACCCGGGGCACGGCTTTGTGCGCGTGGCGCTGGTCGCCGATGCGGCTCTGACCGAGGCGGCCCTGACGCGGCTGCGCGACGTTCTATACGACAGGGCGGGCGCCGTGGCGGCCGCGGACATGACCGACGGGGAAGGGTGAGGCAATGGCAAGCTGGCAGGCGAAACACCGCGATCCCCTGTTCGACCAGAACACCCAGGCCGCATTGGAGCGGCGGGGCAAGGAGCTGCTGGGCGCGGGGCTGCTCCTGCTGGGCGTCATGGTGTCGATGATGCTGGGCAGCTGGTCCTCCGACGATCCCAGCTTCCTCTCGGCCACCGATGCGCCAGCGCAGAACATGCTCGGCAGCTTTGGCGCCTACATTGCTTCTCCGCTGATGATGATCGCGGGATACGGGTCCTGGATGCTTGTCGTCGCGGCCTGGGTCTGGGGCCTGCGCCTGATGTTGCATCGGGGTGAGGAGCGCCTGATGCGCGGCATCTTCACCCCCATCGCGGTGGCGCTGGTGTCGGTCTATGCCAGCACGATGATGCCGGGGCCGGACTGGCAGCAGACCTATGGCCTGGGCGGCCATTTCGGCGACATGATCATGGGCGCGATGCTGAACCTGCTGCCGATGAAGGCGCAGCTGGGCATCCGCATCGCCGCGCTTCTGGTTGCGGTGGCGGTCGTTGCCGTGGGCGCCTTTGTCCTGGGCTTCAGCCGGGACGAACTGGTCGGGCTGTGGCGCCGCTTCAAGGGCGGATTGTCCACCGCGATGCACCTGTCGCTGCGTGGCGCGGACGGTGCCGTACGGCTGTCGCAGCGGCTGCGCAAGCGGGGCGGGACCCCGTCCGAGGATGCCGCTGCCGCGCCGGCGGCGGGACGGTCGCGGCGCAAGGCCCCCGCTCCGGCCTTCGAGCTGGAAGAGGAGATGCCCGAGCCCGAGCTGATCGAGCGCGATTCGGACTATGACGGCGACGGCCCCTCCGAGGAGGAGGTGCGCGGTCGCATCAGCGACGCGATCCGCAGCAATGCCGCCAAGACCTCGGTCCTGAAGATCGTGGCCTCGCGGCTGGCCCGCGACCACGGCTCTGCGCGCCCCGAAGCCGAGGATGCCGATGGGGAGCCGGCCGATCCGCAGCCCTCCGGCGCCGAGATGCAGCGCCCGATGGTGGCGCCCGCGCGCAAGGCGGAACCCTCGCGCAGCACCCGCGCCGAGGCCGAACCCGCGCCCCGGTTCCAGGAGAGCGGCCCGGCCTATGAACGCCCGCCGCTGGCGCTGCTGTCGGCGCCGTCGGACAGCGACGTGGTCCCGGTGTCGAACGAGGCGCTGATGGAAAACGCCCGCATGCTGGAGGCGGTGCTGGACGATTACGGCGTCAAGGGCCAGATCACCGAGGTCCGCCCCGGCCCGGTCGTCACGCTGTACGAGCTGGAACCCGCGCCGGGCCTGAAGGCCAGCCGCGTGATCGGCCTGGCCGATGACATCGCCCGGTCCATGTCGGCCCTGTCCGCGCGCGTCAGCACCGTTCCCGGCCGCACCGTCATCGGGATCGAGCTGCCCAATGCGCGGCGCGAAAAGGTGCTGCTGCGCGAGATCTTCGCCTCCCGCGCATTCGGCGATGGCACGCAGCCGCTGCCCTTGGCGCTGGGCAAGGATATCGGCGGCGATCCGGTCGTGGCAAACCTAGCCAAGATGCCCCACCTGCTGATCGCGGGCACCACCGGGTCGGGCAAGTCGGTCGCGATCAACACGATGATCCTGTCGCTGCTCTACAAGCTGACGCCGGACGAATGCCGGCTGATCATGATCGACCCCAAGATGCTGGAACTGTCGGTCTATGACGGCATCCCGCACCTGCTGTCCCCGGTCGTCACCGACCCCAAGAAGGCCGTCGTGGCGCTGAAATGGGTCGTTGGAGAGATGGAGGACCGGTACCGCAAGATGTCCAAAATGGGCGTGCGGAACATCGAGGGCTACAACGGCCGCGTCACCGAGGCCCTGAAGAAGGGCGAGATGTTCAAGCGGACCGTCCAGACCGGGTTCGACGAGGATACCGGCGACGCCATCTGGGAGACCGAGGAGTTCCAGCCCGAGACCTTCCCCTATATCGTCGTGGTCGTCGACGAGATGGCCGACCTGATGATGGTCGCGGGCAAGGAGATCGAGGCCTGCATCCAGCGCCTGGCGCAGATGGCGCGGGCCTCGGGCATTCACCTGATCATGGCGACGCAGCGCCCGTCCGTCGATGTCATCACCGGCACGATCAAGGCGAACTTCCCCACGCGGGTCAGCTTTCAGGTCACGTCCAAGATCGACAGCCGCACCATCCTGGGCGAGCAGGGGGCCGAGCAGCTGCTGGGCCAAGGGGACATGCTCTACATGGGCAACGGCGCGCGGATCACCCGCATCCACGGCCCCTTCGTCAGCGACGAGGAGGTCGAGGAGATCGTGAACCACCTGAAGTCCTTTGGCCCGCCCAGCTACAAGTCCGGCGTAGTCGAGGGGGTCGAGGACGACAAGGCCGACGATATCGACGCGGTCCTGGGCCTTGGGGGCGGCGAGGGCGGCGACGATGCGCTTTATGACCAGGCGGTCATGATCGTGGCGCGGGACCGCAAATGTTCGACCTCGTATATCCAGCGCAAGCTGGCGATCGGCTATAACAAGGCCGCGCGGCTGGTCGAGCAGATGGAAGAGCAGGGTGTCGTCAGCGCGGCCAACCATGTCGGCAAGCGCGAGGTTCTGGTTCCTGAGGTCTGAGGGCCCCGACATGACCGTCTGGAACATCCATTTCCTGAACGCCCGCCACGCCCTGACCGGCGACATGGCCCAGATCCGCACCACCGCCCGCGAGGCCGTGGCGCAGGTCGGGCAACTGGTGACGCTGCCGCCTTTCGACTTGGTGATCCGGGCGGAAACGGGCGGCGGGATCCCCGACCGCGGCGTGGGCGGTCGCGCCTCGATGCCCGGGCTGGTCGAGGTGACGGTCAATCCGGGCCGCTTTACCGAGGACCACCTGACACGGGTGCTGGTTCGCGAGATGCACCACCTGCTGCGGTGGGAGGGGCCGGGATACGGTCGATCCCTGGGCGAGGTGCTGGTCAGCGAAGGGCTGGCCGGCCATTTCGTGACGCAGGTGCTGGGCGGCGAACCCGATCCCTGGGATGCCGCCCGTCCCACCGCGGGCTGCCTGCGCCAGGCGGGCAACCTCTGGGCGCGGCGCGACTTCGACTTTGCCGAATGGTTCCACGGGCGCGGCAAGATCCGCAAATGGACCGGCTATGGCATCGGCCACCGGCTGATCGCCGAGCATCTGGCGCAGGAGCCGGGGCAGGACGCGGCGCGCCTGGCCTGGATACCCGCGGACATGTTCCGCCCCGCCCTGCGTCGGCTGCTGGCGGCCGACGGGCTGGAGGCGGAGGACGAGGGGATGGAAGAGGTGGCCGACGCGGCAGGGCCTGAGGCGGCGGTTGCACCGGACGAAGCTGGGGAACCTGCGCCCGAGGCCCCTGGGAGTATCTGACCAGAAGACGCGCCCGTCAGCTGGCGCGGCGCCCCAAGGCGAAGACCAAGCCCAGGATGAGGCCCGTTGCGGCGCCGCCCAGATGCGCCTCCCATGCGATAGAAGGGAGCAGCAGGGTCAGCGCGATGTTGAGCCCGAGGATCAGCGCCACGGCGCGCACCAGCGGCGCGGTCGACCTTTGCCGGCGGCGAAGCGTGATCGTCGCATGGCCGACCAAGGCTGCGGCAAGGCCGAAGACGGCACCCGACGCCCCGACCATCGGTCCCGCCTGCGGCTGCATGAGTGCGAACAGGAGGGCGCCGCCCACCTGGCTGGCCACATAGATCGCCGCCATCCGGGCGGCACCCACCATGCGGTTCAGCTCGCGCGCCACGGCGGCCAGCGAGATCATGTTCATCGCCAGATGCAGCAATCCGCCGTGCAGAAGGCCGTAGGTCAGGAACATCGCGATGCCCTGGCCGGGATATAGGCCCGGCCCGTCCAGGAACAGCGGCGACCAGAAGCCGCCCAGCATGAAGGCGGCCTGTCGCGCGATCGGATAGCCCAGAAGGCCCGCAAGCAGCAGTCCGCCCTCGATCAGGCAGCAGAGGAGGATTAGACCCCGCACCCACAGCGGCAGGATCGCCGGGACCAGTTGCCGGGCCGAGACGCGGGGGATCGCGACGGGGCGGCTGTCCTCAGTCATCGGCCTTGATCTGGCGGGCCTCGTCGATCAGCATGATCGGAATGCCGGACCGGATGGGGAAGGCCAGCCCTGCGGCGCGGGACACCAGTTCCTGGCGCGCCGCGTCATAGCTGAGGGTGGTGTGGGTCACCGGGCAGACCAGCGCCTCGAGCATGTGGCGGTCGAAGGTCGGGGCGGCGGGTTCGGTCATTGCATGCGTTCCTCGTTCTCGCCGCCATGCAGCGCGAATTCGATAAGCCCGACCAGCAACTCGCGCCGGTCGGACAGGGAGGGGGATTCCAGCAGCGCCTGCTTGTCGCCCGCCGAAAAGGGCAGCATCATCGACAGCGAATTGATCAGCAGTTCGTCCTCGGCCTTGGCTGCGGCTTCCCAGTCGGTCGAGAGATCCTGCGTTTCCATGTAGCGCGACAGCAGCGCGAAAAGCGCATCGCGATCAAGGCCCGCGTCATGTTCAGGGCCGCCCCGGTCGCGCGCGAAGGAGGACCAGTCCACCTGACCCTGCAGATAGGGAGAGAACCCCTCGGTCACCTCCTGCAGCCGAAAGCGTGACACGGCGCCAAGCGAGATCATCATCCGCCCGTCGCCGGTTTCCGAAAATGCCACCACCCGCCCGGCGCAGCCGATGGCCGCCAGGCCGTCCGTTTCGGGCTGGATCATGCCAATCAGGCGGTGGTCGGTCTTCAGGGTGTCTTCCAGCATCTGCAGGTAGCGCGGCTCGAAGATGTGCAGCGGCATGCGCGAACGCGGCATCAGGACCGCCCCCGGCAGCGGGAACAGGGCGAGGCGGTCCGGAAGTTCGAAGCGAAGGGCCATCGATCAGGCAAAGATCAGCGAGGACAGGCGGCGCCGGCCCTTCTGGCCGACCGGGTCATTCGGCTTGAGACTGTCGAAGATCGTGATCAGCTGCGCCTTGGCCGCGCCGTCGTTCCAGTCGCGGTCGCGGCGGAAGCTGTCCAGAAGGACGTCGACCGCTTCCTCGACCCGGCCCGCTGCGTGCAGGGCCTGCGCATATTCCAGCCGGGCCTGCTGGTCGGCGGGGTCGGCCTCGACGCGGGCCTGCAGGTCGCCGATGGGACCGGCGCTTTCGGCCTGCTGGGCCAGCTGCAGCTGGGCGCGCGCGGCCTCCACCGGGCCGGCATGGGTCAGGGGCTGCGGAACCTGCTGCAGGGTCGAGGCGGCCGCGGCATGGTCGCCCGCCGCCAGATGCGCGCGGATCAGGCCGCCCCAGGCCTCGGGGCTGTCGGGCAGCTCGCCGATGATGGCGGTGAAGGTCTCGATCGCGTCGGCGGCCTCTCCGTCCTCGATCATCTGCTCGGCCGCGGCCAGCGCATCGCCCAGTCCGCCGTCATCGCCCGACATCGCGGCCAGCTTGTCCACGAACTGCTTGATCTGGCTTTGCGGCAGCGCGCCCTGGAAGGCATCGACGGGCTGGCCCTTGTAGAAGGCATAGACCGTGGGCACCGACTGCACGCGCAGCTGGCTGGCGATCATCTGGTTCTGGTCCACGTCGACCTTGGCCATGCGGACGCGGCCCTTGTGGCGGGCCACCTCGGCCTCCAGCGCGGGGCCCAGCGTCTTGCAGGGGCCGCACCAGGGCGCCCAGAAATCGACGATGACGGGCACCTCCATCGAGGCCTCGACGACCTCGGTCATGAAATCGGCCTCGGTCACGTCCTTGATGAAGTCGGCGGTCTTGGGCGCGGCGGCCCCCTCGAAAAGCATGGTCATGTCGTCCCCGGATCGTTCGGTCGATGCTGTCGCCTTCAATATGGGGCGTCAGGCTCGCAAGCAAAAGCCCCGATGCGCCCCCAGGATGCGCCTAGAGGTCGAAGCTGGCCAGCACCGGCACATGGTCGCTGGGCTGGTCCCAGCCCCGGCAGGGGCGCAGGATGCGGCTGGCATGGGCGGCATTGGCGATATCGGCGCTGGCCCAGATATGGTCCAGCCGGCGGCCCTTGTCGGCGGCGGCCCAATCTTTGGCGCGATAGCTCCACCAGCTGTAGAGCAGCCCGGCGGGGATGTCCTGGCGCGTCACGTCCACCCATCCGCCGGCATCCTGGGCGGCCAGAAGGTGGTCGACCTCGACGGGCGTGTGGCTGATGATCTTGAGCATCTGCTTGTGCGACCAGACGTCCTCCTCGTGCGGGGCGATGTTCAGGTCGCCCACCAGGATCGACTTCTGCGGCCGGTCGGCGTGAAAGACGTCGCGCATCTCGGCCACGAAATCCAGTTTCTGCCCGAACTTCTCGTTCACCGTCCGGTCCGGGACATCGCCGCCTGCGGGGACATACATGTTGTGGATGACGACGCCGTTCTCCAGCCGGGCCGAGACGTGGCGCGCATGGCCCAGGCGCGCATAGTCGCGGTCGCCCGCATCCTCCAGCGGCAGGCGCGACAGGATGGCCACGCCGTTATAGCCCTTTTGCCCGCGCGCCACGATATGGGTATAGCCAAGGTCGCGGAAGGCGGTCAGCGGGATCTTGTCCACGGGCGACTTGCATTCCTGCAGGCAGAGGATGTCGGGCGATTCCTCCCTCAGAAAGCGGGCGACCAGCCCTTCGCGCAGGCGGACCGAGTTGATGTTCCAGGTGGCGATGGTGAACATGGGGGTCTCCTTTGGGCGCGGACCCTAATGGCGGGGGCCGGGCCTGTCGAGGCGCAGGCTTGCCATATGGGCCGCGGGCGTTATGCAAGGGGAAAGGGCGCGGAGGATCGGGATGAAACTGACCATCGACGAGGCGCTGACGCGCGGCGGCACGGGGCCTTTCCAGTGGCGGCTGCTGGGCATCTTCGGGCTGGTCTGGGCGGCGGACGCGATGCAGGTCATCGCCGTGGGCTTTGCCGCCCCCTCGGTCGCGGCCAGCTTCGGGCTGGAGCGGGTGACCGCGCTGCAGATCGGCACGGTGTTCTTTCTGGGCATGTTCGTGGGCGCGTTCCTGTTCGGCCGCGTGGCCGACCGGATCGGGCGGAAATGGGTGCTGATCGGCACGGTGGCGATGGATGCGGTCTTTGGCCTTGCCTCGGTCATGGCCGGGGACTTCACCTGGCTGCTGGTGCTGCGCTTCCTGACCGGGGTGGCGGTGGGCGGGACGCTGCCCGTCGATTATGCGATGATGGCGGAATTCCTGCCGCCGAAGAACCGCGGCCGTTGGCTGGTCTGGCTGGAGGGGTTCTGGGCCATCGGCACCATCGTCGTGGCCCTGACGGCCTGGGCCGCGGCATCCTGGGGGGCATCAGCGCCCTGGCGCTGGATCTTCCTGGTGGCGGCGCTGCCGGCGCTGATCGGCTTTGTGCTGCGCTTCTGGATCCCTGAATCGCCCATGTACCTGGTCCGCAAGGGCCGCCAGGCCGAGGCGCGCGCCGTCATCGACCGCGTGCTGGCAGTGAACGGGGCCCAGCCCCTGCCCAGTCAGGCCCATCTGCGCCCGGCGCCGGTGCCGGCGGGGGCGGCGGTCTCGATCCTCTCGGCGCCGCTGCGGCGCGCCACCCTGGGGGTCCTTGCGGTGTGGTTCCTGGTGTCGCTGTCCTATTACGGCGTCTTTGTCTGGGTGCCGGGCCAGCTGGCGACCGAGGGCTTTGGCTTCGTGCGCGGCTATGGGTTCCTGGTGATCCTGGCCCTGGCGCAGGTGCCGGGCTATGCGCTGGCCGCCTGGGGGGTCGAGGCCTTGGGCCGGCGCCCGACGCTGGCGGCCTTCCTGCTGCTGTCGGCGGCGGGCTGCGGGCTGTTCGCGGTGGCCAGCGGCCCGGTCCTGGTCGCCACCGCCCTCATCGTGATGAGCTTTGCGCTGCTGGGCAGCTGGGGGGCGCTTTACGCCTTTACCCCCGAGCTTTACCCCACCCACCTGCGCGGCACCGGCATGGGCACCGCCAGCGCCATGGCGCGCCTGGGCGGCATCCTGGCCCCCAGCCTGCTGGCGGTGGTCTTTGCCCAGGGGTTCGGCCTGGCGATTGGCAGCTTTGCCCTGCTGCTGGTCCTGGCCGCCGCCGCGCTGATGCTGATCCCGATCGAGACGCGCGACCGCGCCATCGGCTGACTGCGAAACAACGCGGCGAAACAAGACGGCGGAACAAGGCGGCGCGCGGGTCCGTTGCCCCGTCACATCACGGAAAGGAAGCGACATGGGCCAACTGGTCAACGGCGTCTGGAAGGACACGTGGTACGACACCGACAGCACGGGCGGCGAATTTCAGCGCGACACCTCCAAGTTCCGCAACTGGGTCACTGCGGACGGCAGCCCCGGCCCGACCGGAGAGGGCGGCTTTCAGGCGGAAAGCGGACGCTATCACCTCTATGTCAGCCATGCCTGCCCTTGGGCGCATCGCACGATGATCTTCCGCGCCCTGAAGGGGCTTCAGGATCACATCGGGGTTTCGGTCGTGCATCCCGAGATGCTGAAGGAAGGGTGGGAATTCCGCACCGATTTCGACGGCGCCACCGGCGACCGGCAGTTCGGCCTGGACTATCTGCGGCAGGTCTATCTGAAGGCCAGGCCCGATGCCTCCGGGCGGGTGACGGTTCCGGTCCTGTGGGACCGCCAAACTGGGCAGATCGTGTCGAACGAAAGCGCCGACATCATCCGCATGTTCAACAGCGCCTTTGACGGCATCACCGGCAACACGGACGATTACTGGCCCGAGGCCCTGCGCGACCGGATCGAGGAGGTCAACGCCCGCATCTATGACACCGTCAACAACGGCGTCTACAAGGCCGGCTTTGCGACGTCGCAGGCTGCCTATGAGAAGGGGGTCGTGCCGCTTTTCGAGAGCCTGGACTGGATCGAGGGGCTGCTGTCCGGGCACCGTTACCTGACGGGCGACCGGATCAGCGAGGCGGACTGGCGGCTGTTCACCACGATCCTGCGCTTTGACCCGGTCTATCACACCCATTTCAAGTGCAACCGCCGTCGCGTGGTGGATTACCCCAGCCTCTGGGCCTGGGCGCGCGAGCTGTATCAATGGCCCGGCGTGGCAGAGACCGTGCATCCCGACCACTATGTCCGGCACTATTACTTCAGCCACGACATGATCAACCCGAACCGGATCATTCCCCTCGGGCCGGAGGAGGACTGGACCGCGCCGCACGGTCGGGGCTGACGAAAAAAACCCCGGCGCGGGGAAACGCCGGGGTCATCAGAGAGGGAGGGTGTGGCCGCATCCACCGACCACTGGGCTTCGGGGGCCTAACGTCCGGCCTCCGCCCCGGTTCCGCGTTTCGGCGGCATGCGCCAAAACTTGCCAAGGCGGTCAGGCGACCAGTCGATAGCCGCCCGATTCCGTCACCAGCAGCCGGGCGTTCGAGGGGTCGGGCTCGATCTTCTGGCGCAGGCGATAGATGTGGGTTTCCAGCGTGTGGGTGGTGACGCCGGCATTGTATCCCCAGACCTCGTGCAGCAGCACGTCGCGCGGCACGACACCGTCCTGGGCGCGATAAAGGAACTTGAGGATGTTGGTTTCCTTCTCGGTCAGGCGGATCTTGCGGTCCTTCTGGTCGATCAGCATCTTCATCGCCGGCTTGAACGTATAGGGCCCCAGCTGAAAGATCGCGTCCTCGGACTGTTCATGCGTGCGCAGCTGGGCGCGCAGCCGGGCCAGCAGGACCGGGAACTTGAAGGGCTTGGTCACGTAATCGTTGGCGCCCGCGTCCAGCCCCAGGATCGTGTCGGCATCGGTGTCATGGCCGGTCAGCATGACGATGGGGCATTTCACGTTCAGCTTGCGCAGCTTCTTGCACAGCTCGCGTCCGTCGGTGTCGGGCAGACCCACGTCCAGAACCACCAGGTCGAAGATCGCATTCTTGGTGGCCTCGACCGCGTCGGCGCCGCTGCCCGCCTCGGTCACGTCAAAGTCGTCGGTCGCGACCAGCTGTTCGGCCAAGGCCTCGCGCAGGTCTTCCTCATCGTCGACCAGCAGGATTTTTTTCAGTCCGGCCATGGTTGCCTCCTTTTGCTTCTTGGGCAATCAGTGGGGACGTCGGCGCAACCCGTCCAGCGACATGTCGAAAATCTCACATGGAGTTGTCAGGATCGCGCGCTATGTTTCAGACTGTTTCAAAATTGCGTGGCCCCATGAGCCTGATCCCGACACTTGCCGAAACCATTGCCCGCGCCCGTGCCGACTTGCGCATGGGCTTGCCCGTCATCCTGGGCGATCACCTGGCGGCCGCGATCGAGACGCTGTCGCCCGCGCGCCTGGCCGATCTGCGCCAGCTGGGAGAGCCGGTTCTGGCGCTGACCGCCCGGCGGGCGGAGACGCTGAAGGCGCGTGTCTATGACGAGGGGCTGGCGCGGGTGCTGCTGCCGCGGGATGCGGACCTGGCCTGGCTACGCGCCTTGGCCGATCCGGCCGACGACCTGCGCATGCCGATGAAGGGGCCGCTCTCCAGCGCGCGCGGGGGCGACGCGGCCCCCCATCGCGCCGCCCTGGCGCTGGCGAAATCGGCCGAGCTGCTGCCGGCGATGCTGCTGGTGCCGGTGCCTGCCGTGCCGCCGGGCCTGACGCGGCTGGCCCCCGGCCCGCTGATCGCGCAGTTGGCGGCCGAGAATGCCTTGGCCCCGGTCGCGGCCGCGCGGCTGCCGCTGCTGTCGGCCGAACATTCCCGGCTGCACATCTTTCGCCCCGACGACGGCGGCACCGAACATTACGCCATCGAGATCGGCGATCCGCCGCGCGACCAGCCGGTGCTGGCCCGGCTGCATTCGGCCTGCTTCACCGGCGACGTGCTGGGCAGCCTGAAATGCGACTGCGGCCCCCAGTTGAACGCGGCCCTGGCGGCGATGGGGCAGGCGGGGGCCGGCGTGCTGCTTTATCTGAACCAGGAGGGGCGGGGGATCGGGCTGGCGAACAAGATGCGCGCCTATGACCTGCAGAACCAGGGTTTCGACACGGTCGAGGCCAACCACAGGCTGGGCTTCGAGGATGACGAGCGCGATTTCCGCATCGGTGCCGCGCTGCTGCGGCGTCTGGGCTTTGGCGCGGTGCGGCTGATGACCAACAACCCGCGCAAGGTGGCGATGATGGAGGACCACGGCATTGCGGTGCCCGAGCGCGTGCCGCTGATCGTGCCCCGCAACCGGCACAACACCGGCTATCTGGACATCAAGGCGATCAAGTCGGGCCACCTGCTGTGAGCACGGCCGACATGGTCCTGACGCCGCTGGGGCTGCGATTTCGGGGTCGGCTGTTCCCTTGCAGCATCGGCAGGGCCGGGATCAGCACCGCCAAGCGCGAAGGCGACCACGCGACGCCTGCGGGGATCCACCGCATCACCGGGCTGTGGTATCGGCCCGACCGGCTGCCCCGCCCGGCGCTTTGGGCGCGGGCCATCGGCCCTGCGGACCTGTGGTGCGACGATCCGGCGCATCCGGCCTATAACCACCATGTGCGGGCGCCCCTGGCGGCCAGCCACGAGCGTCTGCGCCGCGCCGATCCGCTGTACGACCTGGTCCTGACCACGGACTGGAACTGGCCGCGGGCCACGCCCGGCGCCGGGTCGGCCATCTTCCTGCACCAGTGGCGCCGCCCGCGCTTTGGCACCGAAGGCTGCATCGCCTTTACGCGCCCGCATCTTTTCTGGATCGCGCGCCACGCGCGGCCGGGCACGCGGCTGATCGTGCCGGAGCTGGCGGGCGGGCGCTAACCCGCGTCAGGCATAGGTCCGGGCGCCGAAGATCGCAGAGCCCACGCGGACATGGGTGGCGCCCTCCGCAATGGCGGCTTCGAAATCGGCGCTCATCCCCATCGACAGGCCCGGCAGGCCATGATCCTGCGCCAGGCGTCGCAGCAGGCGGAAATGCGGCACCGGGTCGGCGCCCTCGGGCGGGATGCACATCAGCCCCTCGGGAGACAGGCCCAGTTCGGTGCAGGAGCGCAGGAAGCCCGGCAGCTCATCCGCCAGGATGCCGGCCTTCTGCGGCTCGTCCCCGGTGTTGACCTGCACGAACAGCTGCGGCCTGCGGCCCTGCTCGTCGATCTGCTGAGCCAGCTTGCGCGCCAGGGTCATGCGGTCCAGCGTGTGGATCGCGTCGAACAGTGCCACCGCCGCGCGGGTCTTGTTCGATTGCAGCGGGCCGATCATGTGGACCGAGACGCCGGGAAAGCGGTCCCGCCAGCCGGGCCACTTTTCCTGCGCCTCCTGAACATAGTTCTCGCCAAAGACGCTGTGTCCGGTGGCCAGGACAGCCTCGACCCGTTCGGCGGGTTGCACCTTGCTGACCGCGATCAGCGTGACGCTGCCGGGGCTGCGCCCGGCGGCCTGTTCTGCCGCGGCGATGCGGCGCTTGATGTCATCCAGTCCCATGCGGCCACCTGACAAAAAGAAAAGAGCGGGCGCAAGGCCCGCTCTTTCAATTCAGACTTGATCGAAAGGATCAGAAGTCGAAGCGCAGACCGAAGTCGCCACGGACTTCTTCGGAATAGCCACGCTCCAGCGAGCCGGCCAGGTAGGCGCCGCCCAGGTCGTACTTGGCGCCGATGCCGAACGCGTTGTCGGTCTCGTTGCCGTCGGCGTTGTTGTTGGCGATATAGGCGCTCAGCGTGGTCTGCGGAGCGACAACATAGTCACCGTACAGGACGATGGTCTTGCCCAGATCTTCACCATCGGCAAAGCCGTTGTCGATCCAGTTCAGGCCGACGCCGTTCTCGGTGCCTGCCAGGGTGTAGTAGGCGCCCAGGAAGTACTGGTCGTTGCCGTCAATCCCGGCACCGTCTTTGACGGCGGCAGCCGACAGGGCGATGTTGTTCATCGCGTAGTCAGCCGAGACGCTGATCTCTTCGGTGGTGTCGCCCGAGGTCTGGTCGGGATCGACATAGGACATGCGGGCCTTCAGCGCGTCGACCGCATATTCCAGCGAGACGCCCTGACGGTTGCGGGTCGCGTTCTCGACAACGGTTTCACAAACCGGCCGGCTGGTTTCCTCGTCGATCACGCACTCGGTGACCGAAGCGTCCGAGCCATAGGCTTTCGACGCATAGGCGAAGAAGGCGCCCGACGGGTTGCCGTGCGAACGGCTGATCAGGCCGACTTCCGATTCATACAGCAGGCCGGCGTTGTCGAACGCGGTGCCGACGTTGCCCACGGCGACGGTCAGGCCGCTGGCGGTGACATACAGCTGGCCCGGCGACAGCGCGGTGATGCCGGCATCGCCCTGGTCCCACTGCGCGCGGACGCGGGCGCCGAAGTCGACGCCCTGGTCGGTCGAGGTCGTGCCATGGATGTTCAGGCGGACGCGCGACGACATCTGCGTTTCCTGGTCGCGGGTGTCGTCATAGGTCATGGCGGTGCGGCCATAGCCCGAGATGGTCACGTCGGCAGCAGCCACGCCGGCCGACAGAACCAGCGCGGTGGAGGCGAAAAGTGCCTTTTTCATGGTGATGTTCCCTCTTGTCTCTCTGATGCCCAAGCCGGCGGTCCCGCCTTGGGTATGCATTTTGTTTCACCGTTTCGAACTTGTGATGCAACGGATTCAAGCGCGGCCTGTTTTCTTTACCCAATTCCGTGATGCACAAGGGCCACACCTGCCCTGAAGCCTGCTGCGACGCAGCGTGGACAGGCCCTTCTCCCTACCCCAAAGCGCTTGTTTCAGCGGGTCGATCCGGGCTAATGCTGGCCCTGACCGAAAGAGCCCGGGGGATGGCATGGATACCGCACGCGCCGCGCGCCTTATGATCGTCACGACGCTTTGCGCGGGGCTGGCAGCCTGCGGAAACACCGCCTCGCGCAGCGGAGGAGAGGAGCCGTCGATCCTGACCGCCGCGGACGAGCGTCCCTCGGCGCGGGTCACCCGCATCCAGGACTTGCTGCGCAACTCGGAAAACCCGAACCAGACCGTCGGCGTCAACAAGTACCTGTGGAACGCCAGCCTGGAGGTTCTGAACTTCCTGCCGGTGCAGACGATCGATCCCTTCACCGGCGTGATCCAGACCGGTTATGGCACGCCTCCGGGTGGGGGGCGGTCCTATCGCGCGACGATCCAGATCAGCGATCCGGCCCTGGACGCGCGCAGCCTGCGCCTGTCGCTGCAGGGTCCCGGCGGCGGGGCGGTGGAACCCGGCACCGTCCGCGCGGTCGAGGATGCGATCCTGACCCGGGCCCGGCAACTGCGGTTGCGCGACGGCCGCCTGTGACGCGGCGGGGCGGGGCACCTGTGGTGCCGGCCGCCCCCTTGCCGGCCTCTGGACCCGCTGCGGCGGGGGGTATAAACCCGCCCGGCAACGAATGACGCCCGAGGTCCGACATGCCCTATGATCCCGCGACAAGCGAAGCCCGCTGGCAGAAGGCCTGGGCCGACGCCGGCACCTTCACCGCCATCCGCGACGAGCGCCCGAAATACTATGTCCTGGAGATGTTCCCCTATCCGTCGGGGCGCATCCACATGGGCCATGTGCGCAATTACACGATGGGCGACGTGGTGGCGCGGTTCAAGCGCGCGCAGGGGTTTTCGGTGCTGCACCCGATGGGTTGGGACGCCTTCGGCATGCCCGCCGAAAACGCCGCGATGGAACAGGGCGGGCATCCGCGGGACTGGACCTATGCCAATATCGCGACGATGCGGGATCAGCTGAAGCCCTTGGGCCTGTCCATCGACTGGAGCCGCGAGTTCGCGACCTGCGACGACGCCTATGTGGCGCAGCAGCAGGCGCTGTTCCTGGACATGCTGGAGGCTGGCCTGATCACCCGCAAGTCGGCGCAGGTGAACTGGGACCCGGTCGACATGACCGTGCTGGCCAATGAACAGGTGATCGACGGCAAGGGCTGGCGGTCGGGCGCCACGGTCGAACGGCGCGAGCTGACGCAGTGGTTCTTCAAGATCAGCGATTACAGCGATGAGCTGCTGGAGGCGCTGGACGGGCTGAAGGGCTGGCCGGAAAAGGTGCGGCTGATGCAGGCCAACTGGATCGGCAAGTCGCGCGGGCTGCAGTTCCGGTTCGCCACCGTCGATGCCCCCGCAGGCCATGAGGCGATCGAGGTCTATACGACCCGTCCCGACACGCTGATGGGGGCCAGCTTCGTCGCGCTGTCGCCGGATCATCCGCTGGTCAAGGAGCTGGCCGCGACCCGCCCCGAGATCGAGGCCTTCCGCGAGGAGTGCCGCAAGATCGGCACCACCGAGGAGGCGATCGAGACCGCGCCCAAGCTGGGCTTCGACACCGGCCTGACCGTCGCGCATCCGCTGGACCCGGACTGGCGCCTGCCGATCTGGATCGCGAATTTTGTGCTGATGGATTACGGTACCGGCGCGATCTTTGGCAGCCCGGCGCATGACGAGCGCGACCACGAGTTCGCCACGAAATACGGCCTGTCCATCCGCGCGACCTTTGGCCAGCCCGGCATGACGCAGGAGCAGGCCGACGCGCTGGTGGCGGATGCCCCCTTCGTGCCGGCCAAGACCGAGGCCGTCACTTATGTCCGCGGCTTCAGCGGGGCCGTCGACCAGACCGGCGAGGCCGCCGTGGACGCCGCCATCGCCCATGCGGAAGGCGCGGGCTATGGCGAGGGCGTGACCAAGTTCCGCCTGCGCGACTGGGGCATCTCGCGCCAGCGCTATTGGGGCTGCCCGATCCCGGTGGTGCATTGCGACGCCTGCGGCACGGTGCCCGAGGCGAAGGGGAACCTGCCGGTGCTGCTGCCGCAGGACGTGACCTTTGACGTGCCGGGCAACCCGCTGGACCGCCACCCGACCTGGCGCCAGGCCACCTGCCCGAAATGCGGGGGCGCGGCGCGTCGGGAAACCGACACGATGGACACCTTTGTGGACAGTTCCTGGTATTACGCGCGGTTCACGTCGCCTGGGGCGGAAACGCCCACGACCCGCGCAGATGCGGATTACTGGATGAACGTGGACCAGTATATCGGCGGCATCGAGCACGCGATCCTGCACCTGCTCTATTCGCGCTTCTTTGCGCGCGCGATGGTGCAGACCGGGCATCTGCCCGAAAGCGCCAAGGAGCCCTTCGACGCGCTGTTCACCCAAGGCATGGTCACGCACGAGATCTACATGACCGAGGACGCGCGGGGGCGGCCGGTCTATCATCTGCCCGAGGACGTGACCGAGGGCAGGCTGGCGGACGGCACGGTGGTCCAGGTGATCCCTTCGGCCAAGATGTCCAAGTCCAAGAAGAACGTCGTCGATCCGGTCAACATCGTCGAAAGCTTTGGTGCCGACACGGCCCGATGGTTCATGCTGTCCGACAGCCCGCCCGAGCGCGACGTGGAATGGACCGCCTCGGGGGCGGAGGCGGCGTCCAAGTTCCTGTCGCGGCTGTGGCGCCTGGCCGATGAGGCCCCGGCCGAGGGGGGCGACGACATTACCCTCACCCGCGCCGCCCATCGCGCCATTGCCGATGTCACCCGTGCCATCGAGGGCTTTGCCTTCAACAAGGCCGTGGCCAAGCTGTACGAGCTGGCCAATGCGGTGGGCAAGTCGCAGGCCGGGGGCGAGGCGCGCCGCGCCGTCCTGCGGATCATGGCGCAGCTGATGGCGCCGATGGTGCCGCACCTGGCCGAGGAGATCTGGGCCAGGTCCGGCGGCCAGGGGCTGGTGGTGGACGCCGCGTGGCCTCAGGCGGATCCGGCGATGCTGGAGGATGACAGTGTCACCCTGCCCATCCAGATCAACGGCAAGCGCCGGGCCGAGATCGCCGTTCCCAAGGACATGGCCAAGGAGCAGATCGAGGCGCTGGTTCTGGCCGACGAGACGGTGCAGCGTTTTCTGGAAGGTGCGGCGCCCAAGAAGCTGATCGTCGTGCCCGGACGGATCGTCAATGTGGTCGCCTGAGCGCCTGCCGCGCCGCGCCCTGCTGCTGGGGGTGCTGGCGCTGGCGGCCTGCGGGCTCAGCCCGGTCTATGGGCCGGGCGGCGGGGGGGCTCGGCTGTTCGGTCGGGTGCGGCCGCGCGATCCGGAAACGCCGATCGACTTCATCTTCAACCGGCGGCTGGCTGAGAGGCTGGGGCCCGAGGACCAGGCCGAATACGACCTGGACTATCGCATCAACGCCGCGGTCGTCAGCCAGGCCATCACCCCGGACGAGGTGACGACCCGCTATTCCCTGAACGGCACGGCCGATTTCTCGCTGACCGGACCGGGCGGACAGGTGGTGGCGCAGGGCCGGGTCAGCAGCTTTACCTCCTATTCAACAACCGGCACCACGATCTCGACCCTGGCGGCCGAGGGGGATGCGCGCGAACGCCTGGCGATGATGCTGGCCGACCAGGTGGTGACGCGCCTGCTGGCGGCCGCCACCGCCCTGCCGGAGTAGCGGCCGTGCTGCTGAAGGGGGGAGAAATCGCGCGCTATCTGGCGCGGCCCGACCCCTCGCGGCCGGGGCTGCTGATCTATGGCCAGGACGCGATGCGGGTGGCGCTGAAGCGCGCCGAGGCGGTGCGCGCGCTGGTCGGCGAAAAGGCCGACGAGGAGATGCGCCTGACCCGCATGGCCGGCGGGGGGCTGAAACGCGACCCGGCCCAGCTGGTCGACGCGGTGCGCGAGGTGGGCTTTTTTCCCGGCCCGCGCGCTGTGGTGGTCGAGGACACGCCCGACAGCGCGGCCGAGGCGATCCAGGCGGCGCTGACCGAATGGCGGCAGGGTGACGCGGTTGTGGTGGTGACGGCGGCTTCGCTGTCCAAGACCTCGGCCCTGCGCAAGCTGTTCGAGACGCATGGCCAGGCCGTGACGGCCCCGGTCTATGACGACCCGCCCGGCGAGGAGGAGGTCGCCCGCTGGCTGGCCGAGGCCGGCCTGCGCGAGGTCCCGCGCGAGGCGATGCGCGAACTGATGCTGCTGGCCCGCGCCCTGGACCCGGGCGACCTGCGCCAGACGGTCGAGAAGATCGGCCTCTACAAGCACGGCGATCCCGCGCCGCTGACCGCCGAGGAGATCGCCCTGCTGGCCCCGGCCACGATCGAGGCGGATCTGGACGAGCTGATCCATGTCGTGGCCGAGCGCCGCGAGGGGGATTTCGGCCCGCTGATGCGGCGCATCGAGCAGCAGGGCATCGCGCCGGTGACGCTGTGCATCGCCGCGCTGCGCCATTTCCGCGCGCTGCACCTGGCGGCGGCCGATCCGGCCGGGCCGGGTGTGGCATTGGCGCGGGCGCGGCCGCCGGTGTTCGGGCCGCGTCGCGACCGCATGGCGCGGCAGGCGCAAAGCTGGGGCATGGGGCCGCTGGAGGAGGCGGTGTCGCTGTTGCTGGCGACGGACATGACGCTGCGCTCGACCAGCCGCGCGCCGCAGATGCCGCTGGTCGAGCGGGCCCTGCTGCGGCTGGCCATGAAGCCCCGGGGCCGCAGGTGAGCGATCCGCCTGACGCGCTGGTGGTCGATGCGCTGGTGATCGGGGCAGGCCCGGCCGGGCTGATGGCGGCCGAGATGCTGATGGCGCCGGGCCGCAGGGTGATCGTGGCCGAGGCCATGCCCAGCCCGGCGCGCAAGTTCCTGATGGCGGGAAAGTCCGGCCTGAACTTGACAAGGGTTGAACCGCTGCCGGTGTTCCAGGCCCATCTTGCCGGCGGCGACCTGTCGGCCGAACCGCGGGGCCACCTGCTGGAGGACGGTACGGGCGCGAGCTTCGGTTCGCCCGAGGTGATGGCCTGGGCCGAGGGCCTGGGGGTGGAGCTGTTCGCGGGCTCCACCGGGCGGGTCTTTCCATTGGGCATGAAGGCCTCCCCCCTGCTGCGGGCCTGGCTGGCGCGGCTGGCCGGCGGCGGGGTGGATCTGCGCCGCCGCTGGCGGTGGGTGGGGCTGGAGGACGGCGGGTTCCGGTTCGACACGCCGGAGGGACACAGGCTGCTGCGCCCTGCGGTGACCGTGCTGGCCCTGGGCGGGGCAAGCTGGCCGCGGCTGGGGTCGGACGCGGCCTGGGTGCCGATCCTGGCGGGGGCGGGCGTGGAAGTGGCGCCTTTCCGCCCCGCCAACATGGGCTTTCGCGTCAGTTGGTCGGAGCCGATGCAGCGGTTTCTGGGAACACCGGTCAAGGGCACGGCCTTGGTCGTGGGCGACCGGGGCGACCGGGTCGGGCGGGGCGAATGGGTGATTTCCCGCGCGGGGATCGAGGGCGGCGGCATCTACGAGGTTGCGGCGGCGATCCGTGACGGCGCGGAGGCCCGCATCGACCTGGCCCCGGACCTCAGCCCGGAGGCATTGGCACGACGCTTTGCGCAGCCGCGTGGCCGGCTGTCCCTGGGCAACTGGCTGCGCCGCGTGCTGGGCGATCCGGTCAAGGTCGCGCTGCTGCTGGAATGGGGCAGGCCCCTGCCGGAGGATCCGCAGGCCTGGGCCGCGCGCGCCAAGTCGCTTTCCCTGCGCCACGAAGGTTCGATGGGGCTGGAGCGGGCGATTTCGTCGGCGGGGGGCATCACCTCCCGTGCCCTGCACACCGACCTGGAGCTGCGCGCGTTGCCCGGCGTCTTTGCCGCCGGAGAGATGCTGGACTGGGAGGCGCCGACCGGGGGCTATCTGCTGACCGGCTGCATGGCCACCGGGCGGCGTGCGGGACGGGCGGCGGCCGCGCGGCTCTCTGCGACCTGAGTCGCAAAAGCCCGGATCTTCGCGGACGAATCGGGCAAGGCCCCGCTAGCCTGTTCCCCCAGGGGAGGAACCACCGCGGCCGGCCCTTTGTCGGCAGAAGAGGTTTCCGATGACGCACACGATCACCGACCTGACGCCCGAGGATCGGCGCCGGATCGACGACTTTCTGGCCCCCGCCGCCCAGGCCAGCGTGGGCCGGACCGATCCGCCGCAGCCGAACGCCGCGTCTCCCGCCCCGCCCCCCGCAGCCGATCAGAGCGCCGCGGCCCGCCCATAGGCGGAGCGGCCGCGCATCCGGTCCAGATGCTCGGTCAGGCGCGGCTCGGTGATCGGAAAGCGCGCGATCAGGGCCCAGTCCAGGCAATGGCCCAGGATGATGTCCGGCACGGTCATCTGGTCGCCCATCAGGAAGGGGCCGTCCGCCATGCGATGGACCAGCGTCTTCTGGCTGGTCTCGAATTCCCACCGCAGCGTGTTCTTGATCGCGCTGAGTCGCAGCTCCTCGGGCAGGATGAAGCTGTGGCGGGCGGCCAGCCACAGCGCCGCGTCGAATTCGTCCAGTAGGAACTGGGTCAGGCTGTCCTGGCGGGCGCGGTCCAGGGTGCCGGCCTTGTGGGTCAGCTGGCCGTGCCGGTCGGCCAGATAGGTCAGGATCGCGGTCGAATCGGTGATCGGCGTGCCGTCATCGATCAGCACCGGCACCTTGCCCGTCGGGTTGAACTGCGCCACGCCCTCGCTGCGCGGATTGGCCGGGACATGCTGGTAGGTCAGGCCCAGCTCCTCCAGCATCCAAAGGACGCGGAAGGCCCGGGACTTGCCGGTTCCGATGACGCGATACATGTGCTGTTCCCCTCGATCTGCTGACCTCAGAGGACCCCAGCCCCTTTCCGGCGTCAAGCGATCAAGCGCGGCGGCAGGCCGCCAGCTGCTGGCGATACATCTCAGATCGTTGCCCGACCTGTCCGGCCACGCGCATCAGCCAGGCCTTTTGCCGGTGGCTGCCGCGGGCAAATCCGCCACGCCCCTCGTGATAGGCCAGGTATTGCGATCCGGCATCATGCATGGACAGGCCCAGCTGCTTCTGGCTGCCATCCATGTACCAGCCCATGAAATCCGTGGCGTCGCGGATGTTGTCGCGGCGCGCGCGCGAGTTCCTGGTGGCGCGCTGATATTCCTCCCAGGTGCCGTCGAGGGCCTGGGAATAGCCGAAGGCGCTGCTCTGCCGGCCGATCGGGATGACGCCCAAGGCATATTGATGCGGGGTCCGCGCATCGCCGATGAACTTTGATTCCTGGTACATCGTCGCCATCTGGACATGCACCGGCACGCCCCATTTGCGTTCGGTCTGGCGCATGGCCCGCAGATAGGCGGGACGTTCGGCCGCGATGGCGCAAGCATTGTCCAGCTGACGCGGCGCGCTGTAGTTGCCGCCGCCGCAAGAGGCGACCAGCCCAACAATGGCCAGCTTCAGTAGCCTGTTCATTCTGCCCTCGTGCTGCTCGTTGTTCTGCTTTTCCGGAGATATTACGGGAAATCACGCGGCAGTGAAATCACAAAGCCGGAAGAAGGGGCGGGACAAACCGCCCCGGGCCGGGGGACGGCGCAGCTTTGTTGATGGCCGGGCGGCTCAGTTGCTTTCGGGACGCAGAAGGGCGTTCAGGGCATGCAGGTTTTCCGCCCCCGCCTCGCGCAGCAGCGTCTCCAGCGCGCGGTAATGCAGCAGCACCTTTTCCCCGGTGGGCGTGACGGTCGCGCCGCCGCCGCCTGCGCCGCCGCGGGCACTGTCGATCACCGGGTCGGCAAAGGCCATGTTCATCTCCTCGACCAGGGTCCAGGCGCGCTTGTAGCTCATGCCCATCTCGCGCGCGGCGGCCGAGATGGAACCAAGCCGCGCGATGCGGCTGAGAAGCTCGGCTTTGCCTGGCCCCAAGATCAGCGGGCTGTCGTATTCGAGGCGAAGCTTGATGCGCAGCCGGGGGGCGGTCGCGGTCTGGGTCATGCGGGGCCTCGTCTCGTTATTCCTGGCAAGCATAGCGCCGGATCGCGCGCTCTGCAATTTGTCCTGTGGCCGGGCGCGTTTCGCCGCGTGCCGCGACGGAATCGGACGCGCGACTTGCGGGACGGGACAGGCGGCCTATTCTGCCCCAAGGCAAGAGGAGGCCCCCATGTCAACATCTGAAATCGTCATCCTGTCCGCCGCCCGCACGGCGATCGGCACCTTTGGCGGCAGCCTGTCTGCCCTGCCGCCCATCGATCTAGCCAGCGCCGTCACCCGCGCCGCGCTGGAGCGCGCGCACATCGCGCCGGACCGGATCGGCCAGGTGGTCTTTGGCCACGTCATCAACACCGAGCCGCGCGACATGTACCTGTCCCGCGTGGCGATGCTGGACGCCGGCATCCCCCACACCACCCCTGCGATGAACGTGAACCGGCTGTGCGGATCCGGCGCGCAGGCGATCGTGTCGGCCACGCAGGCGCTGCTGCTGGGGGATGCGGATTTCGCCGTCGCGGGGGGCGCCGAAAGCATGAGCCGGTCGCCCTATATCCTGCCCTCGGCCCGCTTCGGGGCCAAGATGGGCGACCAGGCGATGCTGGACATGATGACCGGCGCGCTGACCTGCCCGATGGGCACCGGCCACATGGGCGTCACGGCGGAAAACGTCGCCGCCGAACATGACATCAGCCGCGAGCAGCAGGACGAGTTCGCGATGGAATCGCAGCGCCGCGCGGCGGCCGCCATCGCCGCCGGTCATTTCCGCGACCAGATCGTCCCGATCGAGGTGAAGACCCGCAAGGGCACCGTCGCCTTCGACACCGACGAGCATCCCAAGGAGACCAGCCTGGACAAGCTGGCGGGTCTGAAGGCGGTCTTCCAGAAGGGTGGTTCCGTCACTGCGGGCAATGCCAGCGGCATCAATGACGGCGCGGCCGCCCTGGTGCTGGCGCGGTCCGAGGCGGCCGAGGCGGCCGGCCTGACCCCGCGCGCGCGCATCTTGGGCTATGCCGTGGCCGGCGTGCGCCCCGAGGTCATGGGCATCGGCCCCATCCCGGCGGTCGAGGCGCTGATGAAGCGCACCGGGCTGACGGTGGCGCAGTTCGACGTGATCGAATCGAACGAGGCCTTTGCCGCGCAGGCGCTGGCGGTGAACAAGGGGTTGGGGCTTGATCCGGCCCGGGTGAACCCGAACGGCGGCGCCATCGCCCTGGGCCACCCGGTCGGCGCGACCGGCGCGATCCTGACCGTCAAGGCGCTGCACGAACTGGAGCGGACCGGCGGCCGCATCGGGCTGATCACCATGTGCATCGGGGGCGGGCAGGGTATCGCAATTGCCATAGAGCGGATCTGAAGGGCGTCCGGCCGACGCTGTTCGGGCGTCGGCCGGACCTGAGAATCAACCGCCCAAGGCAGGCCCCGCCTGCCGACCTGAGGCATCTTATGGCGACTAACCAAAACGGAAAAGGACGGCCGCGAGGCCGTCCTTTTTGCGTTGGAGCGCGGGGATGAAGATCCCTGCGTCTCTAACTGGGGAACGGGCCGCCCCAAGAAGGCGGCCCGCGAGATCCACGGAGATGGTCCGGTTAGGGATGGAAAGACATCCGGTCCCAACCAGGGTTTACGACCCTTGGGGCTGCCCTCAGGCCACGGCCCCCCTGAATGTTCCGACACCTCTCTCCACTATCACTCTCGACACTGGACCACCTCCTTTCAAAAGATTGCCGTTATAGGGAAATGGTGACACAGATCGAAATTCTGTCAATCAGCTTTTGTCCGACCCCCGCAACAAATTGCGGACAATCAGTCGGAAAGGCACAAGGGCCAGTAGGGCCAGACCAAGTTTGACCAGCCAGTCGGCAACTGCCAACGAAACCCACAGGGCCGTGACCGGTCCCTGACCAAGCAGCGGAACGGGCTCTGCCGCCCAGCCTGTGTTGATGTCGGCAGGCAGGCCCGCCCAGAAGGCGATGGTGAAGAACAGCGCCGTGTCCAGGCCCGATCCGACCAGTGTCGAGGCCAGCGGCGCGCGCCACCAGCGGCCTTTCCGCAACGCGTCGAAGACGGCGACATCGGCCAGCTGCGCCACCAGGAAGGCCGTGCCCGAGGCCATCGCGATTCGCAGCGTCGTGGCCTGCAGGCCGGCGGCGACCAGCGAACAGGCCAGGCCGGTGACAAAGCCCGCCAGAACGACCCGCCGCGCCGCCGCCGGCCCGTGGATGCGGTTCATGACATCGGTGACCAGGAAGGCCAGCGGATAGGTGAAGGCGCCCCAGGTCAGCCAGTCGCCGATCACGAACTGCACCAGGATGTTCGACGCCACGACGATGGCGGCCATGGCAAGGATGCCGGGCAGGAAGCGGGTCATCGGGGGGATTTTTCCGTTTTGCAAGGTTGCGGAAGAACTTGGCCCGGCCTTTGGGCGCGGGCAGGGCCGCTTATGCCCCGGCCTGCCGGCTTGTCAATTCCGCTGCGCCTGCCGGGTGGTGTCGTGCAGGCGGTATTCGACGATCTCGGTGCGCTGCAGGAACATGAAGTTGTCGTCCGAGATCATGGTGATCCGGATGCCCTGCCCGTCGTCCCAGACCGAGATGCCCTCGAGGTTGTCATATTGCAGCGGGCGGGTTTCCAGCAGGATCTCCTCGTTCCGGGGACCGTCCGGGGTCAGCTCCATCCGGCGCAGGCGCGAGGAAAAGCCGAGGATGCCGCGAAAGTCCCGCTCCAGCAGGTAGAAGAGGCCGTCGGGCCCGAAATCGGCGCCGACCGGCAGCCAGCGCGGATCGCGGCGGATCTGGGTCAGCCGCGACCAGGCACCGTCGAAGGCCAGGACCGGGAAGGGCAGGTCCGGCCCACCTGAGCGTTCAGGCACGGCGATCAGCGTGCCGTCGTCCCGGATCGCCAAGGCCTCCAACCCTGAATTCACGCCCATGCCGGGCAGCTGCGGCGGAAGCGGCAGGCGGACGGCCGGGCGGTCGGGATCGGGATAGGAGGCGACGCGGTCCAGGCCTTCGAAACTGACCCAGATGCCGCCGTCCCTGTCCACGGCCAGCCCCTCGCTGTCGCCGGTATAGCCCGGTGGCAGCGGCTTGCCCTGGCTGTCCTGCAGATTGGCGCGCCCGGCGATGTTCATGCCGCGGATGAGGCCCTGGTCGTCCCGTTCGACGCTGCCCCAGTACAGGTGCGAGCGGTCGGTCAATGCGTGGAAGCTCCGCCCGTCCGGGCTGATCTCGATGCCGGAAAAGCCGCCGAAGCTGGCGTGATCGTAGCGCCAGACATAGGTGCCCACATGGTCAAGCACCGCGCCTGCAAGAACGGGCGCGGTGCCGAGGGCCAGCGACAGGGCCGCAGCGGTCAGCCGGGCGCTCAGGGTGCCGCGGCGACGGTGTTGCATTGTCGCGGAAGCTCGCTGAGCCGATAGGTGCGGGGATGGCGGTAATCGGGATCGGCCGGAGCCGATGGGGCGCGGGACGGGTTGGCGCGGTTGTTGATCCACTGCTGCGCCTCGGCGCAGCCGTCGCCGGGCGGGGGCGGGTCCTGGGTGCGGCAGATCGAGCCGGCGGGACAGGACAGCCGGACATGGAAGTGATAATCATGGGCGTTGATCGGGCGCACCTTGCGCAGCCAGCCGCGATCGCCGGTTTCCATCTGGCACATCGCGACCTTGGCCACGGGATCGACCAGGATCCGTTCGACCCGCCGGTCGCCGGCGGCGGCGCGCATGATCGACATGTGCTGCGGCGTCCAGTTGCCCGACAGGCCCAGCCCGTTCGAAGCCACGACCGAGACGGAGGAGATGTTCTCGCGCTGCTGGCGGCTGAGGTTCAGCGCGGGGGGCGGCAGCATCCAGATATCCGCGTCCAGCCCGATCTGGTGGCTGGCATGGCCCGAGGTCATCGGCCCGCCGCGTGGCTGGCTGATGTCGCCGATATACAGTCCTTGCCAGCCCGCCTGCCGGGCGGCACGTGACAGGCCGACCAGAAAGTCGATCATCACCGGATGGCCCCAGTGGCGGTCGCGCGACAGGCGCATGGCCTGCCAGGTCGGGCCGGTTTCGGGCAGCTGCACCAACCCCTGGGCGCAGCCTTGGGAATAATAGCCGATGGCGACGGCCGGCCCCTGCGATGGGCCGCGGAACGCGCCGAACACGTCCTTGGCCAGTGGGTCGGCGGCGGCGGGCAGCGCCAGTCCCAGCATCAGGGCGGCGGCGGTCAGGGTCTTCTTGATCACGGTTGGGCCTCTCCTTCCGGGTCGACCCACCCTAGCAGAACCAGCGCGACAAGGAAGATCACGATCAGCGGAAGGAATCCGATCCGCTGGCTGCCGCTGAGATCGGTGCTGAGCGCGATCAGGAAGGGTGCCAGGAAGGCGGTAGCCTTGCCCGACAGGGCATAAAGGCCAAAGCCCTCGGTCGCGCGCGCCTCGGTCGTGTGGCGGACCATCATGGTGCGGCTGGCCGCCTGCAGCGCGCCCCCCGCGCCCCCGATCACCGCGCCGCAGGCAAAGAAGATCAGGTCGGGCAGGCGCAGCCCCGCCAGTAGCGGCTCGGCCCCGACGGGCATCCCGAAGACGGAATTGCGGTCCATGCCGACCAGAAGCGTGCAGACGGCGGTCAACGCCAGGATGCAGGTCATGATGACCGCCCGCGGGCCGAAGCTGCGGTCGGCGCGGCCGCCCAGCCAGCTGATGATCGCGGCCGAGATGGCGCTGATCACCCCGAAGATCCCGGCCAGGAAGACCGGCCAGCCCAGCACCGTCCCCGCATAGACGCCGCCAAATCCGTAAAGCGCGTTCAGCGCATCGCGGGAAAACATCGAGGACAGCAGCCACAGCGCCAGGCTGCGGCGATGGCGCAGGCTGCGCACCAGCGCCCAGAGGTCGCGCAGCGCCGCCCGCACCCGGAGCGGACGCCGCGCCACGTCCGGTTCGCGGACCCACAGAAAGAAGGGCAGCATGAAGACGACGTACCAGATCGCGGTGAAGGGACCGACAAAGCGCGTTCCTTCGCGCAGGGCGGGGTCAAGCCCGAAGAGCGGCGGGATGCCCGCCAGGGTAACGCCGCCCGGGGTTTCGGCGAACAGCGCCAGCATCAGCGCCAGCGACACCACGCCGCCCAGATAGCCGAAGGCGTAGCCGGAACCGGAGAGGCGGCCGACCTCGTGCCGGGGGGCAAGGCCGGGCAGCATGGCATTGGTGAAGATGGTGGCGAACTCGACCCCGATCAGGCCGATGCCGAACAGCACGATGGCCTGGACCAGGGCGGGCTGGGTGGGCATCAGCCACCACAGGCCCGCCGATCCGACGACATAGAGGATGGAAAACAGCCATACCCAGGGCAGCCGCCGCCCGGAGGTGTCGGCGATGGCGCCCAGGATCGGCGCCAGCAGCGCGATCACCGCACCGCTGATCGCCAGACCATAGCCCCACAGCGCCTGCGCATGGGCCCCGGCCATCGTGCTGCTGTCGCCCATCGCGATGAAGTGGCGCTTGGCGACCTCGGCGAAGTAGATCGAGAAGATGAAGGTCAGCAGCAGCGTGTGAAAGGGCTGGCTGGCCCAATCGAAAAACCACCAGCCCCAGATCCGCTTGCGGTTCATGCCGTCCCCCTGTCGCGCGTTCGGCGACATAAGGCCCGGCAACCGTCAGACTGGCAAGGAAAGTTTCGCGTCCTCGGGGATGGCCGGGGGCCAGGGGCGCACGGCGTCGGCCGCGATCCATGCGGTGATCCAGTCGGGCAGGGGCGGACTGTCGGGGCTGTGCCCCATCGCGGCCATCACCTCGGCCGGCGGCACGATGCCCTGCGCCGAAGTCACGGCCGAGCGGATCAGCACTTGGTTGCAGCATTCCGTTCCCCGCCACATCGATTGTTCCATGTAGACGAAGCGGTGATCCCAGCCCACGGTGCGCGACATCATCGTGAAGCGCTGGAACGCCCGAATGCGGCGCCGATAGCGGGTCGAGTTGCCCGCAACCGTGATGCCCCAGCCCCGCGCGCGCAGGATCGGGATCAGGCCGGTGCGGCTGGCCAGCGGGATGCGGCCCAGGTCGAACAGGGTCAGGGTGCGGCCGTTGTTCAGCTCGATCCAGGGGTCGAGGTCCCAGGGCCAGCAGACATGGGTCGAGACATGCGTTCCGGTCGGCGCCAGCCGGGGCGCATTGCGGAATTTCAGCATCTCTTTGGCAAAGCGGATCAGCGGATACATGGCAGCCCTTTCCTTTGCGCCTTGGGTGGCCGCGGATCAAGAGGGCGTCAAGGCGAACGCGGCGGCATCGGGTCGCATCGGCTTGCGTCAGGCCCGGCACGTCGCCATACAGTGCAAAACCGCCGCGGACGAAGGAGTGACCATGGGAACGCTGTACGAGGCCTTGCAACTGATCCTGCAGGTCGTGTGGTTCATCATGATCGTCCACATCATCATGTCCTGGCTGATCAACTTCCAGGTGCTGAACCTGCGCCAGCCGCTGGTCGCGCAGATCTGGGACGGGCTGAACCGCCTGCTGGAGCCGGTCTATGCCCCGATCCGCAACATGCTGCCCCGCACCGGCGGGCTGGACCTGGCGCCGCTGATCGTCTTTATCATCATCATCATCCTGCAGCGGGCCCTGGCCAACAATGCCGGGTTCTTCTACGGCTTCTGATGGCGCGAGACCTTCCTGCGGGCGATCTTCTGCGCCAGGTCTGGGGCTTTGACGGCTTCCGTCCCGGCCAGCAGGAGATCGTCGAGGCCGTGGCGCAGGGGCGCGACGTGCTGGCGATCATGCCCACGGGGGGCGGCAAGTCGCTGTGCTATCAGCTGCCGGCGCTGATGCGCGAAGGCGTGACGGTGGTCATCTCTCCGCTGATCGCGCTGATGCGGGATCAGGTGCGCGCGCTGCGCGAGGCCGGCGTCGAGGCCGGCGCCCTGACCAGCGGCAATACTGAGGCCGAGACCGAGGCGGTGTTCCAGGCGCTGTCTGCGGGTCAGTTGAAGATCCTCTACATGGCGCCGGAGCGGCTGGCCTCGGGTGGGACGGTGAACCTGCTGCGCCGCGCCAATGTCACGGCCATCGCGGTGGACGAGGCGCATTGCGTCAGCCAGTGGGGCCATGACTTCCGCCCCGACTATCTGCGCATCGGCGACCTGAAACGCACGCTGGACGTGCCGCTGGCGGCCTTCACCGCCACCGCCGATGTCGAGACGCGGGCCGAGATCGTGACGCGCCTGTTCGAGGGCGCCCCGCCGGTCACCTTCCTGCGCGGGTTCGACCGCCCGAACATCCGCCTTGCCTTTCAGCCCAAGAACAGCCCGCGCACCCAGGTGCTGACCTATGTCGCCGCGCGGCGCGGGCAGTCCGGGATCATCTATTGCGGGGCGCGGGCGCGGACCGAGACCCTGGCGCAGGCGCTGCGCGAGGCCGGGCACCCGGCCATCGCCTATCACGCGGGCCTGGAGGCCGAGGCGCGGCGCGAGGCCGAGGCGCGGTTCCAGCGCGAGGACGGGCTGATCGTGGTCGCGACCGTGGCCTTTGGCATGGGCATCGACAAGCCCGACATCCGCTGGGTGCTGCATGCCGATCTGCCGAAATCCATCGAGGGCTATTACCAGGAGATCGGCCGCGCGGGCCGGGACGGTGATCCGGCCGACACGCTGACGCTGTACGGTCCCGACGACATCCGCCTGCGCCGCACGCAGATCGACGAGGGGCTGGCCGATCCTGCCCGCAAGGCCGGCGATCACGCCCGGCTGAACGCGCTGCTGGGGCTGGCCGAGGCCACCGGCTGCCGCCGCCGCCGCCTGCTGGCCTATTTCGGCGAGGAGCTGGCCGAGGACTGCGGCAATTGCGACCTGTGCCAGGTCCCGCCCAAGCTGTTCGACGGCACGCTGGCCGTCAGGAAGGCGCTGTCGGCCATGCTGCGCACCGGCGAATGGTTCGGCAGCGGCCACCTGATCGACGTGCTGACCGGCACCACCACCGACAAGGTGCGCGAACGCGGCCATGACCAGCTGCCGACCTTTGGGGTCGGCCGCGATTTCGGAAGGGGCCAGTGGCAGGCGATCTTTCGGCAGATGATGGGGTTGGACCTCTGCCGTCCCGACCCCGAGCGTCACGGTGCCCTGCACCTGACCGAGGCCGCCCATCCGATCCTGCGCGGCGAGGAAAGCGTCACCCTGCGCCAGGACACGACCCAGAACGCCCGCGCCGCGAATGTCCTGCGCACCCAGGTCGACGAGGAGGACGAGCCGCTTCTGTCGGCGCTGAAGGCCAAGCGGCGCGCCTTGGCCGAGGCCGCCCGCGTGCCGGCCTATGTGATCTTTCCCGACCGGACCCTGATCGAGATGGCGCAGAAGCGTCCTCAGGACCTGGACCAGATGGCCCGGATCGGCGGGGTGGGCGCCAAGAAGCTGGAAAGCTTTGGCGCCGAGTTCCTGTCGGTGATCGCCGGCGCGCAGCCGCAGATGCATCCGGCCCGCCGCGCGCTGGCCGGGCGGCCCGAAGGCGCGCTGTTCGATCGGCTGGTGGAGGCGCAGGCGCGGCTGCAGCGCGGCGAGGACGGGACCGAGAAGCCGCTGTCCTGTTCGACCGGACAGATCCGGCGCATCGCGGAATCCCGGCCCGCCAGCCGCGAGGCGCTGACCCGCCACCTGGATGCGCCCCGCATGGACCGCTTTGCCGACGCCTTCCTGTCCGAGATCGAGCGCGCCGACTGAGGCGCCGCCTGACCGGGGCGCAATTCGATCTTTCAACCGAATGTGATGCACCACCCGGGCCGCTTGCCCCGTGTCTTGTGACAAGCTGCAATCGGGACAGCGCTGTCCTGCAGATCGGAGATCGACATGAAACTCACCTGGTCCGACGTCACCCCCCAGTCCGTGTTCCTGGACCGCCGCCGGTTCATGGCCGCCGGCGCCGCATTGGGCGCATCCGCGCTGCTGCCGGGCGCGGCCGCGGCGCTGACCGGCAAGCCGTCGCCCTTTTCGACCGCCGAGACGCCCAACACCTTCGAGCAGATCACCAACTACAACAATTTCTACGAGTTCGGGACCGGCAAGGAGGATCCCGCGCGCTATGCGGCTGCGCTGACCATCGATCCCTGGTCGGTCGAGATCGGCGGCATGGTGAATCGCCCGGGCAGCTATGGCGTCGAGGACCTGGCCCCCGACAATGCGCTGGAGGAGCGGATCTATCGCCTGCGCTGCGTCGAGGCCTGGTCGATGGTCGTGCCCTGGATCGGCGTGCCGCTGGCTTCGGTCCTTGAAAAGGTGGGCGTCCAGCCCGGGGCCAAGTTCGTGGCCTTCGAGACCGTGATGCGCCCGTCCGAGATGCCGGGGCAGACCCGCGCCATCCTGGACTGGCCCTATCGCGAGGGGCTGCGGCTGGACGAGGCGATGCATCCGCTGACGATCCTGGCCACCGGTCTCTATTCCGAACCGATGCCCAAGCAGAACGGTGCGCCCATCCGGCTGGTCGTGCCGTGGAAATACGGGTTCAAGTCGATCAAGTCGATCGTCCGCATCACCCTGACCGACCAGCAGCCCCTGGCGACTTGGCAGCAGATGCAGCCGTCGGAATATGGTTTCTACGCCAATGTGAACCCGACCGTCGATCATCCGCGCTGGAGCCAGGCGACCGAGCGGCGCGTGGGCGCCGGCCTGTTTGCGGGCCGCGAGGAGACGCTGATGTTCAACGGCTATGCCAATCAGGTGGCGCAGCTTTACGCGGGCATGGACCTGAAGGCGAATTACTGATGGTCCGCCGGATCAACGACAGCCTGCGCCTTGTCCCCGTCTGGCTGGTCTGGCTGGCAGGGGCGCTGCCCTTTGCCCTGCTGGTCTGGGATACGGTCGCGGGCGGCCTGGGCGTCGACCCGATCCGGGAGATCGAGCACCGTCTGGGTCGGACGGCGCTTTACTTTCTGGTCGGGGGGCTGGCGGTCACGCCCCTGATGCGGCTGACCGGCATTTCGCTGATGCGGTTCCGGCGCGCCCTGGGGATCCTCTGCTTTGCCTATGCGTTGCCGCATGTGCTGGCTTGGGTCGTGATGGACATGGGGTTCCTGTGGGCGCAGATGGCACGCGACATCGTCAAGCGGCCCTATCTGCTGTTCGGAATGCTGGCCTTCGTGATGCTGCTGCCGCTGGCCCTGACTTCGAACAACCTGTCGCTGCGCAAGCTGGGCGGCCAGAGCTGGCGGACGCTGCACAAGCTTGTCTACCTGGCGGCTCCCTTGGTGGCCCTGCATT